>JBBTCW010000079.1:0-7635 GCA_038043025.1 Pseudomonadota bacterium | reverse complement strand
CATTTCATAGAACTGCGTCCAGGTGTCCCAAACAAACCACTGAAAAGCCACTCGAACATGCTCAAACAATGATCTTAATTCATCAAACAATTTTTTTGGTCGAATGTCAGATTCTTTCATGCTGTCATCCTCGATCTGTTTTTTAATATAATGCCATAAATTGCTTGATAATTCAGTATTAAGAAAACGATACAATAGATGCTGATGCCAATTATGATTTGTAGGACTAGATATAGCCATCCTGACCAATTTTTTATGTAATATAAAACAATCGCCATGATTAATGTGGAGAGGACTATTTTCCAGAGTCTCCATAGTAATAATGGAATTTGCACAAATTGGCTGCCTAAAAAGTAGCTTAATAAAAATGCTAAAAAGTTGGAGATAATCAGTGCAATGATAGACCCATACAAATCAAATTTAGGGATTAAAATAATATTCAATAGAATATTTATAATGGCAATAATGACACAAATATATATTTGCATAAAAGTTTTTTTTGCCAAACAGAGCGCAATATCAACATAATAGATTTTTATTCCACCAAAAAAAACGGCTAAGATTATCCAGGGTAATAAGCCGATTGCTGTTGCACTGAAGCTTGTTCCCAGTACATGGGTGATCAGATTATTTCTTAAAATAATTAATCCAATGCAGCTTGGAATGACAATGGCGAGTAATTGCGTCCAGTGATCGGCGAGTTGAGCTTTTGTTTTTTTTGCCGAGCCCGTTTCATAAGCGCAGATGTCTTTTGGATAGAGGTTTAAATGCATACCCATCATAATGGCGATAAGTATTTGGGATGGTAGGGTATAAGCGGCAATATATAATCCCGCAGATTTGATCGAAGCGAGAAAGGTGAGTAGCCAACGGTCGGAATAACTCATGATATACATCAAGGTTGAGTTGAGTGTTAATGGAATTGAATAGATTAAGAGATCTTTTATTAATTTTTTATTTATGAGCTGAAATTTTAATTTCTCCTTATCTTGCCTTTCAAATATTAACAAAAGACAAGCTAAAAAATGACCCAGAAAAATGCCTGCTAAAATCCCATAAAGGCTATATCGAAAATATAACAATATTCCAAAAATCAATGAAAATCCGGTTCTGGCGATATGTAGCGCGCCATAAGTATAGGGACGATAGGTCGATCGTATAAACATGAGTTTAAATTGTATTAAACTGTAGGAGATGTAGATAATCATCGTAAATAGAATGAGATAGGTAATGGGCGTGTCGGTGAAAATAGAGAACATAAGCATGCTCAAAGATATGATGATTAAAGCAGTATAAGTAAGAAAATATAAAGTAGTATACAGTGTTTGTTTGTGTTCTTTCGTGGCAGTTGGCCAAAAACGTAAGACGGCTAACCCCAGTGTTCCAACAGTGATCGAATAAATAAAGGTGGCGGAAGAATAGGTGAGATAATAAACGCCATAATCTTGTGCAGACAGCAAATGCGTATAAATAATGATAGTGAGAAAAGGAAAAAAAGATGAGAGAAGATTAGAGATTAAAAAAATGATTGATTTTTTGTTGTACATATATAGAATGATCGTTGGTTTGCTAAAACGAGAAAGTGTTGATGATAGCGCGCATATTAGACAAAGGTAAAGACATGGATAAGCGATATTTAATTTTATGTCTATTTGTTGCTATATTGTCGGGTATTGGCATCATTTTTTGGCCGAAGGATTGGGCGGGTTGGCTGGTGCTGGGAATAAGCTTTTTTCTAGTGTTTTTTTTTGATGAGGTTTATGAAAATAAAACATTATTGTTTGTTTTTGTTTTTATTTTGTTTTGCCATCATTTAGTATCAATTTTTAATGCCTATGTGACTTTAATTCCAGGGGCAACCAAAGATGCGGTCAGCTTTCACCAAAAAGCACTATCTTTCACATATGATCGTTTTTTACAGACAGGATTTATGGGGGCCAGTAGCTATATTATTTTATTGCATTTTTTTTATAAATTATGCCCATCAAGATTCTTTGGTCAGGAAATGGGCGTGCTAGCTTTTTTATTTTCGGGTGTGTTATTTATTAAATTTCAGACCCTTTTTGAAATTACTCAAGCACGAGTTGCGTCTTTATTACTGTTTGGATTAATGCCACCAACACTGTTGTGGACATCCGTGGAATTGCGAGAAGTTTGGCAGTTATTTTTTTTAATGTTCGGGTTGTATTATGGATTAAAATGGAAGCTTGAAAGAAAAACCAATTATTTTTTATTTTTTTTGATAGGGCTCATAGCGGCAGCGCTGCTACAAGTGGGGTTGTTTGTTGCCATTCCTATGGTTTTTGGGTTTTTTGTTATTTGCCCTCGAAATAAATCCCTATCCTGGCAGGTGCTATTCCATGTTTGTCTTCTAATGGGCGGTGTTTTTTTGTTTTTAATTTTATTCTCTTTTGGTTTGTCTTTTTTTTGGACTACTCAGAGAGGATTTGGCCCCGTTGTGTATTTATATCATTTGCATCCCTTGTCATTGATTAATCAAGTTAGATCGCAGATAGATATTGGAAATATAAATTATTATGTGCCTGTTTTTAAGGGGCATTTTTTGCGTATTATATCGCTTTTCTTGATGTGGATATATTATTTATTTTCCCCATTTCCATGGATGGTGAATCATATAAAATATTTGGTTTTATTGTTGAATGCTTGGGCTCAAATTTTTTTATTTGCAGCCAGCATTCTGTATATAGATAGATTGCATTCCTACTTAAAGAATTTTGGGGTTTTAATGTTCAGCGTTTATTTGATTATTACCTTTGTGTTTGCTCTGGGTATTGGTAATTATGGTACCGTGTTGCGACATCAAATTATTACGAACTGGATAATTATTTTATTTGGCACGCCATTTATTATGTGGTTCTTGATGTCGTTTTTTGAAAAAATTACGGCTTATGAAAAAAATTAAAATTTTGCATGTTATTTCTTCGTTAGAAATGGGAGGTGCCGAGATAACTTTGTCTAAGTTGTTATTGCATAGGGATGCCTCTTTTGAAGAGGGCGTGGTTGTGTTGCGTAAAATAGGTTCTATTGGTCAGCAATTGCAACTCAAAGGAATTAAAATATATAATTTAAAAATGCGTCATAGTTATGATTTTATTTTGGCTTATGTTCGACTGGTAAAAATTTTAAAACAAGAGCGAATAGATATATTGCAAACCTGGATGTATCACGCTGATTTTATGGGCGCATTAGCCAAGTTATTATATGGTCGGTTTAAGTTAATATGGACGATTTGTCATGGTGATGTGAGCATGTCTCCGCTTAAACGAAAAACATATTTTATTGCGAAAATCTGTGGTCATTTTTCCGATCGATGGCCTGATAAAATTATTTGTTGTAGCGAGGCAACCAAAAAATCACATATGAAGTTTGGTTATGCAGCGAACAAAATGTGTGTGGTCCCAAATGGTTTTGATGTTTCTTTATTTAAGATCGATAAAGCGGCCGGAGAGAAAATAAGAGCCGAGTTAGGATTATCTGATGATCATTTTATCATTGGTCATGCAGGACGGTTTCATCCTGTTAAAGATCATTTTACTTTTATTCAAACCGCTGCGCTTGTTGCGCGACAATATAAAAATGTACGATTTATTTGTTGCGGCACAAATATTGATTGGGATAATGTAGAGTTAAAAGCGTGGATTGATAAAGAGGGTATTCGCGGCTTTTTTTGTTTGTTGGGCGAGCGTTTTGATATGCCAGAGATATTCAACGCATGTGATCTTTTTGTTTCTTCGTCTATTGTTGAAGGGTTTTCTAATGTGATAGGTGAGGCGATGGCTTGTGGCCTTATCTGTGTTGCGACGGATAATGGAAACGCAAAGGCGTTAATCAACAACCCCTCTCTGATTGTGCCGGTTAAAAACGCTAAATTACTAGCCGATGCGATATTATATGTTTTAAATAAGTCCACGGGTCAACGTTGTTTGTTAGGGGAAAAGAATCGAGAACAGATTGTTACGTTATATTCTGTTGCTGAAATGGTCGTTCAATACGAACAATTATATGTTGGATTAGTCAATTAAGAAATATTTATGGGAAAGAAAATACTTTTTCTTGTTAATGAAGATTGGGGGTTCTATCACTTTCGATTGCCCCTTGTTATGGCTATGCAGGATCAAGATTTTGAGATAGTGCTGGTGACGCAATGTCATTATTATTTTAAAGAATTACAAAAAATGGGCATTCGCATTATTCCATTATCGTTGGTTCGGGGAGCGAGTAATCCTTTTAAAGATTTAGTAACGTTATACCATTTGATCTTGATTTATCGTCGTGAAAAACCCGATATTGTTCATCATGTTGCTTTAAAACCAATATTTTTAGGCTCGATTGCGACAAAATTTTCTCATATAAAACTAGTTGTAAACTCCATTACTGGATTAGGTTATATTTTTATTCGTTCAGGTAAACGTGCAAAATTTGCCCGTTATTTTCTCAGAAAAATTTTACGTTATTTGTTAAACTTAAAAAACAGTCTGGTTATTGTTCAAAACGCTGATGATTATCAAGAATTACTTTCGATGAATGTTAAGTTGGAGCAGCTGCATGTAATTCAGGGGTCTGGCGTAGATTTAAAACGATTTGTACCACAACCAGACTTGATGGGTATCGCGCCCGTGGTTACGATGGTTTCCAGAATGTTGCGAGACAAGGGTGTTGATGAATTTGTGCAAGCGGTTAATATCTTGAAGCGGAAGGGGTTAAATTTTCAAGCTTATTTAGTTGGCCCTCTGGATAGTGGTAATCCAACGGTTATTTCGGAACTGCAACTTCATGTATGGGAAAATCAGGGGTTAATTAAGTGGCTGGGCTATTGTCCCGATCTTGCTCCTATTTGGGCTCAATCTCATATTGGGGTATTACCCTCTTATCGGGAGGGATTGCCTAAATCTTTGTTGGAAGCCGCAGCGTGCGCACGTCCTATCGTGACGACCAATGTGCCGGGATGTCGAGAGGTGGTTATAAATAATGAGAATGGATTTTTAGTTCCTGCTCGCGATAGTGGTGCGCTGGCGAGAGCAATGGCTGTTTTAATCGAAAATCGAGCGTTAAGAATTCAAATGGGAAAAAAGGGGCGTCAACTCGTAGAACAGAAATTTTCTGTTGAAAAAGTTGTGCGAGAAACACTATCCGTATATCAACATGTCTTTGAATTCGCGCAGAAACCACTCGATGGTAATGATTAATCCATCTTGAATGGAGTATGTTGGATTATAATTCAATAATTTTTTTGCTTTTTCAATGCTTGCCCATGAATATTGTACATCGCCTGATCGAAAATCTTTATAAATTGGATGACAAATTTTTATTTTTGGAAGATATAATTTTATTTGATTTTGGATAAGTGCAGCTAGTTCATTGAGTGTTGTTTGTTGATGTTGGGCGATATTATAGACGGTATTGAGGGCGTTTTGCTGTTGTGTCATGGCGGCGAGCAGATTGGCTTGCACGACATGATCTATAAAACAAAAATCTCTGCTTGTTTTGCCATCGCCGAATATTTCAATGGGTTGTTGTTGGATCATTTTGTTAATCCAAAGAGGGATAACCGCTGTATAGTTACCGTTTGGATTTTGTTTTGGCCCAAATACATTGAAGTAACGAAGTCCAATAATTTTCATATTGTAGTTTTTTGAAAATGTGTGTGCATACAGCTCATTGGAGAGTTTTGTAACGGCATAGGGCGATAAGGGCATGCCGATTTTTTCTTCTACTTTTGGCAATTGTTTTTCATCGCCATAGACGGAGCTGGAGGATGCGTAAATTATGCGATTTATCCGGTTGTTTTTAGCGGCAATTAGGATATTTAAAAAGGCAGTGATATTGTTTTCATGGGTGGCGATAGGATTTTCAATAGAGCATGTAACGGATCCAATCGCTGCTTGGTGTAACACAATGTCAACGTTTTTTGTTATTTGATGGCAGATATTAAGATCGCGAACATCATTTTTAATGAAAGTGAAATTTTCCCACTGTGTTGAGGACACAATATTTTTAACAGCATCTAAATTGTATTGCAAACCGGTGCTGAGATTGTCAATGCCAGTCACTTTTTGATTGAGCGTGAGCAATGTTTGTAGTAGGTTTGATCCAATAAATCCTGCCACGCCGGTAATGAGCCAGTGGTATGGTTGGGCGTTAAGATGATTTTTTAGCGTTTCATAAGTATACATATGGAATTTCTCTTGGTTTGCTATAGTTGCCAGACATTGAGTCCGAGGTTTTTTAATGTTTTTTTATTCATGACGGATTTAACATCAATAAAACACCCATTTTTAATAATAATTTTTTGATAATCGGTAAGTTTACGTTCTAAGAATTGCTTGTGTGAAACGGCCAAAATAATAGCGTCGGCTTGAGGCAGCTGTTCCCAGTTTAATAATTCAACGTTATGCATGGCTTTGCAGGCATTGGCATCTGCCAGTGGGTCATGTATATAAATTTTTGCGCCATATGATTTTAGCTCGTTTGTTAATATGATGATTTGTGTGTTGCGTGTGTCGGGACAGTTTTCTTTAAACGTGAATCCAAGAATGTTAATTTTAGCGCCATAAATGGTTAAGCCTGCATTCGTTATTTGTTTTACAGTTTGTTCCGCAATGTATTTTGCCATCGAGTCATTGATTCGACGTCCTGCTAAAATTAACTGTGGATGAAATCCAATTTTATTTGCTTTGAATGTTAAATAAAATGGATCCACCCCTATACAATGTCCTCCCACTAATCCTGGTTTAAAAGGGCAAAAATTCCATTTGGTTTCAGCTGTTTTTAAGACATCCATTGTATTTAATCCGAGTTGTTCAAATAACATGGCTAATTCATTCATTAAGGCAATGTTTAAATCACGCTGCGTATTCTCTATGACTTTGGCTGCTTCGGCTGTTTTTATATTGGGTGCGCAATAGATGCCTGCGGGAATAATAAGCGCATATAATTGTGCTATTTTAGGTAATGTGTTTTGTGTATCTGCCGAAATAACTTTTATTATTTTTGTAAGCCCATGTTCGGGATCATTTGGGTTAATGCGTTCGGGGGCATAACCAACATAAAAATCTTTAAGCCACTGCATTTTAGAATATTGTTCTAATATTGGTATGCAAACTTCTTCTGTCGCTCCTGGATAGACAGTAGATTCGTAAATAACAATGACTTGGCTTTTCATATGACTACCGACCGTTGCTGATGCAGTTTCTAAACAGGAAAGATCAGGGTGGTTGCTATCATCAACGGGCGTGGGAACAGCAATAATAATAAAATCGGCCGATCTGATCATTTTAGGATCATGAGTAAACGTTAGTTTTGTGGCCGTTTGAAAGTCTGTCAACATGATTTGTTTTGCGGGATCATTTTGATTCAGATAGGCGGTTATTTTTTGAGCAGAACAATCATAACCGATAGTGTCAATTTTTTTTCCAAACTCGATGGCCAGTGGTAAACCGACATATCCTAGCCCAATGATAGCGACAGTTGTCATGAAATCAAGACCTGGTGAGCATTAAAATGAACCGATCCATTATGATACATTGATTTTTTTTAATATCAATAAACTTTAATTGGGGGCAGAAATTCCCAAGCTAATTGAAAAAATGGCATTATCATATGACGAACGATAAA
>JBBTCW010000078.1:0-31177 GCA_038043025.1 Pseudomonadota bacterium | reverse complement strand
TGGTCGCACTTCATCCGTTGACAACAAAATCTTCGCCCACAACCAACATTTGTGGGCGACAATAACTGCCTACCCTACTCTTCCTTGTAAGTTAAGTGGTAATGCATTGGCGCCAGCGCCGACCTCGGGAAATGTTGACGACGTGGCCCGCGTTGGCGGAACACAAATGGGTGGTTGTAAAGCAAAAAATGCACCGCGATATTCAGCCAGCCGGCAAGATCCTGCGCTACCTGGCGTAAATGATCGGAGTAAATGATGTTGTATACATGTAGCCGCCATATCATTGGCTAATGCCAACACATCTAATTCAAAGTCATGCAGCTCAGATTTAGTCATACCGCCAGCAGCAATAGCATCTTGCAGTTCTTCTCGACGGTCTGCTAAAATTTCCCTGGACCAAGCAATATCTTTTTTTGTGCTTACACCCCTCGTGCCATAATCATCCAATTGTTCGGCAAGAGAATTCAAGTAACAATCAAGCTCTTTGGCCTTTTGCTGAAACTCGTCCTGTGGCAACAATTCTTCGATTACTGGCGCTTCTCTTGCTTCCTTGTTACCAAACATTTTGCCCCAAAACCAACCAGTAGCATCGCTTACTAATTTTATACACACCGCTGCCAACGCAATGTTTCCTCCCAAATTCTCAAAAGGTCCTGGTTCAATATCTGGTGTATAAAATAAAGTAGTGCTTTCTCCCTCACAGTAAACTGATGGTTTGCCATAAAACGTCACTGGCCGACAAGTACTGCGATCGTAAAAATCGCCAGTGTAATGAGTTCTTCCAGTTTCACCGTAAGGGGCTACTGCAACTTCTCCGCTGCCTTTTGGAAACACCACGGTTTGATAATGATCGCCTGTACAAACCAATGCCGGCGAACCGTCAATAAATGCCGGCGTACAATCGGGCGATGCAGCTACAGTTTGTTTAGGCCGAGGTAAATCATATACAGTTCTCACATAAATTTCTTCTTCATAGTCTTCGCCATCACCGTGACCAACTCTCTCCTCAATGACTACGTCAGCGATTGTGGTAGTCGTTTGTCTGGTTTGTTGTGGTGTTGGTTTTTCTTCAACGATTTTTTCAGGAGCGTATTCAAGCGGAGTTTGTTTCGGTTGTTTAACGCCACTAGTAGCTGGAGTTGGCGAGGCTGGCAACGTTAACACTGATGGTCCTGATGTTAAAAGTCGCCCGCCTAGCATACTATCCAACCTAGCAGAAGCTTCTTCTAATGTTAAAGCGCCAGAGTTAAAACTCTTCTCAATATCTTCGACTGCTTCATCAATATTTTTCATATAAGCCAATATTTGCGGTAACTGTCCTCGTGCTCGTTCTTGTTCCTCAGGATTTAAATATACGGAGCGAAGTAGCGCATCTTGTAAAAAAATCGTTTTCAACGCAAGGTAATCTACCTTCTTTTTTTGCCATCCACTTTGTTTGTATGACGATGGTTTGCCCACAACCTGGTAAGGTGTAAAGTCATCATAAGCTTGCGCTAAATCTCTTTCCAGGTCGCTGAGATACTGAGGACCAATTTGCGCTTGGACTGGTAACTTTGATAAACACACTGCCTGCGCCACGCTTAAAGTCACATCGGATATCACTTTGGTCGCAACATACTCTTCCGTCGGACCACCAAGAAAAGCCAATAATTTTTCTTTATTAAAAATCACCCTAACGTTATATAAAATTGCCTCTAAAGCTTTACTCGGATTGCCATGAGCATCGGCGAAAATAAATTCCAAAAATAAGCGCAGAACTTTATACGCTTGTTCAAACTTAACCAACGCCTGTCCTAAAAAACTGGCCGGATTATCGAGTTCATTGCGCAAATCTTGATTCAACGCTTTACGCATTTCCTGGTATTTACTTGCTATCCGTTTGCTAATTTCCTGAAGAAGAAGCTGTGATGATGGATCAGTGTGATTGGTAAGCTTGGTGAAAGATGATAATGGCAAGTTACCTACGCCGGTGCGTGTGGTTAATGGAGGATTGACATAATCATGAAATCCTCCATCTAAACTAAAACGAATACCCTGACGCAGAATCTCATCAACGTTCGTTGCGGGTCTTGGTTGTGGGGACGGCACAATTTTCTGTTGCACACACTCTCCGCCAACCCAAAACCACCAAACGGCTTCTGGTCCTTCGTAGAAATTAATACTGCTATCCTCGTTTTTATATTTGATAGAGTAAGAGTTTATACACGATTCAGCAGAATTACCATTCGCCACTAAACAAATTTTTACGTTAAACGTATTAGCGATAGCATCAATATTATAGCGCAACTCTATGTAGCCAATCTCCAAAGCTTGGGCCGTAAGCATTTCGATTGGCACGCTATCGTAACCAAAAACCAAATTAGGTAAAACAGGATTGCCATCCTGTTCTGGAAAAATAAAGCTTGGCATTAAATCAGCAGTGAAATTTCGTGGATTATACAAATCTATCCGTCTCTCAAATTTAAACTTATAAATTTTCTCTTTGGCAGTAACCGGAAAAGAATCTTGAACTTGTTTAATTTGTTTTGCCTGATGATTAATGAGTTGTTCTCTCGCATAACGCATGCTTGCTAGCACGGAATCTCTAATTTGGTTACAGACTACATAAATGAACGGGCTGCGAGGACAATCTGCATCTCCTACCTCTGTAAACCAATTCCCATACACCCGCACTGGAATATCCAGTTTAAATTTACGCACAGCTTCTTCATCAGTAAATTGCTGCGTCAATACTTTTTTAGCAGCAATATTTAAATCATCACTAAGATGTGCTTCATGGCCTTCTCGCGCTGTAACCAGGCTAGCCTGCAGCTCACGTGCAGCGTCTTGATAAGATTTAAACAATGCACGAATCAATTTTTCATCGCAAAAACCTTGGTGGAGAAGATAAGGATTTTCCAAAGCAAGTAATAAATCTCTAATATCGTTTATTTCTACAGCATCGACGGCAAGATCAAGCAAATTTGCATCCAAAACTTCAGGGTATTTATGGTAATATAGCTCCAACAAATGTCCTACCAGTACCCTCCCGATAACAGGATTGATCACATCGCCGAGAACTGCCTGTTGAGTATCAAGTAATTGTTGTGACGGTTTGAATAACTTCTCTTGCGTTTGCGCAAGTAATAATAATTTTTCAACTGATCTTTCCCTTAACACCGCAATATAAGATTCGCCATTACTCAAATGCTTAACAATCTCAACTATAAGCACACCATAATATACCGGCGAAACATGGCTGTTAAAGTTTTTGTATCGACAGGGAAAATCTTCTGGAACAACCTGCTTGATAATCGCCTCCATTTTTTGCATTAATTCAGGCTGCGTTGCTGGTGCAAATATATCAACTTGCTTGGATAATTTATCAATGATAATTAATTGCCATTGTGCCCGTACTCTAAGCGGAATAACTAATATTGTTGCGGAGGTTTCTGTATCTTCTGCAGATAAAAATGACTTAGTTATTTTTGCCAAGCCAAATAATGCTTTTTGTTCTTTGAGGCGCCTAAGAGTTAGATCAGCAATGGTTAAACAAGGAGCTAGCTGAAACTCCGAACTTTCTTTAAGGATTTGCGTTAAATAATAATTCACTATTTCCGGTGAATAGTTTGCACTTTTTAAACCAAGTTGGGCATACAGTTTTGCCATTGTTCCAAAATGAAATTCAGGAAAAAAACCATCAATGTGGGCACTTAGAGCAGCTGGGTTCTCGAAAGCTGGACTGTTTGCGCCAGTAAGTTCGGCATCTCTAATACCAAAGTTACGTTCAGTAAGCGGCATGCTTAACGCCGCCCGCAATGCACTATATTTAGCAGGATCAGATGCGTACTCTTTTTTTATCAGAACAATTTCTTCGATCAGTGCTTTTAATTTATCTACTTTATGGGTTCTTTTGGTTTCGTGCGCCAAACTTTCTAAATTAGCTACTATCGTTTCAAGATAACTAAGTTCTCTTTTATGATATCTGAATCCCGTTTCTTGCATGTATTTAAGTCGGTCGGCAATATCATCAAGACTACCTTGCAGCGCATAATGAAAATCAAACATTTGACGATAGATCGTATCAATCCCCTGCATCACCGCATCAAAGCGTGCATGCATTTCAGTGCGCAACTGGTGAATTTTCTCCGATAATTGTTGTAACGCTTCCATGATAACAACAGAAGAATCTTTACCATCAGATGAAAGCACGTCTACAATATCTAGTATGCTTAAGCCGATGGCAAAAACTATCCCAATCGGACCTCCAGCAGCTGCAGTTGCAGCAAGCGTTCCATGCTTGGCAAGTGCTGCAACATTTTGTCCAATTTTCAGTCCTGATGCTAAAACGGAGGCGGCTTTTGCCAGATCTTTGTTATGTGTTATACGAGCAAGTAGCGACACAGCTTCCACTGCATAACCAGCATAGCGCAATTTATTATCGAAATCTTGACGCTCTAGCTTGATTCGAAATATGTTGTCTCGTACTTCTTTTGTTTTAGCAATCCTTTCATGTGGGGCAGCGTCTTGGGTAGTCAAAATCCGTAATTCTCGATATGGTTTTGTCACGGTTTCTTCATTTTCAAAACCGGTAATATCTATATTGGTATCATAACTAGCTATCAGAGTTTCTAAGGCTTGAGTAGTTAGCGTTGGAACAACATCATCAAACATCAACTTCGCGAAAGCATCAATTGTTGCCTGTGGGATTGCTCCGCCACGATCCAAAGCCTGCTGCATGTCATCAAGAGCTTTTTCCGCCGCTTGTTTTTTTGCGGCATCAGGATCATCGGCAAACCAGCCACCAAATGAATCAGCAAGATAGTAAGAAGAAACTTCTTCTGGATCGCCCAATAGACCTGAACCAACTAACTGTTGCAGTGTTGCGCTACGCTGTTTGGCATCTGGAGTAGTAACACTCAACGCTTCGCGTAATGTTCGATGCAAGTGCGGTTCGGTAATACTTCTGGCATTAGCACCTAAATCAAACAAATCATCTGGATCTTGCTGCATAAATAGCGCTGCGGTAAGAACTTGTGGCGTTGCCTGATTTAATAAGCCTGAATCTTTGAATAAATTTCTCGCCTGTGTGAATTCTTGAGCCGAAAAACCAAGCGGCAAAGAACCTTCTGGCATGGCTGCAGATGCATGAGCAGCTGGGATAAAGCTATCCCCTAAGCTTTGGCCCATTGACTCAAGGTTAGCAGCTAGCTTTCCACTAGGTATTAATACTGGCCAAACCCAATCATACGTTGCAATAGGCTTATTCCCCCAATTACCGAACTTCAAACCTTTTTCCAATCCAAAATATGTAAATTTCCCAACAGCTTCTTGAAACCCATGGCGCTCAAAAACATGTTCTGTTATTTTTTTTAGTTCGTCACCATAAGGTCTAAAATGCCCTGAACAATTATCGATTTTGACAATCTTACCATGACGTACAAAAATCTGACCAGCTGACGCCACTGGAACACTTGTCCCAGCAATTGCAGGATGAGCAACATATGAGACCTTCATACCACTTGCTGTTACCATCGGCTTAGCAAATCTGTTCGTCGTCATTAACAATTCGCCATCTTTCGTCACAACATACATTAATTTGTGTTTTCCCTTCATGGCCCGTACCTGATCCAAAGAAACTCTGGGCATTTGCTCAGGAGAAAAATGTAAGTCATCAACTTTATCCTTCAGCTCCTTTACAACACGAAATAAATAAGGTGTGGTTGGCTTACCAAACATTAATAAATTCCTCTGACTGGTTATTACTATATGCGCTCCGCCAGAACAAAACGATAATGCCAGATCACTTATTGCGGCTATATTTTTGCCAACAACTGGCTCGAGCATTTGTTGAGTTACAGTTTCCTGTTGCTTGCCGGTCCATAATTGTTTAATGCCAGTTGCTGCGCCATCAGCACCATGTGCCAACATCAATCCTCCACCTAAAACCGCACCGACACCACCACTTCCAGATATATAAAGAGAAGCAGCTGTCATTTCTCCAATACCGCCTATTGTTTGTAACGTTCCAAACAGTCGGGGCATGACAGCAAGATCAATTTTGCTATCGACTGTTAGTTCGGCGCTTTTGCTTGCCGCTGCAGGTGTAATATCAAAATCGGGCACTTCTTCTCTATCGTCAACAGCAGGAACAAGCCGCGCTTGATCATCTTGAGGTAATTCGGTTGTATAAGGCATGGTACTTTCTCTCGATTGTTTGTTATTACTTTAATTGGATCTGGCCTAATCTGGTAGTGTAAAGTCCTTTCTGTAAATTGGTTGGAGCCTGCAAGGAACTGCCAAGGTGACAAGTCAAGGTTTAAACTTTTCATGGGTGACAAAACCTTAAAAAAGGATAAAACCAATGGCTTGGCAAACTGACGATAACACGACATCCAAAATATTGGAAACAATTTTTGTGTTGTCATCACTGAAAATGCGAAAGCATTTGTCGGGGATCCATGGTTAACATAACAACATGATCTTGAAGCTTTCCTCAGCTGCGCTTTTAAGAAAAGCGCCTGCATCAATTTTTTCATCATCAATAATGATGTGGTTTTCATGATCGAAGGTCATTGTTAATTTCCCAAATGGAAATAAACTTTCAGGAATCCCTATATCTCAACATTCCCCAAATAGGAGGATCCAAATAAAGCCATGGTAAAGGAGCAGGACGATGTAAAACCAGCTCGTCGCCCGCTATTTCATCCGGAATTTTAGCTTTACCTCTTGGCATAAAATGTTATTTCCTATCGTTTTATATCATTTAAATAAATCATCTTTCTTTATGAAAATGGGGCATAAATTCCATAATAAACCCAGCATCTTTCAACGCCTTTAACTTTTCCACGCCGCCCTTGCCAAAATGTTTTTTACCTAATTGATGAAATAAGAGGCTTTTACCTATTCCATAACGATGGGAGGCAATAATTTTAATAATGTCAATGTACACTTCTGAGTTTTTAAATAAAGATGAAAAAAGTTTATCAAATTCTTCCAATAAAAATCCTTTGCGGGCAAAAGCTAACTTTTCAATGACCTGTGTTGCCGAATGCCCTTTTTCAATTTGGCTTAAATAATAAGGTTCTAACAAAATGTTACGCGTGAGACGATTGTGTAAACCTCCTTTATTATTGACAATGTTGTCTATAATCCATGATGCGGGGGATCCACAGATAATTAATTTTATTCTATTATCATTTGACCAGTATTGATTCCAATAATAATCTAGATTTTGTAATAGCCGAGAATGTTGTGTCACCATCCACGGGAACTCATCGAAAAATAATATTATTTTTTCTTTCGCATTGAGAAGTTGAATTGATTTTGTTAATAATTCAAAAGTTTCATCCCAATTTTTTTGGGCTCTAAAACCACATCATTATAAAAGAGATGGCTAATTTGTTTTGTAAAATGAATAATCTGTTCTCTCATGATAGCATTTTTCTCACCGGTAATAGAGAAAAATTTAACTTTCTTAGTTTGGAAAAATTGCTTAATTAAAAATGTTTTACCTACTCTTCGTCGGCCATAAATAGCTAAAAACTCTGGCGAGGATGATGATAACAAAGACTGAAGTACTTTAATTTCTTCCGCCCTTCCAATAATAAGATTTTTCATAAAGCCACTGTGTTAACCTTCACAAATCAAATTTATTCAAAAGTGAAGGTTAATGCAAGCAATTTTGCACGGTCATTTTTAACCTTCACTTTTGGGGTTTCTTTAAAAGTGAAGGTTCAACAACTCGGCCGCAAGCGGCCGAGATTGTTTCCTTAATTGATTTCGCCTGCGCGGGAAACCCGCGCGGACAGCGACTCAAGGGGAGCGAACGCCCGCTCCACTTGAGAATCCCCAGGCGAAATGTCCCTCGCGGCAAGCCGCGGGAAAATCTTCACATTATACTGAAATTTAATAACAAAATTGTCTATGTTATGATTTTTTAGACTGTTTTTGCCGAGAAAAACGGTTGTACTGCAAATAATTCGAAGACATAAAAAACACTATTCCCATTTATTTTTCATACGCCAATTCCAAGAAGGCTTTCAACAAATTTGACTTGGCCGCGTCAAATCATATTCATGACTTCATAACCCGCGATCGTGTTTCTTGCCGTCTTGAATCGCTGCAACCATTGATCGTGTTTTGGGGAAGTAGTTGCGCAGAAGTAAAACTCGCTCGGTTTTGTCCAAAATAATTTCTATGCTCAAGGAATAGCAAAAATTTGTATAACATACAAGAATTTGTTACATTTAGACTGTCAAGACGAGATAAAAACGAGTTAGCTGTAATTGTGAATGCGCTACCCCCGATCATCCACCCCTAAATAGCCGATTATCGCCTCAATGAATGGAAAGTTGGGGGGCTACAAACAAGAAGTTTTTTATACATGTTAAAATAATTTATCATTATGAAACCAAAGAAATTTTATCTAACTCGCTTTCCAAACAATGAAAATCCTAAACCAATTTTAGTGCCACGTAAAGATATCTCTTGGGAGGCAAAAGCAGTTTTTAATTGCAGCGTGCTAAGAGATGAAAATGTATTCAGAATGCTCTATCGTACATATCCAAGTAAACTCAAGGAAACAACTCCTAGATTGAAACGTCCAGGATTTCATTTCAGTAATCAGATTTCATATATTGGTTATGCAGAAAGTAAAGATGGGAAAAATTTTGTAACACGAAAAGAACCTTTTATTTCTCCAGACAAAGATTGTGACCTTTTTGGTTGTGAAGATCCACGAATTACAAAATTTGGAAACACCTTTTACATAACTTACACAGCAATAGACTCCCCTCTTGAAAATAAAGACTCCAAACCAAATATTCGTATTGCTTTAGCAACAACAAAAGATTTTATTTCAATAAAAAAAATTGGAATTATTGGGCCTCCAACGAGCTCAAAAGCAGCCGCTTTATTTCCAGAACCCGTAAATAATGGCAAGATTGGTTTGGTTCTTACAATCTCACCAGACTCTACACACTCTCATGTAGCCGTACGATATTATGATTCAATTGAACATTTGTTAAATTCTTCAGAAACAGAATGGAATAATTTTCTCAAAAATTCTAAAAAAACTGCCATTCTTGGAACACAATGGTGGTTGCATCGTGGCCCAGAATTAGGAGCCCCACCCATAAAAACAAAAAGGGGCTGGCTTTTTATCTATTCCGCAGAATCTATGTCTGATACTTGGACAATTACAGCAGCACTTGCAGACTTAAACGAGCCACATAAATTGATTGCGAGGGCGCCGAGTTACATTTTGCAACCTGTAACAGATTATGAATGTCAAGGTCTTATGCATAATGTGACTTTTCCTTCAGGTGCTGTAATTGTTGATGATAGCCTTTATGTATATTATGGTGCTGCGGATACAGTTATCGGACTTGCAACATGTAAGTTAGATGAATTATTAGACTATCTTGAAACTTTTAAAATTAAATAACCTATAGCCCCCAACTTAGTCCTACGGACAATAAGAATTTTTGCCACGCCTTGCAGACTTTCGCCTCCAAATGGCGGTAACTGAACGATATTTCGAATAACAAACATTGTACTAATCTGGTCGAAAGTGCGATAATAACGGCGAAAAACATCAGATATTCATGAACATTATGCGCAATAATTTTTAATTTTTTTTACTCTATGAAAAACGATACTGCTAACATCACGAATCTTGAAAAAGAATTTTTTAGCATTGAACAGTTAAAAAGCGTCAGCATAAAAGATAACGAAGAGGGGCTAGTTGATCTAAGAAAGATCGCCCCATCCATAATTCTCGTCCCGCGAAAGGACAATGTTAGTATCACCGGCAATACAGTTTTTTTACGATCGACAGTTGCCCAAAAGTTAAAAAGGGTACAGGATCGTCTCGCGAAAAAAGGACTTGGATTAAAAATCACTGACGGATACCGCCCAATAGAAATTCAAGCAAAGTACTACAGACAACACTTATCCAGAAATAAAAAGACACATCCTGAACTATCAAAACGAGCGCTGGAAAACCTAACTATAAAATTCTGCGCTAAACCTGAGTTATCTTTTCATCCTACTGGAGGCGCTGTCGATCTCACGATAATCAAGTTAAACACAAAACGAGAATTATGGATGGGGACTAAAATCGACGTTTTTACCGAAAAAGTCTATTCTTTTTATCCCTACCTCGCTAAAACGGTCCTGGATAATAGAAAAATTCTTTTTCGAGAAATGGATAAAGAAAATTTCTACAACTTGCCAAGTGAATGGTGGCACTTCAGTTACGGCACAATTGATTGGGCACTGTACTATAAAAAACCATACGCAATTTACAATGTAAAAAAATTCAAAAATTACATCACATAACGCTGAGTATCCGGTTCCACAAAATGGACTCAATTATTTTCAAAGGACTGTCCATTTTGTTCCACCCAAATTTTTTGCCTCCGATTGTGCTGAGAATGAACGTCTTCCAAAAAATAAACGAAAGTGCTAAGCTGTACGTAGACACTGAAAAATCCGGCAAAAAACCTCGGATACTCAGAAACGTTATGTGTCCCGAGTGTAACGCAATGAAGCAAGAGCGCAGCGTGGTCGGAGCGAAGCGGAGAAGTATTTTTTGACCCCCGTTACCTTGAGCAACAGAATATCAATCCAATTGGATGATCTTCATATTCTTTAAATCTAAGATTATTCTTTAGCAATTTTTTTGTTAATTCTGGCTCAATGATTTTATCCACTTTGAATCCAGATTCAATGAGCGCATCAAAATAATCAGATATTGGGCGCTGATAATGTTCAACTTCAAATTCGGTTTTAAATTCTTTTGCCAATTCGGGGTTGGTCTTGCTGTCTGAACCCATAATGTATTTTGCAAAACCTCTTCTAAAATAATTTCCGAGATTATTGATTTTCTTTGATTTTATTCCAGCTTGCTCTTGCGCAAAAACAAATAAGTCCCATGAAGGATGAGTAACTGAAAAAACAAAAATTCCATTCTTTTTCAAAACTCTAAATGATTCTGAAATTGGAGTTTTTATATTCTCGACTTCATTAAGCATCATGTTTGAATAAACAATATCAATTGAGCTAGAGCCAACTTTCCATTTTTTTGTTGCGTCTTGTTCAAGATATTCAATCTTAGCATCTTGGAATTTTTGTTTTGCAAATTCAAGGTTATGATTTGATATGTCAGTTAGAATCAATTTCTTGACTTTTTTCTCAATAAATTTTTGCGCAAGATATCCATTACCGCATCCTAATTCAAGAACCGTTTTATTGGCAAAAGAATTTACCAATTTGAACATTATCGGATCAAGCACATAGCATTTGTAAACTTCGCCAGAATCACCAGCTCTTTTATTCCAATATTCTGCAAATTGTTTATTTTGATAAATTGATTTCATAATTAAAGTAAAGAATTGCTAAAACTTATTATTAAGACAAATTGGTTACAGATCCTCCTCGGTAATTACCGAGATTCCATTTTGTTTAAGTAACTTTGTAGTGACTCCATCCCCTTCCACGAGAGTGCCAGAAAAAGTTCCGTCATAAATTTGGCCACATCCACAAGAGGGAGATCGTTGTTTCAAAATAGCTTTGTTACACCCGAGAGTTTTGGCTAGCTTCAATACTTCTTGAGCACCAAGCTCATAACTGCCTGTCACATCGGCACCATCTTTTGTAACAACTTTACTGCCGTTACGTTCCGCAACAACTCTCGGTGTAGATAAACCACCCAATTGTTCTGGACAAATTGGAATCAATGTTTCCTTGGCGGCCAAATTTAGAACTTTTTCGTTGGCTTTACTCTTCCCATCATATCGGCAACTAGCTCCTAATAAACAGGCACTGCAAAGTGTTTTACTATTCATAAATTTGTCTTAATAAAATGTACGATAACGTTTCTGAATATCTGGTTCCGCTTACACTCCACCCAAATTTACTTTCCACTTCGTTCCCAGTAAATTTCAGATACACGCTGTTAGCTGATGTAATTTTTAAGCACCTTACTGAAAATTTTTTATCCCTATTCCTTAAATTCTATCTCATCTCCAGCACCAAGCTTCTGCATACCAAATTCATTGTAGAACTTTGTCATGGTTGGAAGATCTACACAGTGCATCGGATATAGGCATCGGGGATTTTCTGCCTTGAAATAATTGACTGCTCCTTCAACGGCACTTGGATCATCTTCGAACAAATGAAATCCCCCCATCACAGCATGGAGTTCTTGTCCAGATATCTCTTTAGCATACTCACAGATATTGCTTATGCCTGAGTGCGAACATCCTGTTATAACAACAACCCCCTTCTCAGTTTTAATAGCTAGAGCAGTATCATCAAGCATTTTATCACCCTTGTATTCACCTTTTTCATAACTAAACTTTCTTGGGATCTCACCCAGGAAGTAAGAGTCCGGACTAAATTCAATGGGTTTATCAGTAGTTACGATTTCAAAATCTTTTTTCATAATATCTACCACTTCGTTTGGAGCTTTGTTGAGAACTTCTGGGTGCATGATTATCTTTTTCTTATTCACGAAATTGTGGTACTTAAGACCTTCTACATGATCCCAATGACGATGAGAAAGGATGATAAAATGTGTGTTGTTTAGATCCAAATTCAAGTTTTGTGCGTTACGCCAATAAATTTCCGAATGCCCTGTATCAAAAAGGATGTTCGCATTTTTGGTTTGAATAAAGGCAGAAAACCCCCATTCCGATGCACAGAGTTTGTTATGAGTTCGACTTGTCGAATTTTCTACTAAGATTGTGATCTTCATATATATAGATGGTTCCGTTGCAAAAATCGAGCATTTATTTCAATTGAGCGAGCGTATAATATCACAAAACCCACCGGAAAGGAGTCAAAAAAATTGCTGGTTATGAAATCATGAACATGATTCGTCGCAGCCAAGTCAAATTTGTTAGCAAAGGCGAGATGCTGGCTCAGAAAAAATTCGTTGAAAGCCTTTTTGGAATTGGCGTATGAAAAATAAATAGAAATGGTGCTTTTTTAAGTAGCTGAATTATTTGCAACACAACCCAAATAACCGAGGATCAGAGGTTGGGAAACAACGGCAAGGGATTATGGAATTTACACAATTACGCGGAAAGACTCTTATCTCGCTCATTAATTTTACTTCAACACAGATAGTAGTTATAATGCGACCTAATTTGACGACTAATTATAAAATCTCAAAGAGGTTCCTACATGAGAAAGCTAATAATCCTTGATGCGGGTGGCGTGCTTCATCCAGATAGTGACCTTGGATTACC
The DNA here is from genome assembly GCA_038043025.1 of Pseudomonadota bacterium. GTDB lineage: Bacteria > Pseudomonadota > Gammaproteobacteria > UBA12402 > UBA12402 > O2-02-FULL-42-9. The sequence goes on along the minus strand of JBBTCW010000078.1, from coordinate 17,939 downwards.
CAATCAAGCTAGACTAGTCGAACTAACCGGACTCTCTCCTGAAGAGCTTTCAGTTTATCAAGGAGACCATGTTGTACTTAATCGTGGAGAACAATCTCTGCGTGAAGTATTTGAACACATTGCACTTGATTCTAGGAAGGAGCCAAAGCCTGCAGCAGATGAACTGATTGAAGTTTATAAAACGGGAATTACTTTATATCCTGGTGTACCAGAGATGATACGAGATCTTTATGGAGCAGGGCATCAAATAGTCGTATTAACAAATAATTCAGACATTGGTGTTGCAAACACAAGAGAAGTATTAAAACGTGAAGGCTTTGATGACATACCTATTTATGGCTCAGCTGAATTTCATTTAATAAAACCTGACCCACGACTATTTGAACAGGTTTTTGCTAGCGAAAAGGTTAAATCAGACGAATGTTGGTTTGTTGATGATCGAGAAGAAAATCGCGCAGTCGCCCGAAAGCTTGGTATTACTACAATTGATTTTACTAGCCCCTCAACACCCATGGAGGCTGCATTAGCCGTTAATGCCTGTCGGGATGAATTGATTCGTTTGGAGGTACTAAGGCGTCACGACGTTGCTTTTCCTGAAGAGTTTAATCGAGGGAAATATCCTAGCCTATTTGGAGTTCTCGATGGATGTGTTGTACGTTATGTTCCTGATAGACGAGAATATGCAATCACAGATAAGCCCGATGAAGATGGTAATCAAAGGAAACGTTGTTTATATCAGTCACGCTTAGCTCAGTTAATTATAGAAAGAGGGCGTGCTTATTGGGAACCTGCTTATAACAAGATAAATCGATTATTTCTGGCAGATTTTGATAGTAAAGCTGATCCGACTCATCGAGATGAGCATGAAGTTTATTTCGAAAAGATAAAAGCCATTTTAATTAAAGAGAAATTGATTGTTGAAGCGGGCTTTTATTCTATAGCCGATGTGCGCGTAGCACTGGTGTCGTTATTTGAAGAGCCTTTTAATTTAACGAATGTTTCGCAATTTTATTATGGTGCCTGGTTGTTTGATTATGGCGCAGAATCCTTGAAACCTTTTGTGTTTTCAGTAGATGCTTTAGTCGCTACTCATACTATGCCTGTTGCAGCAACGGAAAGCATAGTACCAATACTCATGATGCGATTATTTCACGATATGGCTCATAAACCAGAAAGTAGATCACAAGCCTATCTTCTTGCGCAACCTTGGTTAACTTGTGGGCCACCACAGTTACGAGGCCGCACTTTACGCGAAGATACACCAAAGCCACCATTTTCAAGCACTATTGGCATTATGAAAGATACTGACCCTGCTGCTACTCCTTCAGAGCCGCATTTTGCTGCTAAGGTACTGTTTAAACCAGCTTCAACACACCCTATTACCCGAGCATTTCGTTCAGAAGCGGCGTCAATCATTGGTGGTTCAAGCGGTACGTTGGGGCGTAATGTGCTTATGTTGGCACCGCTTGTAGAAAGAGGATTGCTAACGACACAAGAACTCATGCAATATGTGATGGGGTTTGTTGCTGACCTTATTTATCGAGGGCATCACTCTTTTGAGGAAGTTGCTACCGTAGCAAATCAGATATTATTCCCTCTAAAACCATGGTTTGATCCCTTGCGAGATCCAGTATTTTATTATGAACAGCTGTTAACACCTGATTTTATTGAGTCCTCTTTATACAAAGATTTTAAGAACGCAATGCTCGGCATAGATATCTTTGATTTTGATGGAACGTTAATTTACGTAAAAGGTGATATGCCTGATTATTCTGCACTAGTTACCTATGCACTGTAAAGCGGGCGAAAAGTCTAGACCATTTTTGCAAATTTTATAACTTTCGGACATACCAATGCTCGTCATTTTGTTTAATACGCCACAATCAATCATCGCTTCTTGTTTTTGTCGTTCCATTTTTCTCGACTGCATTTGATTTTCCAATATTCGCCTTCGGGAACTTATCAGATAACGCTTGAAACACCGGGTTTTCATCGTACGCACCATCAGTTGTGCTCTTCTATTCGATCTGTCTTTCGATAGCGAGGGGACTGTATGTTAAGCTTAGCTAGGCGCTTAGACAGAGCGCTAAAACTCGGACAATTAATTGATAATTCTTTTATTCTAAACAATGAATTAATAAAACCTTCACATTTTCTGTTTCCTTCCTGGAAAGTTTTGTGAGATTATACGCTGAATCTCGTTTTAACAGCTAATTTTTGCAACGGAACCGTCTTTCTCGAATAACGCAAAAGCCGCGTTGACCTTTTTTTAATTGACAATGTCGCGGGCATAAATCGCATCGGATTTTGCCATTTTTTAAGTCATGCCAATATTTTGTTGAAGCCGCTGTTTCCATGCTATTTTTTCTGGGGCTTATCCATTAATACGATATAATCCCATGAGCAACTTAGCGCGATTAACAGCACTTCACACTTGCAACGGGGGTAGTGGTTAAAGGCGAAACCCTGGTTGCAATATCAATGACTTCCTGAATGGATTTTATTTGTTGGCGATCGGTTATTAATTCTTTACCTATTTGTAATGATAATCGCTCAAGCTCTGCGCGAGCTTCAGTATCTTCGATTTCCTTAACATCACTGACTTTTGCAATTCCTAATGTGCGTCTGACCATCTCACATCCCGCAAAGCCTACGGCATCACGAAAAATTCCGTCAATGGTATTTTGACGTAATTTTTCGTGATCGGCGAGCGCCCCTTCATAATGCCAAAAGGGATCTTGAGAAGCAATGATATGAGCTTCCCAGAGTGCGTTGAATTTTGTCACAAACTGTTCCCAGGTTTGTACAATCGTGTCTAGAATCCAAGTGCGATAAGGCAAAGGATCTCTTTTAAGAAGCTCTTCTTGTCGATAGCCATGGGCAACATAGGCAAGTAACAAATTGCCTATAAAAAGTCCGGGATCAAATCCCGCGGGGCCATAAAAGGCAAATTCAGGATCGATCATGTAAGTGTCCGTTTCGTTGACCATGATGCTTCCTGTATGTAAATCACCATGCACAAGACACTCAGCGCCAGTTTTAAAACGATGGCGTAACTCAGCAACAGCAATTCGCACGCGTCCATCCTTATGAATATAATTAATATCTTCGGGGGTTAAGTCGGGGCTGTAACTGTTGGATGAAGCATTATAAAAAGGATGGGTAAAAATAAAATTTTCTGTAAGTTCGCATAATTCTTTATTAATAAATTGTTTAACAGATTCTTTTTTATCATGGCTTCCTAGATACCAATCGGAGGTGCGAAAAATAGTGCGCGCCAGAAAGGTTGAGATATGATCGGCTAATTGAGGAAAAATCTTTCCTTGATTCATTTCACCTCGAAGAATTTTGTGACGATTCAGGTTTCGCATAATCACAAGCGACATTTCTTTGTCGTGATGATAAATATCAGGGATGCCTTCGGGATGTAGCTCCTTATGTGTTTCAAGTGCCATAATTTCAAAATTCATGCGTTCTTTGCTAAGTGGCCAGGTCTCGCCAGCGCAACGCAAATAAGGGACTGCTTGTTTTAAGACGACTGTTTCTGTGGGTTGTTTTTGATTGGTGATTTTATAAACGAAATTCAGATTACCATCGCCCACTTCCTCAATATCAAGCGCATCAAAGGATGAAAAAAATTTACGCATCGATTCCGTTTTTTTCAAATAATCTACTATGGTTTCTTTGGTAAGAATCTCGTAGGGCATCGTTAACTCCTTATTATCCAAACAATTTTTTTAAATTAACATCAAACGGGGGTGCGACAATCCCTTTTTCAGCAATAAACGCCTTGATCATCCTGCGAGATGTCACATCAAATGCGGGATTGTGCACTGAGATGTTTTCAGGCACTGTGCGCCTATTACCAAAAGAAGTGGCTTCTTCGTTGCCTCGCTCTTCAACGACAGTATCGTATCCAGTGGCGGTTGAAAAGTCAATCGTTGAAGAAAGGCAGGCAATATAAAAAGGGATATTAAAGTGTTAGCTTTATAAAAACTACGCGAGGTTAAAATTCTATTTTTCCCGAAAGATAACTTTTACATTTTCCCTTTAATAAAACTCGATCGCCTTCTAATTCACAAAACAGCTCTCCTCCTCGGGGTGAAAGCTGTCTAGCGTGTAATTTGGTTTTATTAAAAACACCACACCAATAAGGCATTAGTTCACAATGAGCTGATCCGCATACTGGGTCTTCACCAATCCCAAGCTTTGGATGAAAAACTCTTGATACAAAATCAACATCCGTTCCAGGAGCCGTAAAAATAACACCGCGACGATCTAGTTGCTTAAGCCCATTTGCATTAACGCTTAAATTAATGACCTGAGCCTGATCTTTTAAAACCACAATATAATCATCAGAGCCCAAAACTACTTCTGGCTCAACATTAATGCTTTCAATTAATATTGCCGAGGGTTTTATTTTTTCATATGGGCGAGCAGGAAAATCAAGAACAATAGCATCATTTTCTTTTTTACAAGTTAACAATCCACTCGCAGATTGAAATTCTATATATTCTAATTCTTGATCAAGAATATTAAATAAAAGGTGGGCTGATGCTAACGTAGCATGCCCACATAATTTCACCTCGCCCCCTGGAGCAAACCATCGGATTTTATATTGCTTGTCTGTTTTCACGACAAATGCGGTTTCAGATAAGTTATTTTGTGCTGCAATTTTTTGCATTAACTCTTCAGATAAAAAACCATCCAAAATACACACGGCAGCAGGATTACCTCTAAAAGCTTTGTCAGTAAATGCATTGATATAATAAATATCGATTTTCATTGGTAACTTATTCCATTAAACGTCAACTATTAATCTAGATTCCTGTAAAATTTTTTAAGTCCGTTTTGCTTTGCGCTATCAGAAAACGAGTGTTCTATAAGTGTTTCCAGCTCTTTAAAAATGGGTTCCGTTGCAAAAATTAGCTATTAAACCTAGATTAAGCGTATAATCTCACAAAACTTGCCAGGAAGGAAACAGAAAAAGCGCAAAGCAAAAGCTTTCAAATGGAAACATTATGAGCCCGAAATTATTTTATGGAGTGTTCGTTGGTATTGTTGTTATGCCATCAAAAATATGCCAATGAAATTTAGGTCACCTAACGATGAATACCAGCTTATGAAAAAACTGTCATTTCGAATCTCGCCGCTTTATTTTTCCTGTCATTTCTCCGTCGTCCCGGAAAATGCGAAGCATTTATCCGGGATACAGGGAACGCTTTAGTTCTGCACTTTGATTCCCCTGGATCCCGCGATCAAGTCGCGGGATGACATAACACTTTCTGTCATGCCGCGGTTTAACCGCGGCATCCAGGAGAATTTCACTGCCTTTTGTTCTCCCCCTTTAACGTTCGCGCGACTGCGACATGCCACCGGCATGTCGGTTCACGCTCCACACTCATGCGAACAGGTCGGTCTCAGCTCAGAGGACGCGAAACTTCGTTTCGCTTATCTCTGAGCTGAGGATTTTATATATAGAAATCTGCTCAAATATCGGTATAATGCCCTCTGGCTTGGTCGCGAGCCAATGTATAAAAATTAATCAGGAGAACTGCTATGTCCACTATTACTGCATTAGAAGCCAGTATGCGTGCCGATATAGGGAAAGGTGCGAGCCGCCGCCTACGAAAAACCGGACTAGTACCGGGCATTATCTATGGCGCCAAACAAGCACCGATTTCTATCAATCTGCAGCACCATAAGGTCATTAAAGCCCTAGAAGATGAGGCTTTTTACTCTCGAATTTTGACGCTTAAGCTCGACGGCAAAGATCAACAGGTCGTGCTGAAAGACTTACAGCGCCATCCCTTTAAAAAACAAATTTTGCATATGGATTTTTTGCGTGTTAAAGCCGATGAAGCAATCAGCCGCACGATCCAATTGCACTTTATCAACGAAACCATTGCTCCCGGCATCAAAATCGGCGGCGGTACCGTTTTACATTATGAAAAAGAAGTGGAAATTTCTTGTTTACCGGCAAACTTACCTGACTTTATCGACGTCGATGTCGGCAATGTAGAATTGGATCAAGTCATTCATTTTGGTGATTTAAAATTACCAAAAGGCGTTAAGCTGGCTTCAGAAAAAGATGCGGGATTACCGGTGGTGACTATCCATATTCCAAAAATTGTCGAAGAAGAGGAAGAAACAGCAGCCCCCGTTGCCATTGAAACCGAAATCACGACAGAGAAAAAAGTTGACGAATCCGCCGAAGGCGCTGAAGACAAAGACAAGGAGAAGGAGAAAGGTAAGGACAAGGAGAAAGGAAAAGATAAGAAGTAAGGAAACGACATGTCTATCAAACTCATCGTCGGCCTTGGTAATCCGGGCTCAAAATATGCGGAGACACGGCACAATGCCGGCGTATGGTTTGTCGAACGTTTGCGTCAAGCACACAATGTTATGTTATATCCCGACAATAAATTTCAGGGATCAGCGGGCAAGTTAAATCTACACTCAAACAATATTGATGTCTTCATTCCATCCACCTACATGAATGAAAGTGGTCAATCGGTTTTAGCTATCGCACATTTTTATAAAATTCTACCGCATGAAATTTTAATCGCGCACGATGAGCTCGACTTGCCGACCGGCGTTGCCCGACTAAAACAAGGCGGAGGACATGCCGGACATAATGGATTGCGCGATGTCATTGCACATTTACACAGCCCTGACTTTTGGCGTCTGCGCATTGGTATTAACCACCCCGGCGTTAAAGAAGATGTCGCGGATTACGTTTTACATACGCCCAATAAATCCGATCAACATAACATCGAATCAGCGATCGATCACGCGATCAGTGTGATGCCAGATTTTCTCGGCAATGAACAGTCACTGGCTGTTCAAAATTTACACTCAAAAACCTCATAATTTATCGGCTAAATTCTCATTTTTCAGCTATATTGATAATATCTCTATACGATGAGCTGATAAAATTATGCCCGATGCACAAAAAACACTGTCCATTTTCTTTATGGGCACCGCGGAAGAAATCTCCAAAAAAACAATCGTATCGCAATTTGCAAAAGCGGTACCAGAAGAAGACCGTCTACTTATTGAAGGCCCAAATATCGCCGGCACCAACATAGACGAACAAGTCGAGCGAGCAAAGAGCTATCTGATGGGACTGAGTGATCAATATACACGCGTCAACATTATGGGCCATAGTCGCGGCGCGGTAACAGGCCGACGCTTGGCGAATATCATTGCAAAGGAGATCAACCCTGAACGGGAAAGAAGAAGAGTGCCGCCTATCGAGATAAACCTCTTAGAAGTTGACCCAGTCGCAGGTCTACGAAACAAAAGTGATGATGATGCACAACATATTCCTGGCGATGTTAAAAACATGTTAAGTTTTATTTCGGCACACGAAGAACGTATGCTTTATACCGCGCAAGACTTAACCTTCAGAACAAAATTTGATGCGCCCGACAAAACCAGTGCTTATTTTTTACCTATGTATGGCGCACACGGCGCCATTAATCGCAGCAAAGAAAAAAAACAGCCCGAACAATCCACTCAAATTGGATGGCAAATGGCTTATAATTTTTTGGCACAACATGGTACTCGCTTCAATAACATACCAAAATTTCTCACAAAAAGCGCAAATGGTTCTGTCACAGAAACAGATTTTAAAACACTCAGCGACAAAGAGATGCTATCACTTTATGACGAAATGCACGAAAATAAAGAAAACTATTCGGTTAAATTTTCATTGTCACGCGCACGCAATTGGCTACAACCGCGAAAAGCAAGAGGGTTTTTACAAAAAGATAGAGAACGCTATGTGCGAGACTCACATATTTTTATTAATATTCATGAACGTGAATTATTTAAAAAAGCCTATCCAACCGTGTTTAACTACTATTTTGAAAATGCCTATGGCCACAGGAACAACGAGGACAAGGAGAAAGTCGATGATAGCCACAAACAAAAAGTCAAAGACGAATTATTCACACTTAAAACAAAACATCCCCAACTATTTAAATTATTGCAAAATAATCATTTTTTTGAATATGAGTCAACTTATCGCAACATCGACAATCCGGGAAAAACAACACTCGACATACTAACCCCTCGCGGCATCTATCATAAAGAAACATCATCTTTTCACGCCCATCAAACAATTGAACAATTTACTGCAACAAATTTATCAAGCGTTTTAACATCCGTTGCACACCGCTACATTAACTATCGCAATAAGAAGGGCAAGCACCATGACCTTGCAAACAACATCATTAAAGAAATTGAAATCATAGGGGAAAAACAAAATTTATCTGAAAAAGAAAAAAGTCTCGCCATGATAACAAAAACAAAAGAACTTTTACAAACGCTAGTCGACAACAACAGCAATTCGGAATTACTGGCTGATTATAAATTTGTTTTAGAAAATGCGAAGCCACTCGAAAAAAACAAAAAATTTGGCGTCGATCTTTGGCGACGCATCAATATTTTTTGGAATCGTCTGAGCGGTAATACACCAGCAGAAATTAATTCTCAAAAACTAGAAGAATTGATTAACAAAGAGCATGGAGATACAACGCCACAACCGCCTGTGAATCCCGAACCTACCGAAGGCAGTGCACCTGCGCCTAAAATATAAGCCCAAAAGGCATTCACAGCCGCCACGCGATCCTCTATAATCGTCGTTCATTAACGAGGATAATGGTATGGGATTCAAATGCGGCATCGTCGGACTTCCAAATGTGGGCAAATCTACGTTATTCAATGCACTCACCAGCGCGGGCATTGCTGCTGAAAATTATCCGTTTTGCACGATCGATCCGAATGTCGGCGTGGTACCCGTACCTGATCTACGACTCGATGCGCTTGCTAAAATCGTCACGCCCGAAAAAATTATTCCAACCGTCATCGAATTTGTCGATATTGCTGGACTCGTTAAAGGCGCCGCAGACGGCGAAGGCTTAGGCAATCAATTTTTATCCCATATTCGCGAAACCGATGCGATCGCACATGTGGTTCGCTGTTTTGAAAACACCGACATTATTCATGTATCCGGAAAAATTGATCCCTTAAGCGATATTGAAACCATCAACACGGAATTAATGTTAGCGGATTTGTCCACGATCGAAAAACAATTGCATAAAGCAAACAAAAATGCCAAAGGCGGCGACAAAGATGCCAAGCAGCAACAAGAAATCTTAAAACAACTACAAGCTCATTTAAACAAAGGCAACATGGCACGCACATTACCACTCGAAGAAGCGGATGCGCTGTTTGCAAAGTCATTGAATTTATTAACGGCAAAACCAACATTATATATTGCCAATGTCGATGAACAAGGATTTGAAAACAATCCGTTCTTAGATAAAGTCAACGAACTCGCCAAAAAAGAAAATGCGTGCGTTGTACCCATTTGCGCATCCATTGAAGCAGAACTGATTGCGCTCTCTAACGAAGACAAACAAGAATTTTTAAACGAATTAGGTTTAACCGAGCCAGGACTCAACCGCGTCATTCGCGCCGGTTATGAATTATTAAATTTAATCACTTTTTTTACCGCCGGCCCGAAAGAAGTTCGCGCGTGGACGGTGCAAGAACACGCAACCGCGCCACAAGCCGCCGGTAAAATTCATACGGATTTTGAAAAAGGCTTTATTCGTGCCGAGGTGATTGGCTATGAAGATTATATCAAATATAACGGCGAACACGGCGCCAAAGACGCCGGCCGATTACGACTCGAAGGCAAAGAATATATCACCCAAGACGGCGATGTGATGCATTTTCGATTTAATGTATAGATTCCATCAACCTAACACTCGTGTGACTGCTCATGTCTATTGCTAAAAAATCGTCGCAATATTCTCATACCAGATGGCATGCCGTCTCGGTGGCTAGCGGTATTTTTCTCTCTCGCATTTTTGGCGTCATACGCGACAGCGTATTTGCTTTCTATTTCGGAAATTCTTCTGCCGCAGATGTATACCGCGCCGCATTTCGCATTCCAAATTTTCTTCAAAACCTGTTTGGAGAAGGCGTTCTGTCTGCCTCTTTTATTCCTGTCTATGCAAAACTCATGGCGGAAGGAAATGAAAAAGAAGCCGATCATGTTGCGGGCGCCATAGGCACCCTGCTCGGACTCTTCGTTTCAATCATTGTTATACTCGGCATTTTAACCACGCCCTACTTAGTTTATGCCATTGCCCCGGGTTTTACAGGTGAAAAACGCGCGCTAACCATTGTCTTAGTAAAAATTCTATTCCCCGGCGCAGGACTACTGGTCTTCTCTGCCTGGTGTTTGGGAATCCTTAATAGTCATCGAAAATTTTTTATTTCCTACGCCGCTCCCGTGGTATGGAATATATCCATTATAGCTACACTAATCCTATTTGGGCGGTCAAACGGAGAATACCAACTTGCTAAAATTGTTGCATTCGGATCAGTTGCAGGAAGCGCGCTTCAGGTCGCCATCCAACTTCCCATGGTTTTTAAACTGGCGCAAGCACTCCATTTTTCTTTTGATAGAAAAAATCATCACGTCAAAACGATACTGAAAAATTTCATCCCCGTATTCGTCAGTCGCGGCGTCATACAAATCAGTGCATTTGTTGACAACATACTCGCCACACTCCTCCCCTCCGGCGCACTCTCTGCATTTACCTATGCACAAACACTCTTCACACTACCCATCAGTTTGTTCGGCATGTCTGTATCCGCCGCTGCATTACCGACGATGTCGAGCGCACTCGGAAATGAAATAGACATTGCAGAAAAACTTCGCGTAAGATTGAACAATGGCCTACGACAAATTGCATTTTTCATCATCCCCTCCGCAGTAGCATTTATCGCGCTGGGAGATGTCGTTGCTGCAGCAATTTATCAGCGCGGTAAATTTACACACCAGGATTCCATCTATGTTTGGAGTATATTGGCCGGCGCTGCCGTGGGACTGCTCGCATCAACCTTAAGCAGACTTTATTCATCAACTTATTATGCACTTCGCGATACGCGCACCCCATTTTATTATGCGACGATACGCGTATTTCTGACGATTATTCTTGCATACGGCGCATCGCAATACCTTCCTGCGCTATTGCATATCAATTCCCGATGGGGAGTTGCGGGCATTTCCGCCGCTTCTGGATTCTGCGGCTGGATTGAGTTCATTCTTCTGCGCACCCAACTGAATAAACGCATTGGCAAAACAGGAATAAACTTATCATTCACACTCAGTCTCTGGAGTGCTGCAATAGTTGGAGCCGCACTGGCATGGATAGTGAAACTGCAAGTCACTCATTGGAACCCCCTCTCACAGGCCATTGTCATTCTTGGCGTCTACGGAACAATCTATTTTGCGATCTGTTATGTCTTATGGCACAAAAAACTCACAATCAAGATCCTTTAAACAACGAAAGTGTTTTTTATTACTCGTCGCCAACGTTTCATGATGTTCGACCGCTGTTGCAGCCACAATCGCATCACCTGATCGAATGCCATGCCCCAAAGAATATTCTTCAATATAAATCGATGCGCGATGACCAATATTTTCATTGAGTGGAATAACCGAAAAACCAAAGTCATGTAAAAAATCTTTAATAACACGATGATGCGCTTTTAACGGCGCGGATTGCAATAATTCCATATACGATAAAACCGAAATCGCGCGTACTTTAGATCGGTTAATCAATTCAGCCGCTTTTAGATTTCCACGTTGCACCCAAATAATAACATCCGTATCAAATAGCATCGTAGCGACCTCCTCGCAAATCGGACATTGTTTTTGATACCGTCTGCTTATCATCGCCATATACACCAAACATAGGATGATTTTCAACGTTAGCATCGGTCACTTGTTGAATGGGCTTAATAACACCCTTCTCCTGGCCATAATACAAAATAGTGACCTCTTCATTTCTATCCAATGCCTTTAACACATCATTCATACGATACCTTAAATCGACTATATTCGCCCTCATATCACCCCCTCCATTATGTATAGCAACAGTATACATCATATGGAGCCAAAAGCAACCAAAATGGTGGGGGTGGGGGCTAAAACACACTGTGGGCGCGCATTATACCGCCGCAGAATCTAATTTTTTTTGTTCACAAAACAGTAAAAACACGATGTTATGCTCCTACAATGCTCCTACAATATCTAGCAAAATTATATAAAATAGACTACACTGAACGCGAGCTCTGGATAAATGGATAAATTTTGAGCTGAAAATGCGCCATATTTTGTTATTTTGATAGGGAGTTATCTTATGAAAGTTTTTTTTCGCCTATTGAGTGTTGTAGTGTTGAGCGGTTTTTGTGCTGTAGTAAGTGCTAAGAGTATTTTCTTGGGAACGGATACTCTGCAATTAGAACAATCTCGTAATATTTCAAAAATGAGTAGTATGCAGCCTATTGATCCGGTTATTAAAGGTCTTATTATTAACCAAAATGCCACCGCCTGGTTGTATAGAAGTTCTGAAACGAGTCAATATTTTGCGCAATTGCCTGACCATATTGCAGGATCCACATCTATTCCCTATAGTATTGATGACCGCGGCCCATATACAATGCAATACTTGGATGATATAACACAGGATAAACATGTAACAGGCTCTGGTTCTGGCTGTTCTTTTATACTTAGATATGATGCCTCAACAAATAAATTGGACGTTTCACGCTTTAAAATTGTAGGGGACCCTCTTCACGACGATACTGGTATACAGGTTGAATGCAATGTAGAAAAAGCGAAAAATAATGATGCAGTAGATCTTGGGATTTTAGTAGTAGGGAGCTAAGTTTAATTACTTAACCATCAACAACTCGGCCGAAAACGGCCGAGATTGTTGCTTGGAAGGATTTCACCTGCGAAGGGATTCCCACGCAGACGGCAAACTCAAGTGGAACTTGCTGCTTGTTCCACTTGAGAATCATAGAGCCAAAAGCAACCAAAATGATGGGGGGGCTAAAACACACTGTGGGCGCGCATTATCCCGCCGCAGAACCTAATTTTTTTTTGTTCACAAAACAGTAAAAACACGATATTATGCTCCTACAATGCTCCTACAATATCTAGCAAAATTATATAAAGTAGACTACACTAAGCGCGAGCTCTGGATAAATTTTGAGCCTAAAATGCGTCATATTTTGTTATTTTGACAGGAGTTTATCTTATGAAAGTTTTTTTTCGCCTATTGAGTGTTGTACTGTTGAGCGGTTTTTGTGCTGTAGTAAGTGCTGAGAGTACTCCCTTGAAAGTGCTCGGTCGTATTCTTAACCAGAATCCTAGCGAAGCCCCCTTGTATCAAATTTCGACGTGGCCGACATTACCTGAAGAGATTCCAGTAGACACATTTACGCCTTACAGTATTACGCTCAAGGACAAATATACAGTAGTGGAATACTTGTATGATAAGACAGCAAATGATTCTAGTCGTGGCTGTTATTTTATATTTGATTATGATGCCTCGAGAAAAAATGCTCCATTGGAAATTAGGACAACTGTAATGCCTCAGGGCAGCAAAAAAGTTCTCTGCACTACTGGGTCCCTCGAAGGAGAAGAATATCTTTTGATTACAGTAACGAGCTAAGTTTAATTACTTAACCATCAACAACTCGGCCGCAAACGGCCGAGATTGTTTTCTTAATTGATTTCACCTGCGAAGGTGTTCCCGCGCGGACGGCAAACTCAAGTGGAACTTGCTGCTTGTTCCACTTGAGAATCCTAGAGGCGCAATCTCCCTCGCAGCAAGCCGTTGGAAAATCTTCACATTGGAATCCATCCCTGAATCCAAAATCGTGGCGCGAAATACGTATCAGAATCAGAATGCGCGGTGTGCTGTGTGATGACCCATTGGATTTCTTGTTGCGTGAGGATAGGTAACATCGGGCCCGCGATGACGATAATCCCGATGCTGGCGGCCAGACTGCAGGCGATCAATGCTTCGTGAGCAGTTTCTGATAGTGAGCGGTGTTGAACGATATGCGCTTTCCCCATCATCCACCCGATGATGAATGCTAACAGCAATTGACTGAGCGGGGTTACAAATACGCCGCTGATCAGAGAATACAATAATCCTGAACACAATGTTGCACTGAGTGATAACGTGAGCGGATTTAATTGTTGCCGTGAATATTGAATCCACTTGTTGATGCCATAATATGCGACCCATAGCATGAGACCCAATGCGGGCAATCCCCATTCCGATGCAAGCAATAAGAGGCTGTTATGTGGATGAGCCGCATTGGTGTTCGGCAGAGTGTGTGAAAAATGCATCGGACCGACACCAAGCCAAGGGTGTTGGCGGATCATTTTTAATGCCGTATGCCATAATTCCAAGCGAAACGAGATGCTCCCAGCGGTGGGTTGTATCTGATACATGGCAAGAGAAGTATCATGCTTGACCAGTGGACTAAGATGTTGCAACAATACATAAATGACAAAGCCACCGATTGCGACGAAGAGATGTGGAATAAGCCAATTCAGCATATTTCTTTTATACAAAATAAAAAGAATAAAAATAGTTATCGCGAGAGCGATAAAAACGCCTTTTGCAGCTTCAACATAAGCCAAACTCCACCACAACGCAGAAATGAGGTAACCCATATATTTGATGCTACGATGCGATCTGGTCAATAGCAGGGGTAGCGAGATCAACCAAAGTGTCAATATTTGATATTGGCCAAAAAATCGTGGGTTGATGAAATTGACTAAAACCAAGATGACGTGATGCTGGATATTGGTATAAAACAAGATGATCAGATAAGCCAAACTGCTGAGATAAATAGTGGCCGTGAGTTTTAAATCGATGTATGGTTGTTGTCTCAGTCCGGCTATGGAAAGTGCGAACAAAAACAATAATGTATAGAGCGAAACTTCTAATAAACTCCAGCTGGGTTTTGCGGCTAAGCTGGCGGATAATAAGCCTAAGCCGAGCAGGATCAATAAAGACACTTGAATGTGCTTTGGCCAAGTCGTCCATATTTGTAAGGCATGCGTACGATACGGAGCGTATAGGGATAATCCGCCAGCGATAATGATGAGAAAAATAAGTTCGATGATGCGTTGATTGTCGTAAGGCAAAAAATGTGGAAGTAGATGGCTGCACAGCCAGGGAGAGACGGCGATGATCAGTGCCACGAGCAATATACTTAATGGAAATAAATCATAGGATAAATACGCCTTGATTTCCGCGCGATCTTTCATATTTTTAAACATATAAAGCCAACTTTTGTTAAGAAAATATATCTCATCATCATAAAACCGAGCACCAAAATTAAATACAATAGTCTCGTCAATACTGCCGACGATGTCAATAGCGCGTAGGTTGGGCGCGTAGGTTGGGCTGAACAACATGCGAAGCCCAACAATATCTACCATTATAATATATTTTGCCTAGCCCAACCTAGGATTATCTTATTAAAGCGTGTCATCGCGATTTATATGAGATAGTATTGCTATATTGACAAATTTGACTGGCTAAACAAAGAGATCATATATGAAACTTGAAGATAAAGTATATGCTTTAATAAAAGCATTAAAATTATTTGATTATAAAATAGCATGTACGGATCACCTTTGGGAGATCATCTTCCCCGATAAAAAAAATAAATGGCACTATATGCACGTAGTAAAATATCATGATATCTATTATCTCAGCCTTATTGACAAAGATGTCTGCTCCATAGAAAGCATGCTCAATCAATACGCTAAATATACCGCCTCGACATTTCCTTACAACATGGATCCAGATATCCTCTGGAACCATTTACTCCCCGCGGCTCTACGTTGGTTAAACATCGTTAGCAAAAACTGGATCAAAGCAAATAAACAAGTGCAAGAAAATTACCCGCTAAATTACCGATATGGTTTTGTGCCAAGTATATTCGTGAGCGCTTCTCTAACCGATATGTATAGCATTAACACGGCACTGGGCAAATCAAAGACAAAAAAGTTTATTCAAATTGTAGAAAGCGATTATTTTCATAACGAACAAAATATTACTAGAAAATCCATGACGGCGAACGATTTTTTTGACTATTGCAAAATCGCTTACATCGCTGGACAACGAAGAGACGACCATGTTGATAAACCCTTATCGGGTCGAGAAATGTATCAGCATTATGCCGATGGTCGAGATGAAGGATTATTACAAATCGATCCAAATTCGCCTCAAGAATTTAGTGATTGGCTAGATAGCAAGCATCCTAAACGCACGATGGGGGGACATCCCTGGGAAATTAAACGTGGTGGAAACACGACACATATCAGTCTGTACGTATCGCGCCCAACCTATGGAGGAGGATTTAAAATCACACTGGCAGGCACAGCGCTAGGTCGATTAAAAGAAACCATTTGCATGTTTTTAGCACTTTACGAAGCAAAAATTCCTATTGCAATAGCTGATCCTGACAATATTCGAAAGCGACTACTGGGGCAAGATAATATTGGACTCATTCCTTGCTATGAATCACTACACCGAGGCAATCAGCTATTTCATGAAGAATATGCGGTTTTCGATGTCTTATATTTCGATGACTTAGGAAGATACAAAACTCGAATAAAACCATTTATTACATGGCTGCCCTTACCCATCCTTAAACCAAAACCCTCATAACTATAAATTTTTGTATTTATTTCTAATATATTATTAATTATTTCATTAATAGGTATATCTAAAATGTCACGCATTGATTTTCCTTCTCTTTACCTGTTATTTTTTTTCTTAGCTGACTAATTCCTCTCTCGCCATTCAACATTAATATAATGACCCGTAATTGCACCGGAGCTATGTCCCGCATCATCTCGCAAAAGCAAGATTTTCATTGTATGTTCCTTTTAATACCGGAGGCTAATTTTATCGGCGCGCCAATAAAATTGTAACCAATTAAATAATAACGAGTTTTTTTAGTTTATGGGATTTTGTCGGCGTGTAGATAAAATCTGATTTAGGTCATTTTACCAGGGCACACAGAAAAGTCCAATAAGAATAATTAGATGGCTTTTTCTGCTCTGCAAGAACTACAAATTGTATGCTGAGTATATTCTATGATCGCTGAAAAGCTCGCTTATCTATTGGCATGTTAAGCAGCTCACCGTTCCCGCGCCGCTTCATATAAAAAAATTCCCGTCGCGACGGAGACGTTAAGACTTTCGACAGTTCCATGCATCGGAATTTTGACAAGTAAATCACAGTTTTCTTTTGTTAAGCGACGTTGGGCTGAGCGTATGTCGAAGCCCAACAATATCTGCTGATGCTCAGCATTTTTGCAACATAACCAGGTTTTTTTCTCCTGGTTGATCATCGGCAGCATATGTTTCATCTGCGGCAGCACTAGCTGCTGTTGCTGCACCGTCGCCTGCACGCGCGCCTAGTGGCGGGACAAACAAACTCATATGGATCAAAGCAGATTGTCGTGCTTTTTCTTCAGCTGCTGACCGAGCGAGTAAACGTGGAATATATTTTTCTTCAATGAAGCCAATGCCACATAAATAACGCAGGTACGTTTCTACAATTTTTGGATTAATTTTTCTATGTGATATTGCCGTTCCCTCGAGTTCTTGCAATGCATTAGTGGCCGTGGCTGATGGATAGTGCTGATAAAGCTCAATTACCGTCATTCCCTTGTATACCTGGTTTGCTAAAAAAGGTAACAAGGGGAATAAAGAATTGGTTGCTTGATCGCTATCAATTTCACACCATTTTTCGACTTTCTGAAGCCACTCTTTGTAATCAACTCCTTTAATTTTTGTTCCAGATACTTCAGAAACCATATCAAATAGCTCAGAAAAACCAAGATCTTCTGCTCGCGTTGGTGGCAGCAAG
Source organism: Pseudomonadota bacterium (assembly GCA_038043025.1). Taxonomy (GTDB): domain Bacteria; phylum Pseudomonadota; class Gammaproteobacteria; order UBA12402; family UBA12402; genus O2-02-FULL-42-9. The sequence continues at coordinate 153 of JBBTCW010000078.1, read as the reverse complement.
TGGAAAACTTTACCATACGAAGTTACATGAGAAGTGATTTCTACAAAGGCTTGTGCCAAATAATCAACAGCAACCAATTCGAATGGAAAATCCACAATACTAGTACCCCGTCAAAAAAGTTTTTGTGCATTGATTAATTAAAGGAAAATGGGA
>JBBTCW010000077.1:0-27709 GCA_038043025.1 Pseudomonadota bacterium | reverse complement strand
CGCTTAATTTCCTCTGGTCAAAAACCAGTCATACACAACTTTGGATCATAGCTCGTTTGTCGCAACATGCCTACTCATCGCAACGACACAGCGCTTGCAACACTATTACGACAGGCCAACCACTTAAAGCAAGAACGTCAAGCACTCATTGATCGTCTCGAACAAATTGTGCAATCGGAAAAGTGGAGAAGAGAGTTATCATCATCGCCAGTACTCAGTACAGGAGCCTTCTTGATGCTTTTGACGCAGATGATCATCGCTATAGTGAAGCATGATGAGGAGAGAAATCCTGGATTCGTATTTGGTGTATTATTTCTTTTGCCCGTCGTCATGCTATCCGGTGCAGCCTCTGTAAAGTTTCTGGCAACATACAATCAGTTCAAAAAATTAAAAATCATCGCTAAATTGCCTGAGTGCACCGCACTTAAATTAGATGAGCGTTTACCCGATTCTTTCTGGACTGTAAGAAATTCGATGCGAGCACGCAGAGAATGCGAAGCATTGCTGGGATCACATTATGCAAATATGTTAGCACAAGCAAAAATTGCACCATTAGGACAAACTCTACCCTTTAATATTGGCGAAGATCATCCGCTATTACTGCAGCCTAAAACACAAGAAAAAACATCCTGGTATCGTTGGTGTACAGGCTTCTTTGCTAGAAACACTCCTTCAGGTGAAGACGACGGACAGCCGCTTTTGCTTGGTGGGCAGGGTGCAGCATATGGTGCAATAGATGATGACATAGAAGCACAACGACACTCAGCCGAAGAAGGTGGCGGAGGAGGCGCAGGTCCAAGCATGTCTAATCTTTATGATGCTGCTGCTGGCGCAGCATCAGCCAATCTAGAGGCGGATCATGGTGCAGGCGCGGCGGCGCTTCCTTTGAAAGCGCTTCCTTAGGAACGTGCACGAAATAACTTTCGCATCCAGCATCCCATAAGAGGCGCATCTTTTCACGTTGCTCAATCAGAAAAGCGCTTACATAGAATAACTATGCGCGCACTTTTCTTCTATCGCAACGTAAAAATCTGCACCCCTTCTGGGCGCTAGATGTAAAAGTTATTCCGTGCACGTTCCTTATCCACAGAAATGACAGCTTACAGTGTCCACGATGTCCTGTCCCTAAACAGCGGCGGATCGTGTGATGCATACAAATGACAGACAAAAAGAGCGTTCCTCAAATGACAGCATTCGGAGCACTATTTTTCTCAAACCCCTGGTTTTCTTCTCCATATCCGTTATCATTGGCCTCTTCTTTGGTTTTGCTGGAGGCTCTATGAATGAAAAAGACTGTACTAGCACTTCGATGCATCGACAAATGGTTTCACGACCAACAAGTTTTAGATCATATTGACTTTGACGTCAATGAAGGCGAGTTTCTTACGTTGCTCGGTCCGTCGGGTTGTGGAAAATCGACTTTATTACGCCTCATTGCGGGTTTTGATGTGCCCACGTCGGGTCAAATTTTAATCAATGGAAAAGATGTTTCGCGTGTGCCGCCGAACCATCGTCATGTTAACATGGTTTTTCAGAACTATGCGTTATTTCCCCATATGACCGTGTTTGAAAATATTGCCTTTGGACTACGGTGTCAAAGATTACCGTCGGCTGACATTCAAGATCGCGTTGATCGTGTCTTACAGATGGTTAAACTAGAAAACTTAAAAGCACGAAAACCGCATCAATTAAGTGGTGGCCAGCAACAGCGAGTAGCGATTGCGCGAGCTGCGGTGAATGAGCCGTTAGTATTACTGCTCGATGAGCCCATGAGTGCGCTCGACCATGCCTTGCGCAAAAACATGCAGCTAGAATTAAAAACTTTGCAACGTCGCTTAGGATTAACGTTTGTGATGGTGACGCATAATCAAGAAGAAGCATTATCGATGTCGGATCGTGTGGTGGTGATGAGCCATGGAAAGGTCGAACAAATTGGCCCGCCACGCGTGATTTATGAACATCCAAACAATCTTTATGTTGCGCAGTTTATTGGGGAAACCAATGTGTTTGAAACGGAAGTGTTAGCGGTTGATGGCAATAATGTTACCGTTAACATTGAGGATCATCAGTTTGTATTTAAGACGCGAGTTGCCTTGGAGCTGCATCAAAAAATATCGGTCTTGTTGCGGCCAGAAGATTTGCGTTCTTGGGATAATTCAGAAGTGGATGATACCAAAGATATGATTTCTGCGGTGGTAGAGCAGGTCGTTTATAAAGGGTCGATCGTCGATTTGGTGTTGCGCACGGATAAAGGGACAAAGTTATCAGCCACGCAATTTTTTGATGAAGACGATGAAAATTTAGATTTTAGATTAGGTGAACATGTATGGGTCGAATGGCCGTTTGGTTGGGAGATTATATTGCCCCATGAAGCGTGACGGTTTTTTTAGACAATGTTCGATTGTGATTATTTTCGCTTGGTTATTATTCTTTGCGTTGTTGCCATTTATATTGGTGTTGGCGGGGAGTTTTTTAACTGGGAGCGAGCACGAATTTTTAAGTTGGCATTTTACCTTGCAAAATTATGCCGATTTATTTCAGCTTCTTTATTTACGTATTTTTTTGCGATCTTTTTATTTGGCCGGAATTACCGCGATTATTTGTTTGATTTTGGCGTATCCTTTTGCCTATATTATGTCAAGATTTTCGGAAAGCGCGCGTTTGTTTTGGATGTTGATTTTGATTATTCCGTTTTGGACCAATTCGCTGATGCGTATTTATTCGATTATTATCGTGATTCGAGTGAAAGGGTGGCTCAATGGTTTTTTGTTATGGGCGGGGTTAATTCATCAACCCTTGCATTTGATGTATACACAAACAGCATCGTTAATTGGATTAGTCTATACGTTATTGCCGTTTATGATTTTACCTTTGTATGCCAATTTAGAAAAATTTAACTGGACATTGCTGGATGCGGCGCGAGATTTGGGCGCCAAGCAATTACGGCGTTTGTTTAAAATTGTGATTCCGTTGACGTTGCCCGGTATTATTGCGGGCATGTTGTTGGTATTATTGCCGGCGATGACGATATTTTATGTGCCTGATATTTTAGGAGGGGCTAAATCATTATTGCTGGGTAATTTAATCAAAAATCAGTTTATTGAAGCCTATAATTGGCCGCTGGGTTGCGCCGTCAGCGTGATGTTAACTATTGTGATGGTGCTGATGATTGCGTTTTATTGGAAGATGACCACGCCCAAAGAGCGCCGGGAGTTGATGTGATGAGTCGATTTTTAAAGTTGAGTTATTTTACTTTAGTGTTTATATTTTTATATTTACCGATTTTTATTATTATTGTGTATTCGTTTAATAATGCAAATTTTTCTGCGCTATGGCATGGCGCAACATGGAAATGGTATCGGTTATTGTTTTCAGATTCAGCGATTTTGTCGGTGACCGGCAATTCATTAGTGGTGGGCATATTGGCGGCAACGTTTGCCACGGTGATTGGGACATTAGGCGCTGTCGCATTATTCAAATATCATTTTTTTGGTAGAAAATTGTTGCATGGGTTGATTTTTATTTTGATTATTGTGCCGGATTTGGTATTTGGTATTTCGTTATTAGTGTTGTATTCAACGTTGCATATTCATTTGGGCTTTTGGACGTTGTTGTTGGCGCATGTGACGTTTTGTATTCCTTTTGTGATGGTGACCGTTTACGCGCGATTAAAGGATACCAATAAGCATTTGTTTGAAGCGGCTAGGGATTTAGGTGCAACAGAATTGACGGTATTTTGGCGTATTATCTTGCCGTTGATGGTGCCGGCCATTATGAGTGGGTGGTTGTTGAGTTTTTCATTGTCGCTGGATGATGTGATTATTAGTTTCTTTGTGACAGGGCCGAGTTTTCAAATTTTACCGCTTTATATTTATTCGTTAGTGCATGTGGGTGTAACGCCCGAGGTGAATGCGTTGGTTTCTTTGACTTTTGTGGCAACAGTGACCATTGTGTTGACGGCCTATTATTTTCTGAGGAAACAGCATGCGAAAATGGGCTAGCATTTTATTATGTTTTTTTATGCTGCCAGTGTTGGCGGCACGGCAAGTGCTCAATGTCTATAATTGGTCTGGTTATATTCCGCAAAATGTTATCGCATTGTTTCAAAAAGAAACTGGCATAAAATTGAATTATAGTACGTTTCAAAACAACCAGGTGTTATATACGAAATTAAAAACCGATCCTAACTCAAGCTATGATGTTGTGGTTCCAACGAGTTATGTGGTTGAGCAGATGCGGGAAGAGGGGATGCTCTCCAAACTCGATAAACGTCAATTGCCAAATTTTAAATATTTGAATACTGTGTTACTGAATAAATCCTATGATCCCGGAAATAACTACAGCGTGCCTTATTTATGGGGGACGACGGGGATCATTGTTAATCGTACGGTTTATCCGCCTGGGACGATCACACACTGGACAGATTTATGGCAGCCGCGTTTTAAAAATAAAATTATTGGCAGCAATACGACGCGCGATATGTTTGGGGTTGCCTTTAAAGCGCTCGGTTATTCAATCAATGACACCGATCCTCAGCACATAAAAGAGGCGTATTTAAAGTTGCGCGCATTGTTGCCCAATATTTTATCGTTTGAAGCAGATGGTGCGCAGCAGACTTACGTGAATGAAGATGCAAACGTCGGTATCGTCAACAGTGGCGATGCGAATATGGTGATACAAGAAAATTCAAATTATTATTATGTTTATCCAAAAGATGGCGTGTTGATTTGGGTGGATAACCTGGTGATTCCAAAAAATGCCGCGCATATTGAAAATGCGTATAAATTTATTAATTTTGTTTTGCGTCCGGATGTGGCTAAAATGATCAGTGAGGGAGTGGGATATTCTTCGCCAAACATGGCGGCTGTTCGTTTAATGTCTCGCGCGACACAAAATAATTCCATTATTTCGCCCTCTGCGCAAGATTTGAAAAATACGGAAATTGAAGGGTTTATTGATAAATCCACCTTACGCATTTATTTAAAGTATTGGGAAATGTTAAAGCTAAATTGAGCTCTCCAAGGCGAGCTCAATTTATCCCGAATCCCGCCTTCGGCGTGATCGAAATGACAATTTAAAAGGATTGATATACCATGCACGCAACCAAAAACACTTTCGCCCTCTGGCTCAAGCCGAATCCTGTTTATTATGATTATTTGAGCCACATTATGCTGGGGTTGAGTCATCGATTTCATTCGCCTGTTTTCGAGCCGCATCTGACGTTGTTTTATGGCGCCATTCGGAACAGGGAGGCACTACAATTTCTTTTTGATCAACAATTAAATAATTTTTCGCCCATTGTATTAGAAGTAGCAGGAATCTTCGCAGAAAATGAGTTTTTTAAAACGTTATTCATCAATTTTAAAGAAAATGCGTTTTTAAATAAATTATTTGCGTTTGTGAGTCGTTCGCTTGATTCGGAGGTTCAATATCAACTGTCGCCGCATTTGAGTTTGTTATATGCGGATATGCCATTGACAGAAAAAATGAATTTATCGAGGCAAACTAAGATAGAATTGTCAGAAATTCAGTTTGATCAACTTGAGTTGGTTAAAATTCCAGAGTTGCATCATGTTAAAAATTGGAGTAGCGTGAAGATATGGAACTTTAAATCGACTATTAACGAGGTAAGATAAAGATATGAATGAAATTAATCAAAACGCAGTCCAAGAAAAATCAGCCTATAATATCGCGTTAATCGTGTATATTATGCAAACGCTGTCATTTTTTGCGGGTGTTACGGCAATTGTTGGCATCATTATTAATTACGTTAAATTAGACGAGGTGAAAGAGACTTGGATTGAGTCGCATTTTCGCTGGCAGATACGTACCTTTTGGTTTGCATTACTGTGGACGGTGGTGGGTGGGGTGGCTATTGTTATAGGCATTGGATTTATTATTTTAGCCGTTACTTTTGTTTGGTATGTTTACCGTATCGCTAAAGGCTGGATGCGATTGAGCGAGTATAAATCTATATCTTAATTTTCACGACATTGAGGCTATCGAATCGACTCATACGATCGGGGTATGCCATGCTTAGAGAGCACAATCTGCCAAAGTTGTGTGTGTCTGACTCGGAAGAGTGCGGCGCAAGATAATAGATAATAATTCCACATGCGGAAAAAACGTTCGTTGTAATTTGATTTTAATTCATCCCAGTGATCATTAAAATTTTTATGCCATGCCATCAATGTCTTATCATAGTCGGCGCCAAAGTTATGCACATCTTCAACCGTAAAGATATCTTCGCTGGCGGCATTGATCTGTTTTAAAGAAGGCAACATGCTGTTCGGAAAAATATATTTATTGATCCAACGGCTTGCTCCTGTTGTGGCCGTGCCAAGCCCTATGGTGTGCAATAAAAATAAACCATCGTCTTTTAAACAACGATTGGCGACTTCCATATAAGTTCTATAGTTTTTACGGCCCACATGTTCAAACATACCCAGTGATGCAATGCGATCAAATTTTTCAGTGACATCGCGATAATCTTGCAATCGAATTTCGACGGGTAACCCCTTGCATCTTTCTCTCGCTAATTCAGTTTGTTCTTTTGAAACCGTGATGCCAATGACCGAAACACCATAATTTTCCGCCGCATATTTAGCCAGCGATCCCCAGCCGCAACCGATGTCTAATAATGTCATGCCGGGTTTTAAGTAAAGTTTATCGCAGGTCAGTTTTAATTTATTTGTTTGTGCTTCATCAAGCGTTTTGGCATCGCGCCAATAACCACAGGTGTATGTCATTTTTTTATCGAGCATGGCTTCAAAAAGGTCATTGCCATGATCATAATGTTTTTCGCCGATTTCAAATGCGCGTGAAGGCGTTTGGTAATTAAATAGCTTATTTTTATAGCCCCAGAATTTAGCAAACAGTAATGTCAAAAATAATTTTTTATTAGAAAGTACTTTGTCTTCTAATTTAGCGTTGAGAATACGGTAGAAAAACTCATCGAGTTTGCTGCAGTCGAACCAGCCATCCATATAAGCTTCTCCTAGGCCTAAATCGAGATGCCGTAAAACACGTGAATAAAGCGCATCGTTATGAACTTGGAGATCCCAAGGATGGGTGCCGTTTAGCTGAATGCCAGCATCTGCTAGTAAACCGTCTACCATGCTTTTGGTGTATGTATTGATCATAATATGTTCTCTATGGTTTTGAATCTACTCGACATTGAGCTTTCTGCTAAATATTAGGGTGAAATTCTCTTGAAAGCAAGCGATTATCTTACACGATTATCTTACATCGTCCTCCGCGGATGCAACTCCAATCGAAAGGTGGGTTTGCACGTGACTAACGCGGTTGCATTTAAGTCGACACTTGTTTTTGTTTTTAAGTGTTCTATTTTGCTGTTTAAAAGTCGATCATCTTCGTGTACAGCGACATGAATGATCTGTTGCTGCATGAGGTTGACATTAGGAGCCTTTTTGAATGTTGTGTAATCAACCGATACGACGCGTTGATCACGCAAGACCATTGTTTTGACAGTACAGTCAGTTTTACGGGTACAATGTTGTGGTTTCATCAAGATATGAATAGTTTCGGGGTTCGATTGTTGTTTGAAATAAGACGCAGGTGGCGTCAAAAAACACATATCATTTCTGCACGTAATGCCCTCATTAGGAATATTAATATTATTAATGTGGCTTGGCCAGTCGCCGTTCTGACAATAGTCGCGTAAAACAGTGTGACTGCTGACAAAAAAACTCACATGTACGGGAGTGATGGGGTGTTTAAGAAATTCATGTCGCAAGCGGCCGCAACCGGTTGAAGAGGCAATGATGATGGATAAGCCGAGCAGTAGAAGCTTTCGATATTTCATGTGCTGACGTCCTGTATTTTAATCAGAATATTATTACATTCCTTGTGCCACATTTCAACAAAAGATGGATGTTCCGTATATTTGTTCGCATGAGTTAGAGCAGTTTCGCGTCCTCTGAGCTGAGACCGACCTGTTTGATGCTCACAGCCTGGCTTACAGCGGCGGAGAACTGCAAGCCTATACGTAGAGAATTTTCTCACCATGGTGTAGAATAATCATTAGTTAGATCGGATGGTGAGGATATGATTAAATTACCCGTTGGTTATGACAATTTCCGCAAGATTTTAGACAACAAACTGGATTTTGTTGATAAGAGTTTGTTTGTCAAAGATGTGATGGATGATCATACGACAGAAATCGCATTAATCACCCGCCCTCGTCGTTTTGGCAAAACGTTAAATTTATCGATGCTGCAGCATTTTTTAGCGGCCGAAGTTCATGGCCAATTAACGGCAGGATTATTTGATCGTTTGAAAATTAGTTGGATTGATCAGGGTGACTATCTTAAACACCAGGGGAAATATCCGGTTATTTCCATTACTTTTAAAGATATTAAACACTCGCATTTTCAAGATGCTCTTGACAGTTTTCGTCTTCTTGCGCAGGAGTTATGTCGCGAACATCGTTATTTGGCCACATCTGATAAATTAAACAAGGATGAAAAAGAATTATTTAATCAATTTCTGAATAATAAGTTGGAATCGAGCGAACTAAAAAACTTTTTGAAACTATTGAGTGAGCTCTTATTCAAACACCACGGTACGAAACCCTGGCTTTTAATTGATGAATATGACACACCCATTCATGCCAGTTATTTGCATGGTTATTATAATGAAATGATGGGGCTCATGCGTGGTCTATTGGGCGCAGCACTCAAAACAAATCCCTATCTGGGACGTGCCGTCATTACCGGTATTTTGCGTGTAGCCAAAGAGAGTTTGTTTTCGGGATTAAATAATCTCAAAGTCTTTTCGGTTTTAGATGAGCGTTACGGTGAATATTTTGGTTTTACTGAAGACGAAATGAGCGTGCTGTTAGCACAAGCAGAATTGATATCGCACAGCGATGAGATTAAAAAATGGTATAACGGATATTTATTTGGTCAAGCGATTGTTTATAATCCCTGGTCGGTAGCAAATTGTTTAAACGATAGGGGCAAACTAAAACCCTATTGGCTCAACACCAGTGATAATGCATTGATTAAAAATTTATTAGCGCAAGCCGATGAAGATACAAAAGTCAAACTCGAATCACTGGTAAGAGGCCAGCCTATCGAAACGATTATTGACGAGTATGTCGCTTTCATCAATTTTGCTGAAAATCCCAGCGCTCTTTGGAGTTTGTTATTATCGAGTGGTTATCTGAAAGCGATTTCTTATGAACCGAGCGGAGCTAAATTAAAATGTTCATTATTGCCACCGAATTATGAAGTGAGTTTGATTTATAGCGAGATGGTCAAAGAGTGGATCAGTGAACGCATTGGTTACGATCAATACGATTATTTTATTGGCGCATTACTCAAAGGCAATATGGATGATTTCGCTGAGATGTTAAAAAAATACTTAGTCGAAACGATCAGTGTTTTTGACGTGTCGGGCAAAAACTCTGAGAAATTTTATCATGGATTGGTGTTGGGATTAATATCGAGCACGATGGAAACACATACGATTAAATCCAATCGTGAGAGTGGCTATGGCCGATATGATGTGATGATTATTCCGAAAGATTTAACGAACGCTCAAGCCGTCAGTTTAATTTTAGAATTCAAAGTAGCAAAAGAAGGCGAAGAATTAAAAGCCTCTGCCCACGAAGCATTGCAACAAATTGAAAAACGCCACTACGAAGCCGAATTAAAACAAGCCGGTGTCACAAAAATCATTAAAGCAGGGTTAGCGTTTTCGGGTAAAAAAGTGGCCGTCGAGTGGATAACGGTAATTAGTTGATTTCAGCTCAATTGTTAGATTAAGGTAATTATCTGGATGACTATAGATTGCAATGTGCAGATTAATCCTCGATTCGCAACGTCAACAAACTTGCAATGAGCATAAAGATACCCCCCGTGACAACGGCCAGTTCGCGATTGTTATGCAAAATATGTTGCATGACAAATCCAAATCCGACAGAAATCAGAATTTCAGGAATGACGATAAATAAATTAAAGATGCCCATGTAAATTCCAATTTTTTCTTCGGGTAAAGAATTTGCGAGCATTGCATACGGCATACTTTGCATGCTGGCAAACGCAATGCCAATACCCAGCATGGACCAAACGAGCCCCCATTTTGTAGAGATCAATAACATGCCGACTAAACCCAGACCACCGCAGGCTAATGATAACACATGAATCATTTTGCGTGAGATGAATTTGTGGATATAAGGTAGCAGAAAGGAGACCAATAAAAAGAAAGCGGCGTAAATAGCAAAACATAATCCTGCCCATTCTAATCCTGCTAAATATTGCGGTGTATTAGGCGTGGCATTAAAAATTTTGTTAGCGACCGCAATGGGAAAAAATAAAAACATACAAAATAATCCCATCCATGAAAATACCATCACCCAAGCTAAATCCCACATTTTTTTGGGCAGGTGAAATATGTCGTTCCACATTTCTACACGTGTTTCTTTCCAGTGTTTTTTGATGATATTATGTTCCGGCTCATATTCTTTCGTCGTGATGGTCGTCCATAAAATAGAAAGTATAAAGACCAGCGAACCGATCCAAAAAGACCAGCGCACGACCAGCGGAATATTGCCATTGCCTGATGAGACATGGAATATATTTTGTAAAATCCAAGGTAGCGCAGAGGCGGTGACGGTTCCAATCGCAATGGTAATTGCTTGGATGATATAACCCAGGGTGACTTGTGATTCCGGCAGTAAATCAGGCACCAATGCGCGAAATGGTCCCATGCTGACATTGACCGATGCATCTAAAATCCAAAGTGTCACCGCGGCCATCCAAAGCGCAGAACTTAAGGGCATAAAAAACAATGCAATGCTGGATAGAATAGCGCCGACTAAGATATAAGGCTTTCGTCTGCCGAGAAAGCACCAGGTGTGATCACTCATGCAGCCAATAATGGGTTGAATTAATAAACCGGTTAACGGCGCAGCGAGCCAAAGAATAGGAATGTTACTGGGCTTTGCGCCCAAGTATTCGTAGATGGCGCTCATATTAGCCATCTGCAAGCCCCAACCAAAGTTGATACCAATGAGGCCGATGTTCATGTTCCAGATTTTGGATAGACCCAAGGTTTTTTTGGTCAAACCGAATAATCCTTATTAATAACAAAGTCGCAGCCATTATAATGTGAATGGATGGTATTGACTAGAATAATCCAGATTTTATATGTGTTTTATTTGCGCACGTATAATTATTAATCGTCACACCTGTGGATAAGTAGATATGTTTGTGTTTTTTAAGATCAGAGCGGTCATGAATTATGCATTTCTATAAATATTTTAAAAGTTCGCAAGCGAAATGGTTGAGCCTGTCTATACTGAAGTTGTGAATGGATCAACGTCCATCCATCAGTATTTGCCAAGGAATGCGGAATGGATTCTGCAGGGCGAAAGGGAAAACGGGAGGAAACCATGTTAGATAAAGAACTAGAATATACGTTAAATATTGCATTTAAAGAAGCGCGCGAAAAAAGACATGAATATTTTACAGTAGAACATTTAGTAAATGGATTGTTAGAAAATTCTGCTGTCGTTAAAATATTAAAATCTTGTAATGCCGATATTCCAAGCTTAAAGAAAAAACTGGGTGCTTTTATCAGCAAAAGCACACCTAAAATCCCTCCCAGCGTTAATGACCGCGACACACAACCGACGTTAGGGTTGCAACGCGTTTTACAGCGCGCGGTGTTTCGTGCGCAATCGTCTGGTTTACTGGAAGCGACTGGCGCACATGTGTTAGAAGCGATTTTTGATGAAACAGCGAGTCGCAGTGTTTATTTTTTGGAACAAGAAGGCGTTACACGACAAGCGGTTGAAAATGAAGTTTATCAAGGATCTCCGCAGTCGGATAGAGTTGATAAATCAGATAATATAAATGATTTAAACCAAGTTGATCCGCTCGCAGCGGCACAAGCATTTTCTGAATTGGACGAGCTGATCGCGCAGCAACACGCCAAACAATCAGAAGAAAATGATATATTATGTAATCTCAATGAGAAAGCGCGACAAGGTAAAATTGATCCATTGATCGGTCGAGCCGATGTGATTGAACATGTTTTACAAGTATTTAGTCGTCGTCGCAAAAACAATCCATTATTAGTGGGTGAGCCGGGCGTAGGCAAAACTGCGATTGTCGAAGGTATTGCCAAAATGATTGTGGAAGGCAAGGCGCCAAAACATTTATCGAATAGTACCGTGTATTCATTGGATTTAGGCGCGTTATTGGCCGGCACCAAATATCGGGGTGATTTTGAAAAACGCATGAAAGATGTTCTCGAGGGATTAAAAAAAGAAAAGGGCGCCATCCTTTTCATTGATGAGATTCATACTATTATTGGTGCAGGTTCTGCATCAGGCGGTATGCTCGATGTGTCGAATTTATTAAAACCGTTATTAGGCACGGGCGAGTTTCGCTGTGTGGGCGCGACGACATTTCAAGAATACCGGCGCGTGTTTGAAAAAGATTCTGCATTAGCTCGACGATTTAAGGTAACGGAAGTGCCTGAAAATACGATCGAAGAAACCATCGAAATTTTACAAGGCTTGCGTGAAAAGTTAGAAGAACATCATAAAGTAAAATATACCGATGAAGCATTGAAAGCCGCGGTGACATTGTCTGCGCGTTACATTAATGATCGTTTCTTACCGGACAAGGCAGTCGATGTTGTCGATGAGGCAGGCGCCTGTCATGTCTTATTGCCGAAATCAAAACAAACTGGCGTGATCGATGAAAAAATGATTGCAATGGTGGTGGCAAAAACAGCACGTATTCCAGAACAAAATGTATCGCGTTCGGATAAGATTAAATTAAAAACATTAGAGTCTGATTTGAGTTCAGTTATTTATGGACAAGATCGCGCGATTAGTTCTTTGGTGACCGCTATCAAGTTGTCACGGTCGGGATTGCGCGTGGGCGATAAACCGATGGGATCATTTTTATTTGCGGGACCAACAGGCGTGGGTAAAACAGAAGTGGCACGGCAATTAGCGCGGATTATGGGCGTGGAGTTGCTGCGATTTGATATGTCAGAATATCAAGAGCATCACACGATTTCACGTTTGGTCGGCGCACCTCCGGGTTATGTGGGATTTGATAACGGGGGATTGCTCACCGAAGAGGTGTACAAACATCCACATTCCGTTATTTTGTTAGATGAAATCGAAAAAGCACATGCGGATATTTATAACTTATTATTACAAGTGATGGATCACGGGATATTGACGGATAGCAATGGACGTAAAGTCGATTTTCGACATACGATTATTGTGATGACAACAAATGCCGGTGCATCTGAGTTAACGCATACGCCGATTGGATTTACAACCGCGAAGGATGTGACCGATAGTATGTCGGCGATTAAACGTGTGTTTACGCCAGAATTTCGAAATCGATTAGATTCGATTGTACAGTTTAAACATTTGGATGCTGCCACCATTGCCAGTGTTGTGAATAAGTTTTTAGGAGAGCTGTCTGAGCAGTTATCCGAAAAACACGTGACACTGGATGTTAATGAAGAGGCACGTTTATGGTTAGCCGAACATGGTTATGATCATGAAAATGGTGCGCGACCCATGGCACGGTTAATCGATGAAAAACTTAGAAAGTACTTGGCCGATGAATTGCTATTTGGCCGACTTTCAGAAGGCGGGCAAGTGAAAGTCGAGACTAAAAACGACGAGTTGGATATTGATATTCGGGAAACGGTGGTTTAATTTAATTAATCTTTCTTATCTTCTTTCCGCTCTTTACCACGGAAGGTAATGCGGCCTTTGGAAAGATCATAAGGGGTGAGTTCAACGATCACGTCATCGCCATTTAAAATGCGGATATAGTTTTTGCGCATGCGCCCTGAAATATGCGCGGTAACGGTATGACCATTTTCGAGTTTAACTCGAAACGTGGTGTTGGGAAGGACATCCGTCACGGTTCCCTTCATTTCAATGTGATCGCCTTTCGACATGATAATTCCTAACGTGTTTAGAAAGGGGATATTATACCTGATCAAGGTATAAGGTAAAGTATGTTGCGCTGTTTTCTGTCGAACATCGCCGTTCAAATGACAACAACTCATTGGGTTGAATGCATCTGCTCAGCCCAACCTACGGTCTAAATATTTCTCCGCATCTAGCGCTGCCATACAGCCCGTTCCCGCTGAGGTAATGGCTTGACGATAGATGTTATCCGCGCAATCGCCTGCAGCGAAAACACCGGGGATGCTGGTCATTGTCGCATTACCAGAGATGCCGCTGTTTACCGTGATATAGCCGTGCTTCATATCGAGTTGATGTTCAAAAATATGGGTATTGGGTGTGTGCCCGATTGCAATGAAGACACCTTGTAATTCAATGTTTTTTATCTTGTTTGTTTTAACATTTTTGAGACGTATGCCATTCACGCCCTTGTCATCGCCCAAGATTTCTTCTAAAACAGAATTCCATTCGAGTGTGACATTTTTAGTGTTTTGTAATTGATGCGCCAATGTTTTTTCCGCGCGCAATTCATGTCGGCGGTGTACCACGATGACTTCAGATGCAATATTTGCAAGATATAAGCTTTCCGTAACTGCCGAATCGCCACCGCCGATAACCGCGACCTTTTGATTGCGAAAGAAAAATCCATCACAGGTTGCACAAGCGGATACGCCTTTGCCTTTGTATTTTTCTTCTGACGATAATCCTAAATATTTTGCAGATGCGCCGGTTGCGATAATTAATGCATCGCAGGTGTAGGTTTCTGTGTCGCCGACTAATTCAAAGGGATGCGATTTGAGGCGAGTCGATTGGATGTGATCGTTAATGATGTTTGTATTGAGTCGTTTGGCATGCGCGAGCATGTTTTCCATCAAGTCCGGCCCCTGAATGCCATCGGTTTCACCAGGCCAATTATCAACGATCGCTGTTGTCATTAATTGACCACCTGGTTGTATCCCAGTGATCAATGTGGGTTCTAAATTTGCGCGAGCGGCATAAATTGCTGCTGTTAAACCTGCAGGCCCTGCGCCCAAAATAATCAAGCGATGATGTGTTGCCATGGTATTACCTCTGCTCTGGATTAATGATATAGTAAAGAATTGTTTTGTAAATATTTGTGGAGAGAGTGTTGAAAAAACAGGCAAAAGTTCGGAAACAGCAATCCGATGAGCAAGAAGGGATTGTGTTGGCTGCAAAAAATCGCGTGAGGGAGGGAGTGTGGCTACTGTTATTGGCCATTTCTGCCTATTTATTGGTTGCGTTGAGCACGTATCACAGCAGTGATCCAGGATGGTCAACATCTGGTGCAGGCGGTATGATTGTAAATGCAGGCGGTCGTGTAGGAGCTTGGGTTGCTGATATTTTTATTTCATTGTTTGGTTATATGGCCTATATTTTGCCCGTGTTGTTAGCCGGTTCAGGCTGGTTTATTTTGTTCAAAAAAGCGAGTGAGGAAGAGGGTGCATCAGCGTCTCATCAATTGTGGCGCATTGGTGGTTTTATTTTGTTCCTGTTGTCGGCTTGCGCATTATTTGACTTCTATCAGTCCTTTCATGACAAAAATTATTTAGTTCACTTCGGCGGTATTTTTGGAAATTTTATTGATGCGCATTTGATCGGTTTACTCAGCGTAGATGGCACGGGCTTAATATTGACTGCTTTTTTCTTGATAGGGGTTACTTTGTTCACAGGTTGGTCATGGATCAGTATTTCTAAAATATTTTTTAATTTAATGCTTAAATTTTTCAAAAAGATATCGAGACTTTCTAGTAAATTACATTATAAATATTTAGCATGGCGTGATCGTGCGAGAGATAAAAAACGCGTTATAAAAACAATAGAAGCAGAAATTCCATCTAAGCCATTGGCGCCGAGCATAGAGCATGAAATTGCATTAAAAATATCAGACAATACATTGATTAATAGTAATAATAATAATTTTGAAAAACATAAAGAGATTAAAGCAAAATCTGGTCAGTTGCCACCATTATCATTACTCGATGAGCCAGAGCAGCAAAATCTTAAAAAATATTCATCCGCGGATTTAGAATCGTTATCACGTGAGATTGAACAGCATTTAACAGATTTTGGCGTTGAGGCCACCGTTGTTGGTGTACATCCGGGTCCTGTGATTACACGATTTGAGTTGCGGTTAGCGCCGGGATTAAAGGTGAGTAAAATTTCATCGTTGGTTAAAGATTTAGCAAGATCGTTATCGGTGAGCAGCGTACGTATTGTCGAAGTAATTCCGGGCAAATCCGTGATCGGATTGGAGCTCCCGAATATGGATAGAGAGATTGTTCGATTAAAGAAGTTATTTAGTACGCCGTCTTATCAAGAAGCCTTTTCGCCTTTAACCTTGACATTGGGTAAGGACATTAGCGGATATCCGGTGGTCGTCGACTTAGGAAAAATGCCACATGTGTTGATTGCGGGAACAACCGGATCGGGCAAATCGATGTGTATTAATGCGATGTTGTTTAGTATTTTATTTAAAGCCACGCCCGAGCAAGTGCGTCTAATTATGGTGGATCCCAAAATGCTTGAGTTATCCATTTATGATGGATTGCCGCATTTATTAACGCCGGTGGTGACGGATATGCGCGAAGCGACAAACGCATTTCGATGGTGTATTGCCGAAATGGAGCGACGTTATCAATTGTTGGCATCAGTCGGGGTTAGAAACTTGGCGGGGTTTAATCAAAAAGTGAAAGAGGCGAGCGACAAGGGCGAACCGCTTCTTAATACTGTTATGAAGCCGCTGGATGCAGAAGAGCCGCCAAAATTAGAAACCATGCCAAACATTATCATTGTGGTGGACGAATTGGCGGATTTAATGATGGTGACGGGTTATAAAGTAGAAGAATTAATTACACGTATTGCGCAAAAGGCGCGAGCGGTTGGTATTCATATGATTTTAGCTACGCAGCGTCCATCGGTGGATGTGATTACGGGTTTGATTAAGGCGAATATTCCAACGCGTATTTCCTTTCGCGTATCATCGCGTATTGATTCGCGCACGATTCTCGATCAATCGGGTGCCGAACAATTATTAGGTTATGGTGATATGTTGTATTTACCGCCAGGCACGTCGCATCCGATTCGTGTGCATGGGGGTTATGTGGCTGATGATGAAGTGCACCGTGTGGTGAAATATTTGAAAGCGCAAGGCGAGCCGGATTATCATGAAGAAATTTTAGAAAATCCAGTTGAAATAACAGATGGTGAGCCGGGTGAAGAAGCGGAGCAAGATCCGTTGTATGATCAAGCGATTGCGATTGTAACGGAATCACGTCGCGCATCGATTTCGTATGTACAGCGACGCTTAAAGATTGGGTATAATCGTGCAGCGCGCATGTTAGAGGACATGGAAAGCGCTGGCGTTGTCACAGAAATGGGCGTGAACGGCAGTCGCGACGTGCTAGCGCCGCCACCGATATCGGATTAATTTTTTTATTTTTTTTATTGCAGCTCAGAGCTCCGCAAATCCAGGCTCCATCTGCCTTGCAGCAGCTCAGAGCTGTGCGTAGGCAAATGGCTTACAATATTTTAATCCGCGCAGCTCTGAGCTGCTGCAAGCCAGGCGTGGCGGGCGTTTTGGCCATGCCATTTTCAGCAGCTCTGAGCTGCGCAAGTTAGGTAACGTGCTATGAAACAAAAAATGGTTGCTATTGTTTTTTTATTATGGTTTCAATCGATTGGTTTTGCCCAGTCCGCCGGTAGCGATCTGCAAAATCGTCTGTCTAGTTTCACAAGCATGCAAGCGAATTTTTCGCAAACAGTGGTGAGCGATAGTGGAAAAATATTGCAAAAACTCACGGGTAAAATGGCTATTTCGCGTCCTGGTAAATTTTATTGGCATGTGCAAAAACCGATGGAACAGATCATTGTGACCAATGGTCAACAACTTTGGATTTATGAGCCCGATTTGGAACAAGTGACGGTTCGTAATTTACAAGAGGGCATTAGTCAAACGCCGGTGTATTTATTGACACATTCGCATGCGTATTTAAAAAATAATTTTAATATTAGTTATGACAAACATTATAAAGATGGTAATTGGTTTGATTTAATACCGAAACAAAAAAACGACTTGTTCGGCGATATTATTTTGGGATTTTACGATGATCAATTATTGCAAATGCAGCTCGATAGTTCTTTGGGTCAGCATACGGTTATACGATTTACGGATGTTCAAATTAATCCTAAATTAGATTCAATCATGTTTGATTTTCAGGCTCCCGCCGGCGTGGATGTGATTGACCAGACGACAGGGAAATCATGAATAAAACATCTGATACATTCGCGCCCTTAGCGGCACGTTTACGCCCCAAAACGATTAATGAATATGTCGGCCAAGAACATTTATTAGCCGTCGGCAAACCCTTGCGCGCCGCTATTGAAAATGGTTTATTGCATTCGATGATTTTTTGGGGGCCGCCAGGTACGGGCAAAACAACCTTGGCAAAAATCTTAGCGGGCAGCGCGAAAGCGCGCTTCGAACAGATTTCTGCAGTATTAGCCGGCGTTAAAGATATTCGTGAAATTGTGACGCGTGCACAACAAGCGCGCGAAATAAATCAAGCCACCGTTTTGTTTGTCGACGAAGTGCATCGCTTTAACAAAGCGCAGCAAGATGCCTTTTTGCCGCATGTTGAAGACGGTACAGTGACCTTGATCGGTGCGACAACCGAAAATCCTTCATTTGAAATCAACAATGCGTTGTTATCGCGTACACGTGTGTATGTGTTAAAAATATTATCCGAAGAAAATATACTAGACATCATCGATCGTGCTTTAACAGATAAAAATAATGGGTTTGGCGAGCAAAAAATTAATTTTCCAAAAAATTTGCGTCAGCTGTTAGCGCAAACAGCTGACGGCGATGCGCGGCGTGCGTTGAATTTTCTAGAAGTCGCGATTGATTTTGCGCGCACCGATAAAGATCAAATTGAGATAACGGAAGATATTATAAAAGAAGTTATTCGGCACGGTTGGCGACGGTTTGATAAAGGGGGTGAATATTTTTATGATCAGATTTCTGCGCTGCATAAATCGGTGCGCGGATCTGATCCTGATGCCGCATTATATTGGTTTGCGCGCATGTTAGATGGTGGTTGTGATCCATCATATCTTGCTCGGCGTATTGTGCGTATGGCGAGTGAAGACATTGGTAATGCTGATCCGCGTGCATTACAGTTAACATTGAATGCTTGGGATGCGTATGAACGATTGGGTAGCCCAGAAGGGGAGTTAGCATTAGCACAAGCGCTTGTTTATATGGCTTGCACGGCAAAGAGCAATGCGGTTTATATTGCGATGAAACAAGCAATGCATGATGTCAACGAGTATGGTACGTTAGAAGTGCCGTTACATATTCGCAATGCGCCGACAAAACTCATGAAAGGGTTAGGATATGGCAAAAATTATCGTTATGCGCATGATGAACCCAATGCTTATGCGGCGGGCGAAAATTATTTTCCTGAGGGGATGCCGCGAGGCCATTATTACGAGCCTGTTGATCGCGGTCTTGAGATCAAAATCAAAGAAAAACTCGCCAAACTACGCGAATTAGATAAAATATAAACATAATGGACATAAAAAAAACATTACGCAACTGCAACACAGCCGCGTAATGTCCGATGGTTATCACTCAGTTAAGAGTGTTTTTATTAAACAGGATTGTTAAGACAAATCAAAGATTATTTCCCTTTTTTGTCTTTTCCTTTGTCATCACCACCTTTTTTGCTAGGACAACAACTCATAGTCTTTCTCCTTTTTTAGGGTTACTATAACCCAAGCGAATTATAATGCTTTTTACGCTCGATATTAGGTTTATTTTTTAAAAGAAGTTAAAAAAAATAGTTGCTTTTTTCTCAAAATAGAGAGTAAATGAGTGGTTATATTTTGACCTGCATAGAGTTTAGGTAGTATTGGCATGTTGTCTGTTTTATCCCGACGAACAATCGTTTCAAATCCTTGGATGATTTTTTTGTCTACGGCGTTTGTTGTTTCACTCGCGGTTATTGATTCGGGTGTCATTAATGTCGCATTACCGATACTGTCTCATTATTTTGATGTTAACTTTCAGATTATTCAATGGTTGATTACGGCATATTTGTTTGCTGTCTGTCTCATGATCCCGATTGCGGGTCGGTTGAGCGATGTATTTTCTAGCCGTCAAACTTATCTGTTTGGCATCGCTGTTTTTATTATAGGTTCTTTTTTATGTTCCATTGCGACGCAAATTCATGAGTTCATTTTTTTTCGCGTGATACAAGGGATTGGAGCTTCTTTTTTATTAGCAAATACGCAAGCCATTTTAATGCATACGTTTCCTAAAGCATTGCGGGGGCGTGCGTTAGGTATTAATTCAATGATTGTTGCGTGTGGAGCTATTGTTGGACCTAGTTTAGGCGGATTTTTAATTCAATTTTTAGGATGGCGTTCGATTTTTTATATTAACATTCCCATAGGCTTGTTGGGATATTTGGGGACGTTTATCTATTTAAAACAAGATGAAAAAACCACGAAGGAGCAGATAGATTTTTCGGGGATGGGATTATTTGCGATTTCTTTATTGTTATTTTTAGGTCTTTTGAGTCATGAGGAGCTATGGCAAGCGGGGTATATTACCTATTTATTTGTTATCCTGTTTTTTGTGTTTAGTGCGTTATTTATCAAAAGAGAATTAACGGCGCTCATGCCTTTTATTGCCTTATCGCTTTTTAGAATTTGTTCTTTTTTATTTGGCACGGTGAATATGTTTTTTGTGAATCTAATATTCATGATAAATTCAATTTTATTGCCTTATTATTTGATGAGCGTTAAATTATTTTACCCGGCGATAGTGGGTTTGTTTTTGTTAATTTCTCCTTTGTTTGTGGGTGCATTTGCGCCATTGAGTGGTTATGTGGGCGATCGAACACAGCGTTTTATTCTGCTTCAGCAGGTGGGTGTTATAGGTTTTATTATTGCATTATCCTTGATCAGCCTGTATAATTTGCATACATCAATACTATTTATTGTGATATCGCAGTCATTGCTTGGCATCGCGATGGGCATCTATTTATCGCCCAATAATTATTTAACTTTCTCGGATGTGAGTTTTACAAAAATAGGTGTGGCGAGTGGATTAGCTGCTTTTTCTAGAAATTTTGGACGGATTATTGGCGTGACATTATGTTCTGCTGTATTACAGATCGTTCGAGCGATGCTGTTTAAAAATGCAACCGGCCAACTGGTGCATTATCCGGAGGTCATTGTGTTAAGTAATAAAGTTTTAATGATTTTGTCGATTGTTTTCTCAGTTGTGATATTATTTTTGTCATCTGTAAATACAGCAGTAAAAAAGAGGATTTAATATGCGATGTGTTTCATATGTAGCGGCGCGCAATTATCCCATTGCCTTATTGGCGACGAAGCTTAAACAAGAGGGCTATAAGGTTAATTTATATCGCAATAAAGTGCTGTATATTTTTTCCAAATCGCTTTCGGTAGAAGCCTATTGTTTTGATCACGGTTGCTTAGTGTGCTGGGGAATGTTGCGTCGGCGAGAACAAGAGTTGTTGGCGTTTATTAATTCTTTTGCAACGCAATTATTGGATAAGATTGAGAAAAATTTTCATGTATTTCGCTATGCGAAACAAACCGAAATAACAATAGGGCCACATTTTGATATGGAGTTGATCTCATTGGAAGCGAAAGATGATGACATTAAATTTGCGATTTCGTACGGTTTGGCTCAGTCGGCAAAATTAGAGTTTTACGAAGATATGACACAAGCACTGATTAAAAAATTCGAAGAAATTCCTCGCCAATTAGCAGAAAAAGGGAAAATTATTGCCAGCAAACAGATGATTTCTCAAGCGATGGGCGAGATTTTTTCACATAAAAGCTCTATTAATTTGTCGAGCGAATATTTAGATATTCCGGAATATTTTTGGGAACATTCAAGTGGCGCTTCTTATTATTTGATGACCGAAAAATATTTTGATATTAAACAACGTGTTTCCGCGCTTAACCAGAAGTTAAATGTTTTGCAGGATCTTTTTGATATTTTATCCAATCAATTGCAATATCGTCATTCGACTTTTCTTGAATCTGTGATCGTTTATCTCATTTTGATCGAGATTGTTTTAATGGTAATTTTTTATTTTGTGCAGCATTGATTTTGACGCGGCCTCCGATAGTCAGATCAATTCGAATAAAATAACGAAAATTAAATATTTCTTTGTAGCTCTGAGCTGGCCAAACCCACGCTGCGCCTGGCTTACAGCAGCTCAGAGCTGCGCGTAGGCAAATGGCTTACAATATTTTAATCCGCGCAGCTCTGAGCTGCTGCAAGCCAGGCATAGCAAGGATTTTAGGTGCTGTCTTGTTACGTGCTCTGAGCTGCTGCAAGCCAGGCGTAGCAAGGATTTCAGGTGCTGTCTTGTTACGTGCGCTGAGCTGCTATTGATTTGCTGCATTGATTGAGATTTCGCTTAAAACTTTTGTTATACTCCTGCTATATCATTTTATTCAAAGGATGTTGTGTATGCTCGATGTAAAATATTTGCGCGATAATTTAGCAGTTGTGGCAACAGGGCTAAAAAAACGTGGGTTTGATTTGGATACGGTCGAATTTCAGCGCTTAGAAATGGCGCGTAAAAAATTCCAAATCCAAGCAGAAGACTTGCAGGCCAAACGCAATGAGCGCTCTAAATCGATTGGCCAGGCAAAAGCAAAAGGCAAAGATATTAAACCATTACTTGCTGAAGTGGCTAGCCTAGGTGATGAATTAAAGGCCGCTGAAGATGCGCTGAATCAAGCTCAAGATCAACTCAATGAATTTTTATGGAATATACCCAATCTGCCACACGAGTCGGTACCTGCCGGGCTAGACGAAACTAAAAATGTTGAAGTGCGCAAGTGGGGTGACATCCCTCAATTTGACTTTAAACCCAAAGATCATGTCGATTTGGGTGAACAATTAGGGCTCATGGATTTTGAAACTGCCGCCAAAATGTCCGGGTCACGTTTTGTTGTTTTGTATGGAAAATTCGCGCAGTTACAGCGTGCGCTCATTCAATTTATGTTGGAAGTACACACTGAAGAACATCAATATACAGAAGTTTCCGTGCCGTATTTAGTAAATAAAGATGCGCTCTTTGGTACCGGTCAATTGCCAAAATTTGAAGCAGATTTATTTAAAGTGAAAGGCGAAAATGAGTTATATTTAATTCCAACCGCCGAAGTGCCGGTGACTAATATTGTGCGCGATTCAATTATTGAAGAAAAACATTTGCCTGAAAAATTTGTTTGTTATACCTCATGTTTTCGCAGCGAAGCAGGTTCTTATGGCAAAGATACGCGTGGAATGATTCGCCATCATCAATTTGAAAAAGTTGAACTTGTGCGTATTGTGAAGCCAGAGGATTCTTATGCGGCATTGGAAGAGTTGACCTCAGAAGCTGAATGTATCTTGAAGAATTTAAAACTTCCGTACCGCGTGATGAGTTTATGTGCAGGCGATATAGGTTTTTCGGCAGCGAAAACCTATGATTTAGAAGTGTGGTTACCGAGTCAAAATTGTTATCGCGAAATTTCATCTTGCAGTAACTTTGAAAGTTTTCAGGCGCGCCGCATGCAAGCGCGCTGGCGTAATCACAAAACCAAAAAACCTGAATATGTGCATACCTTAAATGGTTCTGGTTTGGCCGTGGGTCGTACGTTGATTGCGATTGTAGAAAACTATCAAGACAAAGAGGGTCGCATTCATATTCCGGAAGTGCTGCAGCCGTATATGAATAATCAGACAGTAATATAACGGATTCAATCTCCGGACTCAGTGAGCCCGGAGAGACCTGTTAAAATTAATTCCGTCTTCCTGCAAAGATTGACAAGATCTGTAATAAACTTATAAAGATATTAAACAATGCAACATACAACCCCACCGTTGCCATGACGTAACTGGTTTCGCCGCCGTTGATAATCATGCTGGTTTGAAGCAAGATATATCCCGAGCTAATCAGAATAAAAGCACCCGATATTAATGTCATGAGAATGGGTGATTGAAAGAAAAACGTTAAAATACCCATCAAAAATGCCACAATAAATGCGGCAAAGATAAATCCTGCCATGTAACTAAAATCTTTTTTTGTGGTTAACGCATAAGCCGATAAAGCAAAAAAGATGAGACCTGTGCCGCCAAAAGCGGTTAAAACAATTTGGCTGCCATTGCTAAATCCATTGATATAGAAATTCAAAATGGGTCCTAATGTGTATCCCATAAATCCCGTTAAGGCAAAAACAGCGAGGATTCCCCAGCGACTTTTGCGCAAAGCAGATGTTAAAAAGAGGAGAGCGAAATAGCCGATAATGATTAAGATAGGATTAACGGGCGCAGCGCCAGAAGTCATTGACCATGCTGCTGCTAAGGCGCTAAACAGCAAGGTTACGGACAATAAAGCGTATGTTTTGCGCAATACACTGTTGGCGCTTAAAACCGATGTATTGCGTTTTACTAAGGATTCTTGAAAGTTCATAGTTCACCTCATGATGTTATTAATCGCAACATTATACCACGCTTTATTAGGGTCTGTCACAGAATAAGTGGTGCAGTTAGCGCCCAGCTGATAGGCAGATTTGGACGTTCTGATTGAGAAAAAAAACGCACATAGCAGGGACTATGTAAGTTATTTTTCGATTGAAGAACGTCCAAAGGTGCCTGTCAGATGGGATGCTAAATGTATCACTTATTCTGTGACAGACCCTTAGTTTGTCTAAGAATTATTAGAATCAATAAGTTACATATTTGTTTTTATGTGAATATTCAGGTTTAGCATTAAATGTGATGAGATTTATACTTATTTTATGTAAGGTTTTTTAATAGAATTGCTTTGCTCCTGAATTACTTTGCTGTATGCTTTGGCTTACAAAGAGATGTGGATTAATGGTGCAGAATGGAGAGGTGGCAGAGTGGTCGATTGCGACGGTCTTGAAAACCGTTGAACCTGCAAGGGTTCCGGGGGTTCGAATCCCTCCCTCTCCGCCAACATTTTATTTATGAGGTTCTTCAATTAACTAAAAAGGAAGAAAATTATGTCCAGGGGAATTCGATTGATGATCGTGGATGATCTGAAATTTATTCGTCAGGGAACGATTGCCTTGTTAAAGTCCGAGGCACCGGACATTGAAGTAGTTGGAGAAGCAGAAACGGGTGAAGATGCTGTGCGTTTGGCACGAGAGTGTCAGCCTGATGTTGTGTTAATGGATTTACAAATGCCGGGTATGGGCGGTATGGAAGCAACGCGCAAGTTGATTCGGATTAATCCCGAGATGAAAATTTTAGCCTTAACGGTTTGTCAAAGTGATATTTTTCCGACGCGCTTACTAGAAGAAGGAGCTTCCGGTTATGTTACAAAAGATTGTGATATCAAAGAAGTCGTTCGTGCTATTCGCGAAGTGTTTGCGGGTAAGCGTTACATTAGTCCTTCGATTGCGCAAAATCTTGCATTAAAACGTTATGCAGGCAAAGATACGACACCATTTGATTCGTTATCAGAACGTGAATTGCAGGTGATGATTATGATCACGAAGGGTGAAAAACCGCAGCTTATCGCAGACACGTTACACTTAAGTCCCAAAACGGTTAACACCTATCGCTATCGTTTGTTCGAAAAATTAGGTGTTAAAAGCGATGTCGAATTGACCTTGCTTGCATTGCGTCAGGGGATTGTTGAGGGCAGCTAGTCTTGTTGCCGGCATGATATATATAAAATTATGTTTGACCACAAAAATTTTCTTTCCACCTTAACCACTTGCCCCGGTGTTTATCAGATGTTTGATCGGGAAGGGTGCTTGATTTATGTGGGCAAAGCCAAAAACCTAAAAAAACGCGTTACGCAATATTTTCAAAAAAAACGGCAAGATTTAAAAACAATCGCGCTCGTTGCTCACATTGTATCGATAGCCGTCATTGTGACACAAACCGAAAGCGATGCGTTATTGCTTGAAACCGATTTAATTCAAAAACACCATCCGCACTATAATATCGACTTTCGAGATGATAAAAGTTATCCGTATATTGCTTTATCACAAGACGATTATCCGCGTCTTTTTTTTTATCGCGGTGCGCGCAAAGAATTGGCGCATTATTTTGGCCCCTATCCGCATGGCGGCTATGTCAAGTCAACTGTGATGTTGTTGCAAAAGCTCTTTCGCATTCGTTCGTGTAAAAATACTTTTTTCAGATCACGCACACGACCTTGTTTGCAATATCAAATTGGCCGCTGTTCGGCGCCTTGCGTGAATTTTATTTCGCAAAACGATTATGCGAATGATATTCGTTATGTTAAATTATTTTTAGAAGGTAAAAATCAAGAAATTATCCAAGAATTAACGCGGCGAATGAACGCGGCTTCACGACAGTTGCAATACGAAGAGGCATTGCATTATCGCAATCAAATACATGAGCTGCGCGAGATGCAAAAGACGCAAACGCTGCGTGTGCAAAATTCGAACATTGATGTGGTTGCGATTGCGCAAAAATTAGAAGTCTCTTGTGTCGCGATTTTAATTATTCGATTTGGACGCGTGTTGGGCTGTAAAACGCTATTTCCAAAGCGCAATATTAATGCGAATTTATGCGAGGTATTGACGAGTTTTGTTCAGCAATATTATTTGAATTTGTCTGCTGAAGAAATGCCAAATGAAATCATTGTTAATGATAAAATTGATCAGGTAAAATTAATGAGTGCGGCGATTAATACAAGGGTGAAGCATAAGGTCACTATCAAACAACAGGTAAAAGGGGCGCGTGCCGCGTGGATCAATATGGCGCTCTCCAGCGCACAACAAGCGTTGCAAACACGCCTGTCGACGAATGCCGATATTCACCAAAAGTTATTAGACTTAAAGGAATTTTGTAAACTGCCGCACACGCCAAAACGCATTGAATGTTTTGATATCAGTCATACGATGGGCGCTGAAACGATTGCCTCTTGTGTCGTCTTTACGGATCGTGGGTTAATTAAAAAAGATTATCGTCGTTTTAATATTGATGATATAGTGCCCGGCGATGATTATGCGGCGATGCAACAAGCGATGCGTCGACGTTATGCGCGATTAAAAACAGAAGAAAAACCGTTGCCGGATATTGTGATTGTGGATGGCGGCAAAGGTCAATTGACGCAAGCGATGAACGTGTTTGAAGAATTGCAAATGGACGACGTTATTTTGATGGGCATTGCGAAGGGAGAAGGGCGCAAGGTCGGGTTAGAAACCATTTATTTTTCACATACCCAGCAGCCCTTTCATTTGGCGATGGATTCCTTAGCGTTTCGATTGATTCAACAAATACGCGACGAGGCGCATCGATTTGCCATTACGGGACATCGCGCAAAACGTAATAAATACCAGCGTCATTCTATTTTGGAAGATATTGCAGACATTGGCAAAAAACGTCGTCTTGCGTTATTAACGCATTTTGGTGGGTTGCAAGGCGTCAAAAATGCCAGTGTTCAAGATTTATCGAAAGTGCCTGGTGTGAGTCAAACGCTTGCTCGGCAGATTTATGATGCTTTGCATGGAAAAGTAGAATAATACTCAGCTCAGAGGAAAGCAGGTATTCATCGTTAGAATGGCATTTACCAGAAGTAATGGTGAATTATTTAGAATCAGATGAACGCGTTGCGTCCTCTGAGCTGAGACCAGCTTGTTCGCATGAGTGTGGAGCGCGAACCGACA
>JBBTCW010000076.1:0-18594 GCA_038043025.1 Pseudomonadota bacterium | reverse complement strand
GTAATGATGAATTATTTAGAATCAGATGGACGTGTTGCGTCCTCTGAGGTGAGACCAGCTTGTTCGCATGAGTCATAACAGTGAAGCGTCCTCTGAGCTGAGACCGACTTAACCTCCAGCGTCATTCCGGAATTGTTGCGCCGTTGCGCAACAATGTCCGGAATCCAGGAGAATCGAAGTGCGGAACTAAAGCGTTCCCTGGATCCCGCGATCAAGTCGCGGGATGACATAACACTTTCTGTCATGCCGCGGTTTAACCGCGGCATCCAGACTTTCGTCATACCGGCGAAAGCCGGTATCCAGTGATTATAATAACGGTACTCCGTTATTATAATCTTTAATATAAATTTCTGGATCCCGCGGTCAAGCCGCGGGATGACAAAGACTGGATCCCGCGGTCAAGCCGCGGGATGACACAGCCCTCAGCTCAGAGGACGCGAAGCTTTCGCTTCTCCACACTCATGCGAACAGGTCGGTCTCAGCTCAGAGGACGCAACACGTTCATCTGATTCTAAAAAATCTATTTTCTTCCTCATTCATCTCATTCTAACAATGAATATCGGCTTACCTCTGAGCTGAGTATTACGAAACCCGTTTAATCTTCGCCCCTAACTGTGCCAGCTTTTCTTCAATGCGTTCATAACCACGATCAATATGATAAATACGATCAATAATGGTTTTGCCTTCTGCCGCCAAGCCCGCTAACACCAAGCTCGCCGATGCGCGTAAATCGGTGGCCATTAAAGGCGCGCCCGTTAATTTTGGAACCCCCTGACAAATGGCTGTATTGCCTTGCAACTGAATTTTTGCGCCCATACGATGTAATTCTTGAATATGCATGAAACGATTTTCAAAAATGTTTTCAACGATGCGGCTTTCCCCCTCTGCAACCGAATTCAACGCCAAAAATTGTGCCTGCATGTCCGTAGCAAACCCTGGATAAGGCGCTGTCATAATATCGACAGCCTTGGGTCGCTTGTTCGTCATATCCAACAAAATCCAATCGTCGCCCACATCAATATCTGCACCGCCCAATCGTAATTTTTCAATAACAACGGTCAATGTATCAGGACGCACATGCGTTAATTTAATTTTTCCGCCCGTAATCGCTGCAGCTACTAAATAAGTGCCCGCTTCAATACGATCCGGTAAAATCGAATAAGAGCCACCAGACAATCGATCAACGCCATTAATCACGATAGTATCAGTGCCCGCGCCTTGAATATCTGCACCCAACATTAATAAAAAATTGGCCAGATCAATGACTTCTGGCTCTTGTGCAGCATTGTGCAACACCGTTTGCCCCTTGGCCAACACTGCCGCCATCATGAGGTTTTCTGTGCCTGTCACTGTAACCAAATTAAAGGTAAATGAAGCCCCTTTCAACCCCTCTGGCGCACGTGCACGAATATAGCCCTCTTTCAGCATAATATCCGCACCCATTGCTTGTAATCCATTGATATGCAAATCAACGGGGCGCGTACCGATCGCACACCCACCCGGCAATGAAACATCGGCACTGCCATACCGCGTGAGTAAAGGCCCCAACACTAAAATAGACGCACGCATCGTCTTAACCAATTCATAAGGCGCTATAAACGATGAAATATTACGAGTATCAATTTCAACTTCACAAGACTCATCTAAAGTTACATCCACACCCATCAATCCTAATAACTCGATAATGGTCGTCACGTCTTGTAAATGGGGCAAATTTTTAATTTTGACAGGCTCATCAGCCAACAAGGAAGCGGTTAAAATCGGCAAAGCTGCATTTTTTGCGCCCGAAATATGCACCTCTCCGCGCAATGGGATCCCGCCTTGAATATGTAATTTTTCCATAGAATAGCCAATACTTGATAGATAAAAAAGATTGAAAAAACCTGACAAAACGTAAATTTGGTGGGCCGTGAGCGATTCGAACGCTCGACCAACAAGTTAAAAGCCTGCTGCTCTACCGACTGAGCTAACGGCCCCCACCACAACGCTTTTGCCATACCGCAAGATGACGAATTTCTTAGTATCGCTATACTACCAATTCTTAACCAAATCTCAAGCAATCTCAAGCAATATGACCCGCTTGCTTTAATGCTTGTAACCGCATCGTCGCTACCTGCGCTACCGGTGTTTTTGGGTATTTTTTAACCACCTTTTCCCACCACTCTTGCGCTTCCTGATAATTCTCGTCGGCATAAGCCAATAAACCGATTTGCAACATGGCATCAGGCGCTTTATTCGACGTTGAATATTGTTTAGCAACGACTAAATAATAATTGCGTGCCTGCTCATTTTCGCCCGAAATCATCGACAATTGCGCCAACCAATAATTGGCATTTGCCGCATATTGACCCTTTGGATATCGCTTTAAATAATCCTGCATCGCCGGAATCGCATCACTATATTGTTTATTTTGGACCCATTGATACGCCACCTGATAGGCTTGCTGATCTTTTTGATTACCGGCTGACATTGCAACATCGGTGGCCGACGCCGCATTCGTATCAACAACAACGCTCGTATTATTTTGTTGTTGTTTTAATTTCGCGAGCTCTTCTCCTTGCAGTTGAAGTAAATTTTGTAAATCCTGAATTTTTTGTTGAAGCCGTGTAATTTCTGCCGCATTATCTGATGTTGGCGTCATCATCGGATTGAGCGAATTAACGGACACAATTCCGGTGCTGGGTTGTGCCATGGCATTACCCCCGTTCGCATCGACAACAGGGACATCGGCGAATAGGGGAAATACAAATAAACTGACACAAAAAAATATAATGTAACGCATGATGTCTCCTATCCAATTTTTTCATTTATCGGCGCAATTCACTCATCCTCAAACAACGCGGGCTGCGTTTCAAGTGTTTTTGGCAAGGCTAAACCAAAATGCAAATACGCATGCTTTGTCGCCATGCGGCCGCGCGACGTGCGCTTAATAAAACCTTGCTGAATTAAAAAGGGTTCAATCACATCTTCAATCGTACCACGCTCTTCGCTAATCGCCGCCGCTAAACTATCCACGCCGACCGGGCCGCCATCAAACTTTTCAATCATGGTCAATAATAATTTACGATCTAACATATCAAAACCATGTTTATCGACATCTAACATACTCAGCGCCGCATCTGCAATGTCTTTACTGACGTTGCCATCTGCTTTCACTTCGGCATAATCTCGCACGCGACGCAACAACCGATTGGCTACGCGCGGCGTGCCACGCGACCGTTTTGCAATTTCGGTAGCACCATAAGGATCAACCGACATATTTAAAATAGCCGCTGAGCGCGTCACAATTTGTGTCAACTCATGGTGATCATAAAACTCTAATCGCTCGACAATGCCAAAACGATCGCGCAAGGGTGATGTCAATAATCCTGCGCGCGTTGTCGCGCCGATCAATGTAAACGGCGGCACATCTAATTTAATCGAGCGCGCTGACGGGCCTTCGCCAATCATGATATCGATCTGATAATCTTCCATCGCGGGATATAAAATTTCTTCGACCACGGGACTCAATCGATGGATTTCATCGATAAATAACACATCGCCTTTTTCTAAATTCGTTAATATGGCTGCCAAATCACCGGCTTTTTCTAACACCGGTCCCGAGGTTTGTTTGAGATTGACGCCGAGCTCATTGGCAATGATATGCGCGAGCGTCGTTTTGCCGAGTCCCGGTGGACCAAAAATTAATACATGATCCAATGCTTCTTGGCGCTGCCTCGCCGCATCGATAAAGATCTGAAGCTGTTCTTTGACGCACTTTTGCCCAATATATTCCGCTAACTTTTTTGGCCGAATCGCACGATCAACGGCTTCATCTTCTGGTAAATTTTCGGTCACTATCAAACGATCGCTTTCGAGCATAACTTCTCTCCTTATCATTTAAGTCTACCGGAAATCACAGAACGGATCGAGAGAAAAATAAAAATCCCCGCCGCAAGCGGCAAGCCGCGGGGAAATCTTCAGATTATGCTGGTTTGATAGATAGACGAAACCCAAGCGCCTTCAATAAAACACCGAGCGTCTGTAGCTTGGGATTCCCATGAGCCGATAAAGTTTTATATAAACTTTCGCGATTGAGTTGTGCGCACTCAGCTAATTTAGCAATGCCACCTTGCGCTTCGGTGACACGCCGAAAAGCCAGCAGCAACACATCCGCACAACCATCTTCTTGATACGAGTCTAAGGCCACTTGTAAATATTGTGCTGCCCTTTTTTTCTTTTTCAAAGAGTTTACCAGCCACGCCTCATAGCCTACCGTTAACTCGTCAACGGATTGTTTTTTCTGTTTTCTTCTAATCATAACACCGCTCCTTAAAATCTGCCCAATATTGTTTGGCTTTATCAATATCTCTTTTTTGTGTATTTTTGTTACCGCCCATTAACAACAAAATAAATCTTTGTTGGTGTTGAGCAAAATACACTCTGTAACCTGATCCAAAATGCAATCGCATTTCATAAATACCTGCCTCAAGATACTTACAATCCCCAAAATATCCCGTTGACAGGCCATCCACTCGCTGCTGGATTCTGTCAACAATCACAGAGTCTTTCAGATGCTTAAACCACTTAAGAAATGGCTGTTTTCTAGCCTTTGTCTCATAAATTCTTAATTCCACACATAATCCTTATTGTAGCCCATAGGCTACAAATGTCAACCTAAAAAAGGAGCAAATGAACATTTTTCAAGAAAGTTGAAAAGAATTTATCTGGAAAGATACTTCTATCTTAAAGATTTATATTGATCTGTCAAACAAAATTAAACGCCCTAACAATCAATCGCCCAACTCGCCTCTAACACGTCGCCCAAATAAGGCAGAATAGAATCTTCCAATCTTTCCTGCAATTTCCACGGCGGATTGATAATTAAAATAGCGCAATGACTCAGTTTTAATGCATCGGTCATATCGCGTCTTTGAAAATGAATAGTGATATGCGCCGTCGTTAATTTTTTTATCGCACAATTAAACGCGTCAACCACCGTGGTATTTTTAACAGGATACCACACCATATATTTGCCTGATGGCCATCGCGAAAGCGCTCTCGTCAACGCACATAGAATTTGCTGAAATTCATCGGTTTTTTCAAACGGAGGATCCATCAATACCAGTCCCCGTTTTTCGTGAAACGGCAAAAACGCTTTCATCGCCAAATAACCATCCATGCGATGAACAGCCACCTGCGTATCATCCTGAAACAATATTTTTAACGACTCCGCATCGTCCGGATGTAATTCGCATAAAATCATTTTATCGATAGGACGAATAATTTTTTTTGCAAAATAGGGGGAGCCTGGATAGTAATGCAAGTTTTTATCGGGATGACAATTTTTTATAATGGCAAGATATTTTTCAATAACGGCAGGCTGTTTCGCCCGCGGATCAGCAAAAAGATGCGCGATACCGTTTTGATATTCCTGCTGCTTGTCCACTTGCGGTGAACGCAAGCTATACATACCAACCCCTGCGTGCGTATCCAAAAAACAAAACGGTTTTTCTTTTTCGCAAAGCGCCTCTAACAAATCAATCAAAATGACATGCTTGACGACATCGGCAAAATTGCCAGCATGATAGATATGTCGATAATTCACGCGATCGCCTGCAGCGCTTTACGAATCAATTCTTCGCTGGATAAATTGGCATCCGCGATTTTAGAAACGGCTTTGCTGGCTTCGTGCGCTTTATAACCCAACGCAATTAACGCATTGACCGCATCGTCGATGGGATTATTCGATAAAAGTTTATCTTTAATCGCATCCGCAAATTTTGTTTTGCTCGTCATCGATTCTAATCGATTGCGCATTTCAACCATTAAACGCTCCGCGGTTTTTTTACCAATACCCGGAATGCGTGTCAAACTATTGATATCCTCATTCGCCACCGCGCGCAATAAACTGTCGGGCTCCAAGTTTGACAACAAAGTAATCGCTAATTTTGGACCGACGCCACTAATTTTAATTAAATGTCGAAACAATTCACGTTCGCGCATATCATAAAATGCGTAAAGCAATTGCGCATCTTCGCGCACAATTAAATGGGTATACAGTGTCGCTCGCTCATTTACTTCAGGCAGCTTATAAAACGTATTCATCGACGCATTGAGCTCATAGCCCACACCGTTCACATCCAGCAATAATTGCGGTGGTTGCTTTTCAACAATAATGCCTTGTAATCGTCCGATCATAAATGCTCCTAGTATTTTTCATTCTCTCGAGCCATCTCAATTTGTTTAAGCACCCGATCAAAATCACTTTCAAAAAGCCGATCCTGAATAATACGGTATTTTTCAAATTCGCTTTCAGCGTGAGTTTTAGCAAGTTCTGCCGTTACTTTTCCGGCATCCTGCAGAATCTCCCGATCCCAAAGCTTCAAAAATCCTCCCAAACGTTCCTCCCAATCCTCCATTGTCATGGGGATCTTTCTCATAGCCTGCATTTCCGCCATATCTAAATAGGCTGAAACAATTCTCTGCATCTGTCCAAGCTCAAACTCAGAAAGGTAGTTTTTAGCGACAGAAACATCGTATTGATGAATTTTTCCTTGCGGGGCACCATCCCAATTTATCAGCCCCATATTTGTTTTTCTGTGATCGGCTCGATCGACAATAATTTCTGCCGCGGTATGACCGTGAACGGCGAAGTGTAACTTGTTTTGAACAGCCGCGAAAAATCGTTTGGTTGCAGTAGCGGAGGGATCATAATCCAAAGCTGTCGCATAGATATCTGTAATCTTTTGATAAAATTTGCGTTCAGAAAGCCTGATTTCGCGAACTTTCTCAAGCTGGCGTTCAAAGAATTCATCTGTCAAATTACCGCCGTGCTTAAGGCGCTCCACATCCATTGTCCAACCCTGAATGGTGTAATCCTTGACAATCTGATTCGCCCATTTACGAAACTGTACCGCGCGCTCATTTTCGATCTTAAAACCAACAGCGATGATGGCTTGAAGGTTGTAGTGTTCTACTTCGCGCTGTACCTGCCGATTGCCCTCACTTTGAACTATTAAGTATTTCTTAATAGTTGCTCCCCGCTCCAATTCGTTATCCGCAAAAACACGCTTTAAATGCTGATTAATAGCGGAAACTGATACATCATAAAGCGTTGACATCATCTTCTGTGTCAGCCAGATATTTTCATCCTCGTAACGCATTTCCACAGAGGCTTCCGAATTACCGCCGGATGCCACAAAGGTCAAATATTCTGCGGCCGAAGAATGAACAGTAATATCACGGCACGTCGTGTCACCGCTGCTGATTTTTTTTCGGTTCATACCTCCCTCCACTAAAACAATAGTCTCAATATACCATTGAATGACTATGACAAATCGCAACCGCCAAGGCATCCGCCGCATCTTCTTGCGGCACATCGGATAATTTTAATAATATTTTCACCATCTGCTGCATTTGATTTTTATCTGCTGCGCCATAACCCACGACCGCTTGTTTAATTTGTTTCGCCGAATATTCAAACACCGGCATCCCGTCAAGCGACGCAGCCACCATCGCCACCCCGCGCGCTTGGCCTAATTTAATGGCGGAATTGACATTGCGATGCATAAACACTTGTTCGATCGCCGCCACATCCGGTTTAAACTGCGCAACCACTTCACGAATACCCGCAAATACTTGCTGCAACTTTTGTGCCGTCGTATTCGCCACAATACGCACACAACCGCTCGCCACATAGTTTATTTTTTTATTGTTGCTTTCGAGAACGCCGTAACCGGTAAAGCGCGAACCTGGATCGATGCCGAGTATTATCATAAATAAAAATCTACTTCCTATTTGTCTCAGCGGAGAAGACACGAAGCTTTTGCTTCTTTGTCATGCCGCGGTTTAACCGCGGCATCCAGACTTTCGTCATACCGGCGAAAGCCGGTATCCAGTGATTGTAATAACGGTACTCCGTTATTACAATCTTTAATATAAATTTCCTGGATCCCGCGGTCAAGCCGCGGGATGACAAAACTCTCAGCGGAGAGGACGCAAAACGTATTCCCCCTCCATCCCTGGGATTGTCCAGCCTGGCCATCCATGGCCAGTCGTTCGCACGACTGCGACATGCCACTGGCATGTCGGTTCGTGCTCACCCTCTGAGCTAAGATCAACTAATTATCCACACTCATGCGAACAGGCTGGGCTCAGCTCAGAGGACGCAACACGTCCATCTGATTCTAAAAAATCCGTTTTCTTCCTCATTCATCCCATTCTAGCAATGAATACCAGCTTACCTCTGAGCTGAGTTATGTATATATATCATCCGGCATATCTGCATTGGAATAAACTTCCTGCGTATCATCTAAATCTTCTAACATGTCAATCAAACGCAATACTTTTTCTGCCGTTTCTTTATCGACAGGGACTTGCGTCGCCGCATGCATCGTCGTTTCCGCATGTGCCGGTGTCAATCCGGCTTTTTCCATCGCATCTTTCACGGCGGAAAAAGCATCTTCCGTTGTAATCACCTCCACCGAGCCATCATCATGCGTGAGCACATCATCCGCGCCCGCTTCAATGGCCACTTCCATAATTTTATCTTCATCACATCCTGGCGCAAACATTATTTCACCGCGCTTCGAAAATAAATAAGCCACTGAACCCGGCGCACCCATATTGCCGCCCGCTTTACTAAAAGCGTGACGCACCTCGGCAACTGTGCGCGTACGATTATCCGTCATCGCCTCCACTAAAATCGCTACGCCCGCGGCACCATACCCTTCATACACCACGTCTTCTAAATTAGCACCCTCATCGCCACCCGACCCGCGCTTGACCGCGCGATCAATCGTATCGCGCGTCATGTTGTTAGACAATGCTTTATCAATAACCAAACGCAATCGTGGATTGGTTGCAACATCACCGCTGACGCGCGCGGCCACCGTAATTTCTCGAATTAATTTACTAAATAACTTGCCGCGTTTTTTATCTTGTAACGCTTTTTTAAATTTAATATTTTTCCACTTGCTATGACCCGACATGATTACTCCTTCGTGTTGACGTGAATATGTAATTCTTTTAGCTGCTCATCTGAAACCGTTGAAGGCGCATGGGTTAAGAGACAGCTTGCCGTCGCTGTTTTAGGAAAGGCAATCACATCACGAAGGGATGAGGCGCCCGTCATCATCATCGCAATGCGATCTACTCCGAGCGCGATACCACCATGCGGCGGACAACCATATTCTAACGCTTCTAACAAAAAGCCGAATTTTTCTCGCGCTTCTTTTTCTGAAATATTTAACAAGCTAAAAACCGCCTGCTGCGTTTTAATATTATCAATACGAATCGATCCGCCGCCAAGCTCAGAACCATTTAACACCATGTCATACGCGCGCGACAAACCATGCGCTAAATGATTCATATCTTGCGGCGCTGTAAATGGATGGTGCAGCGAATGCCAATGACCATCAACCTGTTCAAACATGGGGAAATCCGTTACCCACAAAGGCTTCCATGCAGACGCATCCTTCTCGCCCACGTGAACTCGCAAGGCGCCCAACGATTCACTCGTCACGCGATAATTATCCGCAACAAGGAAAATGATATCATCTTTTTGCGCACCGACGCGCTTTAAAATAGCGCGAATGATTTCATCCGACAAAAACTTTTTAATCGGCGACTGCACATCATTAAGGTCATTGACCTTCATCCACGCCAAACCCTTTGCGCCAAATTTTTTCACCAACGCTTCATAATCATCAATATTTTTTCGACTAAACGTCACTCCCTTGGGCACACGCAATGCGGCGATGCGACCATTCGGATCATTTGTAACACTCGCAAAAACCTTAAATTCAACTGTTCTGAGCAAATCAGCCACATCCACTAACTCTAATGAAATACGCAAATCCGGTTTGTCAGAACCATATTTTTGCATGGCTTCTGCGTACGTCATGCGTGGAAACGTAGGCAATACCACGTTCAATAAATCTTTAAAGAGCGTCTGCATCATGGTTTCCATAAGCTGCATCACATCTTCTTCTTCGATAAAAGACATTTCGATATCCAGCTGCGTAAACTCCGGCTGACGATCCGCGCGCAAATCTTCATCGCGAAAACATTTTGCTAATTGATAATATCTATCCACTCCACCCATCATTAATAACTGCTTAAACAACTGCGGCGACTGCGGTAACGCATAAAAATGCCCCGGCTGCACACGACTCGGCACTAAATAATCGCGCGCACCTTCCGGCGTTGCGCGTGTTAAATGTGGTGTTTCAATTTCTAAAAAACCATGATCATCTAAAAAATTATGCATGGCTCGAACTAATTTACTACGAAATTGAATTCGATGAAAAACCTCGGCGCGACGCAAATCGATGTAGCGATATTTTAATCGCACGTCTTCGCTCACCGGCACATAATTATCTAACACGAATGGCGGTGGCTCGGCCGTATTTAAAATTTTAATCTCGGCGGCTTCTACTTCAATGGTACCCGTTTTCATTCTTGTATTAATCATGTCACTCGGACGCGCATTGACTTTTCCTGTCACACACAACACATATTCATTACGGATCGTTTGCGCAAGCTTAAAAATTTCTTTTTGCTCAGGATGCACAACCACTTGCACAATCCCTGCACGATCGCGTAAATCTAAAAAAATCATGCCACCTAAATTGCGCGCACGATGCACCCAGCCGCATAATATAATGGTTTTTCCGACTAATCGTTCATTCACTTCTCCACAATATTGACTACGCATCGACTTGCTCCACAAATTCAATAGGAAGATTAGGCTGTATGACGCCTAACGAAATAATCATTTTTAACGCCTCATCAATCGACATATCCAACTCACGCACCTCTTGTTTAGGCACCATCATCAAAAAACCGGATGTCGGATTTGGCGTTGTCGGAATAAAAATGGTGACCATATCAGATTGTGTTTTTTCTTTAATAGCACGGCTTGCCTCCGCTGTTTGAAAGGCCAAACTCCACATGCCTTCGCGCGGATATTCTACTAATAACACTTTGCGAAATGCGCGCCCTTTTGAGCTAAACATGGTTTCCATCGTCGTTTTAACGGCCGAATAAATGGAGCGCACGAGCGGAATTCGTCCAATTAAATGATCCCACACTCTTAAAAGATACGCCCCTAAAAAATTCGTGACGATCAAGCCAGTCAAAAACAATAAAACAATTGTAAAAATCAATCCTAATCCAGGAATAGTAACGCCAAAATGTTCCGGCCGATACGCTTGCGGCAACAACATCAAACTCTGATCCAACAATTGCACAATAAATCGAATCACCAAAAAGGTCACCCAAACCGGCACCCAAAATAATAATCCGGCAAATAAATAACGCCGCGCATGTGTCATCATAATATCTATTCCTTACTTTTATCCGACTTCTCTTTTATAGCCGGTTTTGTGTCTTGTGTAGCTGGTTTCTCTGGTTTGACTTCCGTTTGTTTATTTTCTTTAAAATCCGTCTGGTACCAACCTTTACCCTTTAATCTAAAGCTCGTCAATGAAATGCAGCGCTTTAGCCCATTTTGATCACATTTTGGGCATTTTGTCAGCAGTTTATCGCTCACTTTTTGCATTATCTCCAATCTGTGGTCACATTTTTCACACTGATACTCGTAAATGGGCATTTCACTCTCCTGTTATTTTCGTTAGAATCGCCAATTATAACGAAAATAAACTGAACACAAAAGAAATACTCTATGAGCCAAAAAACTATTTTAATCACCGGCGCCAGCAGTGGCATTGGCTTTGCCGCTGCAACACAATTGCATAAAAAAGGCTATCGGGTGTTTGCCACCGCGCGCAAAACAGCTGATCTCAATAAATTAAACGCGCTGGGCGTAGAAGCCATGGCTCTCGACATTAATGATTCAGCGGCCATCAAACAAACGCTCGAAACCATTATCGCGAAAACACCGCTCGATGCATTATTTAGCAATTGCGGTTGCACGTATCCAGGCGCCATTGAAGATTTACCGCGCGACACGATTCGCCAACAATTTGAAACCAATGTGTTTGGACCGATGGAATTAATCGGACAAACCGTCAAAATTATGCGAATACAAGGTTACGGCCGCATTATTCAAACCGGTTCATTATTAGGTTATGTCACATTACAATTACGCGGCGCATATAACGCATCAAAATTTGCGCTAGAAGGATTTATCGACACATTGCGACAAGAATTACGTGAATCAAAGATTTATGTGTCATTAATCGAACCCGGGCCGATTTATTCGAAAATTCGGGAAAATGCAAAAGAAAATTTTTTGAAAAATATTAATCATGAAGACAGTCGATACAAAGAAACCTACAAAAAAATGATGGATGACTTTTTCAAAATCGCATCAAAGACCCCGTTTTATTTGCCACCCGAAGCCGTTTACAAAAAATTACTCTGTGCACTCGAATCCCAACAGCCGAAAGCGCGTTATTACGTCGGCGTCCCTGCGCATCTTTTTGCAATACTCAAACGCATTTTACCGACCCCGATGCTCGACTGGGTTTTGTGGCAACTCGTGAAACAAGAAATATAGTCTGCAGCTCTGAGCTGCTCTAAGCTAGACACAGCCTGGCTTAGAGCAGCTCAGAGCTTGTTGACATAGCATAAATGCTCGCTTATATGCTACACTAGATATCGATTATATCGATTTTAATGACAAAAAAAGGTACTCCGTCAATGCGCAATTAAAGCTCTCATTTATTTTTTCACAGCAACAGGAGCTTTAATGTGTCTCAAATTATCATTCAACGGCTTACATTTACAACATCCGATGGCAACGCTATTTTCAGCGATCTTTCATTGGCATTTAGCAATGAAAAAACAGCGATCGTGGGCAAAAATGGCATCGGCAAGTCAACTTTACTCAAGTTGATCACGGGGATGTTACA
The DNA here is from genome assembly GCA_038043025.1 of Pseudomonadota bacterium. Classification (GTDB taxonomy): domain Bacteria; phylum Pseudomonadota; class Gammaproteobacteria; order UBA12402; family UBA12402; genus O2-02-FULL-42-9. The sequence continues at coordinate 5,734 of JBBTCW010000076.1, read as the reverse complement.
ACCTACTTCTGGTTCTATCAAAGTAACTGGACTGCTTGGCTTTTGCCCCCAGAATTTCACGCCTTATTTTAAACAAACCATTGCTGAAATCTTTGAAGTCAAAGACAAACTCATCGCATTAGAAAACATTTCTAATGGCAGCACAAAGATTGAAGATTTTGAAACACTGGATGAAGACTGGTCTGTTTCCGAAAATATTACAACACAATTAAACCGCTTTGGATTTAACAATCTCTCGCTAGACCGACAATTACAGGACTTAAGCGGCGGCGAAATCACGCGCGTATGGCTAGCTAAATTATTTTACGATAAACCGGACATGATACTACTAGACGAACCCACCAACAACCTAGACGCACAAGGCAAACAATGGCTCTATCAAGCCATATCTGAATGGAATAAAGGGTTGATCATTATCAGTCATGACAGACAATTATTAGAACTCATGGATCAAATTCTTGAATTATCCCCACTGGGCGCTAAAATTTATGGCGGAAATTACACAGCCTATGTTGCGCAACACGAAATAGAACAAAAAGCAAAAATACGACAATTACAAGATGCAAAAAAAGCACTCCACAAAACCAAACAAGCCATTCAACAAACACAAGAAAAACTCGCGCAACGCGCCCGCAAAGGAAAAAGCGCCCGAAAAACCGGCAGTCAATCCAAACTCATCTTAGATAGCATGGAAGAGCGCAGCGGAAAAACACAGGGCAAGCTTTCTATTCGCGAAAAACGCTTATTAGACGCAGCAACAGAAGATTTATCCACCGCAAAAGAAAATATCGCCATCGAAAATCAAATTAAAATCGAACTCCCCAAAACAAACGTGCCAACTCATAAATTAATTGTTGATATGGAAAGCGTTTCCTTCGCTTATCAAAAAAATGCGCCCTTAATTATTAAAAATTTAAATTTTTCCATGTATGGTCCTGAACGAATTGCGATTAAAGGCAACAATGGCAGCGGCAAAACAACATTAATAAAACTCATACAAGGGGTTTTACAGCCAACTTCTGGCAAAATCAAAGTTGGCACGACACGAATTTGTTATGCCGACCAACAAGTACAATTGCTCGATCATCATTTAACGATTTTAGATAATTATTTAAAACTGAATCCAGATATTAACGAACGCGACGCAAGATTTAACCTGGCCGATTTTTTATTTCGAAACCAAGAGGCATTAAAAATGGTTGATTGCTTAAGCGGCGGAGAAAAATTACGTGCACTGCTCGCCAGTGTACTGACCTCAAACACCCCCCCGCAACTATTAATTTTAGATGAACCCACGAATCATTTAGATTTGGAAAGCACTACCGCACTTGAATCTGCACTACAACATTACCAAGGCGCATTATTAGTCATTTCGCACGATAACATATTTCTGCAAAACATTGGCATACAAAAAACCCTGCAGCTCTGAGCTGCTCTAAGCTAGACACAGCCTGGCTTAGAGCAGCTCAGAGCTCAATGATCAATCCAGAAAGCTTGCCCCTACAGAAATTACTCGTTAGAATGCTCTCATCAAAATTCAGGAGTTGTCTTATGCGTACGAGCCATTTTTTATTAGCGACCTTAAAAGAAACGCCGGCCGATGCCGAATTAGTGAGCCATCAGCTCATGCTGCGTGCTGGCATGATTCGCAAACTTGCGTCTGGCATTTATAACTGGCTGCCTTTGGGTTTTCGCGTTTTAAAAAATGTCGAACGCATTGTCCGGGAAGAAATGGATAAAACCGGCGCACAAGAATTTTTAATGCCGTCCATTCAACCGGCTGAGCTCTGGGAAGAAACTGCACGTTGGGAAAAATACGGCAATGAACTTTTAAAAATCACCGATCGACATGAACATCGATTTTGCTATGGCCCGACGCATGAAGAAGTCATTACCGATTTAGCTCGTCGCGAAATCAAAAGCTATAAACAATTACCGATGACGCTTTATCAAATTCAAACCAAATTCCGCGATGAAATTCGCCCACGATTTGGTGTGATGCGCGGCCGTGAATTTTTAATGAAAGATGCCTATTCATTTAACCTCACGGAAGAATCACTCAAAGAAGATTATCAAATCATGTACGATGCTTATACGCGCATCTTTACACGTTGCGGTTTGAAATTCCGTGCTGTCGCTGCGACGACAGGTTCCATCGGTGGAAATATTTCGCATGAATTTCAAGCGCTCGCCGACGCAGGCGAAGATGTCATTTTGTATAGCGACAAGGGTGACTATGCAGCAAACATCGAAATTGCTGAACAAGCTGGCTTAAAAGAAGGTGATAAAAGTCCCGATGGAAAAGGCATTTTAAAAACGGCGCGAGGCATTGAAGTGGGTCAAGTATTTCAGCTCGGTAAAAAATACAGTGATGCAATGAACGCCACTGTCCTCGACGAAAAAGGTCAAACCGTCACACTATTTATGGGTTGCTACGGTGTCGGTGTTTCACGTACCGTCGCCGCCGTGATTGAACAACATCACGACGAGCACGGCATTATTTGGCCCGATGAATTGGCTCCCTTTCAAATCAGCATCATTCCAATGGCGATGTATAAATCCGCACGCGTTAAATTAGCCGCAGAATCATTATATAAACAGCTCACCGAACAAGGCTTTTCAGTGCTATTGGAAGATCGCAATGAACGCGCCGGCACATTATTTTCGGATCATGATTTAATCGGCATTCCGCATCGGATCATTATCGGCGAACGCAATTTAGATCAAGGCAAAATTGAATATAAAAATCGCGCAAAGAAAGATGCGGAACTGATTGATAATGATAAGGTGATGGCGTTTTTGAAAGAACATGCTTGTCATTTCTCGTCGTCCCGCACCTAACGCTATTTGTGATATGAGTTTATAGCACGAAATGAGGGAGCGTTAGGTGCGGGACGACGGAGAAATCTCATCGATTACACTTCGATTCACGAGATTTCCCCTCCTCCGCTTACGCGGAGTCGTCGAAATGACGTAAAAAAAAACCGTCATCCCGGAAAATGCGAAGCATTTATCCGGGATCCAGGGAACGCTTTAGTTGCGCACTTCGATTCTCTGGATTCCGGAATTGTTGCGCAACGGCGCAACAATTCCGGAATGACGATGGAGGTTAAATCGGTCTCACCTCAGAGGACGCTTCACTGTTATGGCTCATGCGAACAAGCTGGTCTCAGCTCAGAGGACGCAACACGTTCATCTGATTCTAAATAATTCATCATGACTTCTGGTAAATGCCATTCTAACAATGAATACCAGCTTACCTCTGAGCTGAGGATTGTAAGATATGGCCATCCATGGCCAGTCGTTCGCGTGACTGCGACATGCCACTGGCATGTCGGTTCACGCTCCACACTCATGCGAACAAGTCGGTCTCAGCTCAGAGGACGCGAAGCTTCGCTTCGCTTACCTCTGAGCTGAGTATTCGAAAATTGCTTCGAATTCTTAAAAAAATCATCGTATACATCGCTCAGCGGAATATTTAACGTATCCAAAATGGACTGATGCGCCGCTTTAAACAACATTTCTAATTTGTCTGAAAACAACCGACTGTCCACAATTTTTGGAAATCGCCACGGCAAAATATCATATAATTCACCCACCGTCATTTTTGAAAAGTCGCGCGATAATAAATATTGTCGATGCTCCGTATATTCCACTAAATGCAATCGATGCAATTGTTCAATCTGCACATCTGCCGGCACTTTATAATTTCCGGGCAAACATTTTTGTAATTGCTTAAAGGTAATGCCCTTTCCCGCTTGTTGCGCTTGCCACAAAAAACCTAACCACAAAAAGGCATGCGTAAACCCATCGATTTCACCCAACGCCGCTGTAAAATAATACGTCGTTAAAATGTTCGACATCAGTGCGCCGAATAAAATAATCACCCACAAACAATACACCCATAATAGAAAAATAGGAATAACAGCAAGCGCACCATAAATCAATTCATACGTCGCTACACGCGTTACATAAATCACAAACAAGCGTTTCGCGATTTCAAATAAAATCGTCGCCACGATAGCACCTAAAAGCGCATAACGCACCGGCACGTGACAATTCGGAATCACAACGTAAATCAAACTAAACACTAAAATCGTCAGAAGAATCGGTACGCTCTTCAACAATGCTGCTTTAAGCCCCAGCGCTTGCGCCGTTCCTAAAATAATCGGCAATGACACAAAATAAGATGTCGCCGCGATACTCGCCACAATCGCAATGGGCGCTAAACTTAAGACTCCCCAATAGCGCAAAATCGCCGACAAACCACGACGACGCCTACGAATGTGCCACACATCATTTAACGCTCGCTCGATGGTCAGCATCATCATGATCGTTGTCACAATCAAAAAGATCGTGCTAATCACTGATAATTGAGCCGCTTGCTGGCTAAACTGTGATAAATAATTTTGAATGACCTGACCAGAAGTCGGAATTAAATTTTGGAAAATAAAATTTTGAACTTCGCCACTGACCTGTGAAAATATCGGAAATGCACTGAAAATCGCCAGACTCACTGCCACTAATGGGACTAACGACAGCAACGTCGTATACGTCAATGCCGATGCAGAGTAAGTCAGTCGATCATCCGAAAATCGTCGACCAACTGTTATAACAAAAGCCACGCACTGCCTAAAAAATCTCCAAATCAATGTAGCAAACTCCTTTTCAATATTCTCTCAGTATAAAGTGGTTTTTCCCAAAATAAAACATATTGGGTGCCATATTGGGTGCCAGGATTATAATTTTAATTTCCTTCCCCCATACTGAGCCTTTCGCTATCGCTGCTATATCCACCCAAAGAAAAATCCACGCTGGATGGGTTGTGTTGCTGATTTATCCCCCGATAGTTTACTGGATACGACCTTTCTGTAACAAACCGTAACGGTGTACCCTCCTGTGCATAATGATCTACCGGCTCACCACTCACGCCTCCTCCTCCCAAGCCTATATTAATCGCTGCGCTGGTGCCGCCGAATTCTGCAGGTTGGGATGTTTTAGCTTGTTGGCGACCCTCTCTCTCCCATTGTTCAAAATTCATGACTGCTAACGAGCTACCTACTAGGAGTCTTCGCGAAAGACATTCATCCCTCTCCTGTTCACCGCGATCGAGTGCATCTTGCAATAACATCTCACCCAACGCTTTCACCGAAGTTTTTTTATCAAATTGAGTGAGTAAATACATTATAAATTTTTTCACGACTTTCTCTGAAGTATCTGTAACGTCTCTCACTAAATAGCCGCAAAGAAAATCTTCTATTGATTTCTGCATATCTGTGCTCTGATCCCTCTGGTACAGAACAGTATCTATCTCTTGCCTTAAAACACGCAGCGCTTCTTCCATCCGTTTCGCTTGATAAGACATTCGCCGCACCGCAGCCAGGCTCAACACGCTCGCTCCCAACATACTGCCCACACCCACTTTTAACAAAAATGGCCAGGCAACCAACGATCCGGGAAAGATAATAGCGCCCAGAGCCAATAACACTAAAATACCGAGCACGAGCAAACAACTGCCGACAGCTGAAAACGTACGCAGGTGAGGGCGATAACGCAAATCATATTTTTTCTTCACTTTTTGACGATCTATCATATCCATACTCCCATTGTTTTTTTTAGGCACTATACCATAAAATTCTTATGGAAATATTAAGTACGATAAAAAAATGTATTCCAGCTCCCTAAATTCCCGCCAAAATTAGGCACTATGAGCCACTAAGGCTAAAAGTTCAAA
>JBBTCW010000075.1:0-21347 GCA_038043025.1 Pseudomonadota bacterium | reverse complement strand
CTCCAAACTCATGCGAACAAGTCGGTCTCAGCTCAGAGGACGCAAAACGTTCATCTGATTCTAAACAATTCACCATTATTTCTGGCAAATGCCATTCTAACAATGAATACCAGCTTACCTCCTGAGCTGAGGATCAATATAAAGAATACCAGCTTACCTCTGAGCTGAGGATAATATAATTATTGTTTTAACCAGGCTTCTATTCCATAAAACGGAATGGTATGTAAATCCTTGTGTATAGAAAACGGTAATTCTGATACGCGTAACCCATAAGGCGATTGTTGATGCATCTCGAGAAAAAGTCTCATACTTTTTAAACTACCAGTCGCCCCTGATTTCACCTCAACTGGAATAATGTCTCCGCCCTTTAAAAAAACAAAATCAACTTCGGCATTGCTGAATTTTTCTTCACGATGCCAATAATAGAGTTCTGCGGATTGTTTGGCCGATGACCCGGCAATATAATTTTGAGCCACAAACTGTTCTGCTATGCCGCCCAAATATTTTACATTCATCGGCACCGTTAATAAATCTCTTCGTGATACGCCAAGCAAACGCTGCGCCAAACCGATATCTAAAAAATATACTTTAAATCGCTTTTCATTCCGACTACCTGCTAACGGAAGTCCTTGTGCAGTGGTATGGTAAGCTATATGTATGACCCCCGCTTTTTGCAACGCGTGTAATGCCGTTTTTAATACATTACTTCGCATCTCTGGATCCATTTGTTTATACACAAATTTTTGCCCTAATTGCGTTGGTATCGCATTAAATACTTTATCCAACTTGTCCAATTGAAAACGTTTTATATATTTCGCAAAATCTTGTTGATATGTGTTGATAATATCACCTTGAATATCTTGACACCGATCGGCATCATGCGTGCGCACCCAAGTCTCTACCACTTCCGGCATGCCCCCCAACCAAAAATACTCTTTGACGTGCTCTAATAATTGTTGATGGAAAACGGCGTCAATGGGTTGTGTTAAAACATACTCTCTTAAATCGTGCCGACCGATGCCTGTCAAAAACTCTGCAAATGATAAGGGATGCAAAAATAAATAACTCAGGCGACCCACGGGTACCCCGGTTGTTTCCAATGCAAAATCAACTAATGATCCCGCTGCAATAACATGTAGATCAGGCATTTCTTCTTTAAAATAACGTAATGCAATAATGGCTCGTTCGCATTCTTGAATCTCATCAAAAAATAATAACGTTTCTTTGGGTTTTATAATTTTTTGTGTATACAGGCTAAGCTTGTCAATCAACGTTCGCACATCAAGATCCTGTTGAAAAAATAACTTGGGCTCTGGCTGTTTCTCAAAATTAATTTCAACAAAATGAGAAAAGGATTTGCCAAATTCACGTACCAACCATGATTTGCCTACTTGCCTAGCTCCCCGAAGTAAAATCGGTTTATGTGGATCCGCTTGACGCCAAGCTTCCAGAGATTGCATAAGATCTCTTTTGAGCATGTTATAACCCTTAAATTATTAACTCATGATCTTAATATAACATAAAATTGACAAAACACCCACCTATTTTATCAAAATATTGCTAAAATAGGCGGGTGTTTCATGCAAAAAAGAGAGTTAAAATTTTGGGCGAATTCGATTATGATGACATGAGTTAACCCATTCAAAAAGCTGAACGATATGCGACCACCTGTAAAACTATTTTGTCTCATCAGCCTGACACTCTGCATGAACTCCGGTCTCGCCAAAACCACGCACCTGGCCACCGCGCATCAAAACGCGTTGAATAGTGTCATTCAAAAAATTCACACACTCAAAAAAGATTTATTCACTGCTCAATCCCAATCCAAAACGTTGCAAAAGAATTTACAACAAACCGATATCTCGATTGGCGTATTAGCAAAAAACATTCAATCAACGCAAACTCAACTGACAGAACAAAAAAAATTATTAGCCCAAATGATACAACAAAATAATCAATACCAATCGCAACTTGAAAAACAAAGAACCTTGTTGGCCGCTCAAATTCGCAACGCTTATCTGCTGGGCAACCAACCTTATCTTAAATTATTGCTCAACCAAGAAAACCCCGAAAAATTTAGTCGTTATGCAAACTATTATCAATATATTAATCGCGCTCGATTACAAGCGATACAATCCATCAAACAGTTGGTCATAAAAATTAATGAAAACGAAACCAACATTCAACAACGCACAGAAACACTTAACCAAACCTATCAACAACAGCAACAACAAAAACAAGATTTGCGCAAAAAAGAATTACAGCGCAAACAATTGCTCGACGAAACAAATAAAAAAATTCAAGGTAAAAATGAACAACTCAATAAATTATACGAAGACAAAACACAACTCGAAACCGTTATTAAAAAGATTGCCGCACAGATTGCTGCGCAGATTGCCGCACAACCGGTGGTCATTCGCGCGCCCGGAAAACCGTTTCGACAAATGCGTGGGCAACTACCATGGCCTGTTGTCGGCAGAATCATACAACATTTTAATCAACCCATCGCACAAGGGCGACTGCACAGCACCGGGATATTAATCAAAGCACCCGCGGGTCAACAAGTACGCGCAATCTCTTCGGGCAAAGTCGTATTTGCCGACTGGTTACGAGGATTTGGATTGCTCACCATTATAAAACATGGTGATAACTATTTATCGCTTTATGGCCGAAACCAAAGTTTATACGTAAAAACGGGCGATGCCGTCCAAGCGGGACAAATGATTGCAACGGTCGGCAATAGCGGAGGATTTCAACAAAACGCCCTTTACTTTGAAATCCGTTATAAAGGCGCCCCTTCGAACCCCGGCCTCTGGCTGCGCAAAGTATAGCGAGGGTTTTCACCCTATGCTATATTTTAGGGAGATATTCATGGAAGGATAAATTTATGTATCGAAAATTATTGCTCATCCTCTTGGTCGGCATATCATTTCATTTTCCCTCGTTCGCCGCACAACACGTGGAACAAATGGACACTGAAGCCGTTCAACGTTTTGGCATGGCCGTTTCTGAAATTAAAAGACTTTATGTCAACCCGCTCAGCGATCAAACTATATTTAACTCCGCCATTACCGGTATTTTAGCCGGACTAGACCCGCATTCCATGTATCTAAATGAAGAAGCCTATAAAGAACTTTCTCTACAAACATCGGGTGAATTTGTCGGCATCGGCATTGAAATCACACAAGAAAAAGGCATGGTCAAAGTCATCACCCCCATCGACGATACCCCCGCCGCAAAAGCCGGCATCAAAGCCGGCGATTATATTCTTGCGATTGACAACAAACCCTTGATTGAAGTATCGCTGCCCGAAGTCGCACAACGACTGCGCGGCAACAAAGGAGAAAAAGTTAAACTCACCATCATCAGAAAAAAAGAAAAAAAACCACGACAGATCATATTAAAACGCGATCTCATTCGCGTTAAAAGCGTCAAAAGTAAATTACTCGAAAAAGGTTTCGGCTATATTCGCATCACACATTTTCAAGAAACAACGGCAACCACATTAGAACAAGCCGTTCAATCTTTAAAAAAACAATCAGACGGAGAGCTCAAGGGTTTAATTTTAGACCTGCGCAATAATCCCGGCGGATTATTAGATTCCAGCATTGAAGTCGCCGACTTATTTTTAGATCACCCAAAACTGAAAGATAAAAAAAGCATCGTTTCGATTAAAGGACGTGTTGATGAAATGAACAAAATTTTCTATTCATCGCCCAACGACATCGCCTATGGCGCACCCCTGATTGTTTTAATCAATGAAGGCTCCGCATCTGCCTCTGAAATTGTAGCCGGTGCTCTGCAAGACCACAAACGCGCCATTATTATGGGCGAGCGTAGTTTTGGCAAAGGTTCCGTGCAAACCATTTTTCAACTCGATAAATTAACTGGAATAAAATTAACCACCGGGCTTTATTACACCCCGAACGGCCGTTCCATCCAAGCGAAAGGCATTCAACCCGACATTGTCGTTGATAACTTGAAAATACAACAACCAAAAGAAGACATTGCCTTTTCATGGCCCATCAGAGAAAACGACATCGACGGCCATTTTGAAAATGAAACGTCCATGTTGGATAAGCAACCAACCAAAGCAGAAAAGAAACAGCTCCTCGCCACCAGCGACTACCCGCTACACGAGGCGCTGCAGTTGCTTAAGAGTTTATATATATTAAAAAAATAAAATACTCCCGGCAAAAAGCCCACAATTTTTTCATTCCTTAATATTATCTTAAGATAATTTTGATATACTGATCATGAATTCAAAAGGTCGCAAGAGGAAACAGCGATGTCCCCGATGTACGAAAAGTTTTTTTCTAGTGATCTACACAAAGCCTTACAACTTAACTTCCACCACCTTGTTAAACAATATGCGTCTGATTATACAAAATATTGCCAGACACACTACCGTTATCACTTGCAAAATGATTTTTTAACACTTGCACGCCGTGAAAAAATACGTGCACAAGCTGAAGAAAAATTTTTACAATGGATACCATTAACCTTAATTGGCGGAGAATTTGTGGATGCTTCCTCCTACGCAGCATTCAAAGACCCAGACCATGTCCTTAGCAAAAAACAATGCCTTAACACAAAAGGCGTTGCCTTTTTAGAAGCGCAATTAGACATCGTCGAAACCGAAATGCATTTAGCCATTTATGCTTTCGAAGAAGCCCGCATCATGGCACATCCCGAATATAAAAAAATAACTGAAACGCTGGAACAGTTGGTCGTCGAAAAAACAACGTTAAAACAACGCAACCTCGACATTCGCAACAAAACAAAGCCAGCAGCAACCCACGCGGAAATGCGAGAAGTTTGGGACAATGCAGAGAAAATACGTGAAATTGAAAGCCGTATTGCTCAAGCAAAAGATTCTTGGAAAAAATTTGATGAGAAAATTGGCTTTACAAAATTACAAACACAGAAAAGCGAGGCGCATCAACATGCCGCCAACGGCTATAATAAATTAGCGCGTGTTTATCATACAAGCGAAGAGAACAAAGAAAGTCCTGACGCACAACTATACAAAGAATTTAATGTTCCGTTGGAAGTACGTCAGCACCTCGCGCAGCTGCATCTCTCCGAATTATTAACGCGCGTACAACACTTAAAATACGGCACCGAAAAGTTCACTGCCGACACAGAAAAAGCAAAATACTATGAACACTTGGCCATTTGTCATAATGCAATCGCCCAAAAAATACTGGAGCAGCATGCCACCGAACCAAAAGATGAACCCGCATCGGCAATCGCAATGCAGATTTTAGAACATAAAAAAGCGGCGATGACAGCCAGAACAACTATGCGTGAAATCATCGAAAAGCAACCCAATGCGGCTTATTTATGGTTCAAGCATTTGTGGCATCATCGATTCAACAGAGCGACATACCAACTACGAAAGAGTGTTCGCAATAATTTTAACCGTGAACGCTTTATGCAAACACTGCGCGCCCTCTATGACGAAGGATCTGATCTGCATGATTTCAAAGAACGGTTGCATAGTGAAATTTTCAATCATCTCACCACGGAAGAGTTACAAGACTTACAGATAAAAGTAGGACGCAAAGCGGTTGGGCGCTTATATGTCGCATTGCGATTGATTGGACAAAAACCCGATATCGACCCAGCAAAAAAAGAAGCCGTCACAACAATGTCAAAGCTTATTGAAACGCTCCGTCAGACGATAGCCGATGCAACAGAACAGCGTATTCGCGACCACGATATTGATGCAACCGTTTTATCTTATGTGAACTATCGACCTAATCGTTTCTCCTTGTTCTGCAGTGAGCGCGCAATAAATAAACATGTGAAGCATCTGCCTCCAGCACCGACGTCCACACCATTACAAGAGGCAATACCAGAAGCCACGCAATCTGCGCCTGCACGAATAGAGGCATAACTTTACACCATATCAACATTCATAGTATGATGATCATCTGATATTCACAGGAGATTGTTTGATGTTAGATGGCGCACTCATCTTATGGTTTATGTTAACCTTTTTATCATTCATCTACGCGGCTTACGATCTCATTCGCACCACGCCCGCCGAACCCGTGATGAAAATTGGCTGGCTGTTAGTTATTTTATACACGGGGCCTTTTGGCTTATTTATGTATCTTTTATCCTGCAAAGAACCTTTGCCAGGCGAACATGAAACATTCACGAGTAATCTCTGGAAACAATCACTCGGCTCAGAAATTCACTGTGTCGCCGGCGATGCCACGGGCATTATTATTGCCGCCATTGTGTTATCTTTTTTAACGATGTCCGATAGCTTAGAAATAATCATTGAATATATCGCTGGCTTTGCCTCTGGTTGGTTAATTTTTCAATCCATCTTTATGAAAAAAATGTTTAACAACTCTTATCGCACCGCTCTCAAAAAAACGTTTATGCCAGAATGGTTATCAATGAACATGATCATGGCCGGCATGATGCCCGTGACTTTTGTGTGGCGCCTTTATAGTCCGCTCTCGATGTCAGCGACGACATTACCGTTTTGGGGATCGATGGCACTTGCCACGATTGTGGGGAGTTTTCTCGCTTATCCCATTAATGTTTGGTTGGTCAAAACAGGTTTAAAGCACGGCATGAGCACTGTTAAAAAGGAGACGGCGCCAGCAGAGCATAAAAATCACGGCAACCGCATGAACATGCCAACGGTATCCGTCGCCAAGCTCACCTCCCTAACCATACTCACATTGATTTTTTTGGCGGTTGGAATATCGGTTCCGTTTTTGTTGATGTAATCTATTATCCTTAATATTATCCTCAGCTCAGAGGGTGAGCGCGAACCGACATGCCAGTGGCATGTCGCAGTCGCGCGAACGACTGGCCATGGATGGCCATATCTTGCAATCCTCAGCTCAGAGGTAAGCTGGTATTCATTGCTAGAATGGCATTCATCAGAAAAAATGATGAATCATTTAGAATCAGATGAACGTGTTGCGTCCTCTGAGGTGAGACATCCTTGTACCCCTGAGCTAAGCTATATTGAAATCAATCTCCCGATTTTCCACATTCACCCGCACCACTTGCGCCTGCACGGAGTCGCCAAGACAATATTTTTTACCGGAAGCACGACCGACTAAACGATGGCGCGCCGGATCAAACTGATAGAAATCTTTGCCGGGCAATACACTAATATGCACTAATCCTTCCACCAATAAGTCTTTTAATTGCACAAACAAACCAAATCCCGTCACGCCGGTAATCACACCATCAAATGTTTTACCCAAATGACCCGAAATATATTCGCACTGCAACCAACGCATGACATCGCGCGTTGCTTCATCTGCGCGCCTTTCCGTCATTGAAAAATGTTCACCCAACGTCTGTAATTCTTTTTGATCTTGCGGTTTTTGTTTTTTCTTATCTAAAATCACAGCGATGGCACGATGCACTAACAAATCTGGATAACGACGAATGGGCGATGTAAAATGTGCATATTCATCAAATGCTAAACCAAAATGCGCCTCACAACTCGCCGAATAAAACGCTTTTGACATTGAACGCAACAATAATGACTGAATCAATGCCGCGTCATGCCGTTTGCTGGTTTTCTCAATCAATTCAGCATAATCTAATGGTGTAGGCAAATCACCTCCGCCCAAACGCAACCCCAACGAATCTAAAAATTCTCGCAAATCCACCAACTTATCATGCGTCGGACCATCATGTACGCGAAATAGCGCCGCACATTTATGTTTTACCAAGAAACGTGCCGCAGAAATATTCGCACATAACATGCATTCTTCAATTAAACGATGCGCATCATTACGCACAACCGCAACCAAACGTTTAATTTTTTTATTTTTATCAAATTCTACTTTAATCTCTTGCGATTCAAACTCTAATCCCCCGCGCTCTTTGCGTCGCTTGTATAATACTTTATAAAGTTGCTGTAAATTTTTTAAATTTGGCATGATATCTTTGCGTTTTAGCAGTTCGGCAACTTCGGTATAAGTGAAGCGCACATGCGAATTAATCACTGCGCGATAAAAATCATATTTTTTAATATCGCCTCTTTTATCGATGATCATGTCGCATACCATACTTAATCGATCGACGTTTGGTTTTAACGAACACAAATCATTAGACAACTCGGGCGGCAACATCGGAATCACACGGCCTGGAAAATAAACACTATTGCCCCGATTAATCGCTTCGACATCTAATGCAGAACCCGGTTTCACATAATGACTAACATCGGCAATCGCCACCACCAAACGCCATTCACTTTTATTATAGGGCTCACAATATACAGCATCATCAAAATCTTGCGCATCTTCACCATCGATCGTCACTAAATGCAATTCGCGCAAATCTTGGCGATGCGGATAAGGGGCTTTGGGCTGCGAAAATTTCTTGGTATCCATTAAAATTTGTTCCGACCATATATACGGTAATTCATGTGAGCGAATCGCGACGTCGGTTTCTAATCCCGGCGCCATATAATCACCCAGCACCTCAATCACCTGGCCAATCGCTTGCGTATGCATCGTCGGTGGCGCAGTAATCTCAACAATGACCATTTGACCGGGTTGCGTCGGCAATTTTGTTTTTTGAGGAACAATAATATCTTGATTAATCCGTGGATTCTCCGGCTCAACAAACCCGATACCGCTTTCGATAAAAAAACGCCCCACAATTTGTTGACGTTTATGTTCGATCACGTTAACAATCAACCCTTCTCGCCGATTATGTCTATCGACATCAACGACTTGCACGGTGACAATGTCGCCATCCAATACCGCTCGCATCTGCCGGGCGGAAATAAAAATGGATTCGGTGCCATCTTCGGGTTCCACAAAACCAAAACCATCTTTATGACCCACCACGCGACCTTGAATCGCCTGTTCTTTTTGAAACGTTTTATATTCGCCTGATCGTGCCTGCATTAATTGTCCATCACGCACCATCGCGCGCAATCGACGTCGCAACGCTTCTTCTTCAAACTCACCCGAAATTTCAAATTCCTGTGCAATTTGCGCGCGCAACAACGGCGTATTACTTTTATTTAAAAAGTCCGCAATATATTCACGAGAGGGAATGGGATGATGATACTTTTCAGATTCACGTTGTGCAAACGGATCTCGCCAACGTTTATTTTTTGTCATAACTCTTCTATCGCGACTTTGTGATCATCTATCCTGATAATCTAAATCACGTCCTTTTACTTTCCTTGCGCTCACCGTTTGCATTATCTATAAGTCAAACGAAGATTGCTCCTGATATTACTCTTCAATCAAATACTCTTGCATATAGAGCTTTTCCATAAACTCAAAAGAAGAATAATCTTTCAACATCGGATCACGCAATTTACTGCGTAGGTCTTCAAATCGATTTTTATATTCTTGTTTCAAGGAGTCGGTCATCTTGTTTTGCACACATAAGCCAACATAATCCTTCATGATAGATCTCATCTCATCAAGAAGGTTATCATCTTTGTTCTCCACTTGACCCGACAACGCATCCTGGCTTGTCTCAAGCATATTTAAATCATATGCCGCTGATACTTCCTTCATAGCTAACTCCTATCCCTTTTTATAATAATAACCCAATCTTAACCATACACCATGAATCTTAAGGAAATCTTAAGAGTTCGATAAAATTCATATATATTCGTTTTTTTTCTTTTCCTTATCAGGTATAATCAAAAAGTTGTATTTTATCAACAACTTAACCCTAAAGGTCCCTGTTATGTACAAATTGTTATTGTTTAGTCTAACCGCTTTTTCCTTGTCCGCCTGTAGTAGTTTGCATCCTGCAAACTCCATGCCAGCCCCCCAAATGCAGTGTCAGTCGCTCCAGCATCAACAATCGATGCAAAACTCCAACCCCAACAACCAGGAACACTGGCAACTCCAAACTAAACGTCAGCAGTTCCGCCAAGCATACCACAAAATGGGCTGTGACAAAATTGTTAAAAAAGAACATAAATAAATCAATCCTAGAATGATCATAAATAAAACAAATATGAGCAAAACAAAAGCAATTTTCCTCTATATGTTGGTTTCGCTCTTCTTAATATTCGAAATGGCGGTACAAGTATCGCCCAGCATCATGACAAACTCCCTCATGCAAGATCTCAACATCGGCACCTTTGGTCTTGGTATCATGTCAGGTTTTTATTTTTATACCTATACGATCTTTCAAGCGCCATCCGGCATGCTGCTCGATCGGTGCGCCCCACGTAAAATCATCACGCTGGCCATATTAACTTGCGCCATCGGCTCCGCCTTGTTTGGAGTCGCAACAAACATTTACATCGGATCCATCGCGCGATTACTCTTGGGCGCTGGCTCCGCCTTTGCCTTTGTCTCCGTATTAATTACGGCAGCGGATTTATTTGAAAACAAACATTTTGCGTTCTTTGCCGGCCTCACGCAAGCGCTCGCCGCACTCGGCGCCATGTCGGGACAAGTCCCGTTAAGTCACTTAGTCGATTCATTAGGCTGGCGACATACCCTATTTTTATTAGCCATTATCGGCTTTATGCTTGCATTACTCGTTTGGATTTTCCTGGATTATGAAAGACATAATCTCATGCATAAAGATACCTCACCGCACAACGCCTGGAAAAGTTTACAGGATATTCTCAGCAATAAACAAACTTGGGTCATTGCTATTTATGCTTGTCTTTCATGGGCGCCGCTGTCGGGATTTGCATCCTTATGGGCCGTGCCTTATTTTATAAATGTTTATCAACTCACCCCTCCCACCGCTGCAACACTGGTTGCCTTTATGTGGCTCGGTGTCGTCGCTGGAAGCCCCCTGCTCGGCTGGTGGTCAACATACTTGGGACAAAGGCGATTGCCTTTATGGGTATCTGAATGCATTGGATTCTTCGCATTCTTTATCATTCTATTTTATATTCACACGCCCATTTGGATCACCGGCGTTTTAATATTTGTAGCAGGCGGCGCAACGGCAGGACAAGTATTAACATTTAGTGTCGTACGAGAACTCAATCATCCAAAACAACGCGCGACAGCATTAGCCGTTAACAATATGGCGGTTGTCATTTCAGGTGCTATTTTTCAACCACTGATCGGAAAGTTGTTGCAAATACACCATGCCTATTTTGGCGGCTCAACATTATCAGCTTACAAATATAGTCTTATGGTAATTTTAGCGAGTTATTTCATCGCCACACTGGTTGCGTTCTTTTTTATTCGAGAGACGGGAGGTAAGGAAGCGGAGTCCGTGCTACGCAGCTCTGAGCTGCTCTAATAGAGACACAGCCTGACTTACAGCAGCTCAGAGCAAATCACACCGCGATCGTCGCCTTGATCGTCGGATGATATTGATAATTCAATATTTCAAAATCTTCAAAAGAATAATCAAACATTGAATCGGGTTTTCGCTTAATTTGCAGCGTCGGCAGTGAATACGGCTCGCGTGCTAATTGCAAGTTGACTTGCTCTACATGATTGAAATAAATATGGCAATCACCTCCTGTCCAAATAAATTCGGCGGGCTGCAAATCACATTGCTGTGCGACCATACATGTCAATAAAGAATAAGAAGCAATATTAAACGGCACGCCTAAAAACGCATCGGCTGAACGCTGATATAATTGACAAGATAATTTCCCCTCAGATACATAAAATTGAAACAATAAATGACATGGCGGCAACGCCATCTGCGATAATTCACCCACATTCCATGCGTTTATAATATGTCGTCTGGAATCCGGATTATTTTTTATATCGTCAATCAATTTTGCAAACTGATCGATGACTCTTCCATCCGCCGTTTTCCAGGCACGCCATTGTTTTCCGTACACCGGACCTAAATCACCGTTTTCATCCGCCCACTCGTTCCAAATGCGCACGCCATGTTCATTTAAATATTTTATATTCGTATCGCCATTTAAAAACCACAACAGCTCATAAATCAAACTTTTTAAATGCATACGCTTTGTCGTCACGAGTGGAAAACTTTTGCTTAAATCAAAACGCATTTGAAACCCAAATAGGCTGATCGTTCCAACGCCGGTACGATCTTCTTTTTTTGAACCCGTTTCTAACACCTGTTTCAAAAAATCTAAATATTGTCTCACAACCCGCTCCTTGTTAAATCGGTGCAGCTCTGAGCTGCGCAAACGCAGTCACAGCAAGGCTTCTCCCAGCTCAGAGCTGCGAGCATTATTTTTTATACGCCCACCACGCCAAAAAAATACCGCCCAATATCATCGGCGTAGACAAAGCCATACCCATCGTCAACCAATGCCACGCAATAAAACCTAATTGCGGATCGGGTTGTCTAAAAAGTTCAGCAACACAACGAAACAATCCGTAAAACAACAAAAACATGCCTGACACCGCCATACGCGGTCGTGGCTTCATCGAATAAACCCATAAAATAATAAATAATAAAACACCTTCCAATAACGCTTCATAAAGTTCTATCGGATGTCGCGGCATCGGCCCGCCCAAGGGATAAACGGTCGACCAAGGCACATGCGTAACTCTGCCAAACAACTCACCATTAATAAAATTTCCAATTCTACCTGCCGCTAGCCCAATTGGCACAAACGGCGCAATAAAATCCGTCAATTCAAAAAAACTATGTTTTGTTTGATATGCACTAAACCACAACGCCGCAATACCTCCCAATAATCCTCCATGAAAAGACATACCGCCTTGCCAAATCTGAACAATGATCCAAGGCGCACGAATAAAATTGGGAAAATCATAAAACAACATATAGCCAATGCGCCCGCCCAATAAAATGCCCAGCGCAATATAAAAAAGCAAATCCGTGAGCTGTTCATTTGTGTAGGATAAATTATATTTTTTAACGCGATACTTTGCCAATAACCATCCGAGAATAAAACTCACTAAATACATGAGACCATACCAATGCACTGCTAACGGCCCAATATGAAATGCAACGGGATTCATCTTTGGATAAATAAACACGACCAGACTCCTTCTTCTGTTTTCGCTGAACTTATGATCAGTGAGGTTATTGCAAAATATCATTATAACAAGGCGATACACAAAAGGGGATATAAACAACACATAAACAACCCGATTATTTGCAAAGATTGCAAAATTGATACTCTGCGTGATAAGCTGAAGTAAAAAGATTTACCCTGGTATCTCAACGGAAAAAGATATGAGACAGCATTTAACAGAGCATCTCAAACAGCTCCAACAATACTACTTCAACAAACCCATTAAAGAAGACGCCGTCCAACTACTCGGCGGCGGATTTTCATTTGCCACAAACTATCGTATAGAGGATGACGGAAAAACCTATCTTGCGCGTTTTATGCCACCCCAGCAACCGCTTACGAGCCGCGAAAAAGAATGTCTTATTACAGACTATGTTGGCAAAATTGGCGTAGGAGCCAAGGTCTATTATCAGAACCCTCAACAAGGGATTATCCTGACTGAGTTTATCCAGGGCAAAACCGCAAAACTAGATGATATGATAAACACACCGAATCGTGATTTGATTATTGCCCATGTTAAAAAACTTCATCAAACAACGCAATTAACCTTGCCCAAAGCCACACTCATGACCGCTCACATTCAAACGCTCTTAAAAAGAGCTGATTCAAATATTTTACAACAACTACTACAAACATTGAACCTCATAGCGCCATTAAAAACCCTATTTCGCTGCGAAGAAAATAATTTAACTGCCGCATTGATACATGGTGATTTCAATCCCAACAATATTTTAATTGATAAAAATCGAGTGTACTTTATCGACTGGACTGACGCCGGTATTGGCGACTCCTTTGCTGATATTTCTTGGCATGCCCTTTGTTTTCCTCTCTCTTTGCATGATACTTTATTGCAATATTATTTTGACAACATAGATACACTGATGAAACAAAAATTACTGTGTTATTATTGTTTACGTTTGTTTGTACGAGCTGCCTGGGGTGTTGATCAAGCAAAAATGCTCTCTAAAAATAGCGAACATTTGTTAATCGACATCATCACTCAAAAAAACTTGCCGGATCCTTATAGTCTGATGCGAGACCTTTCTAGCAAAAAAATAACATTAGACACCCCCAATAATTTACTTTTCGTTTCAGCAACCATGTTACATTTTCTATCGCAATTTACAAAAACAGATCAATTCAATTCAGCCATCGAAGGACTAAGCCATCATATCTAAGGATTATTGTATGAAATTCACAAAACCTATTATTTTGGTAGCGCGCTTGTCGCTCCCACTTATACTCTCAGTAGCATTTTTGTCACTTCCGATCATCCTCTCATTAGGTTCGCTGCACTCTCGGGAGATTGTGGTCACACGCTTTACTTCCTCGCTTGGCGCTGCATATATTGCCGCTTATTCAATCGGCTACGCCCTCTTTAATTTGGTTCTGAGCTTTACTTCAGGGTTCACGATGGGGCTTGGTGTTGTCGCTACTCAAAAGATGGGACGCAAGGATTATGCCGGGGTAGCCGAATCCATGGTTAATGGATACTTTGTCGGAACTATATTAGCCATTATTTTAGGAATTGCTGTTTTCAATGCTGGCTTTGTTTTGAAATTTTTCAACGAATCTCCACAGCTGACGCTGTTAGCATCACAATTTACAAATATTTTAGCATTTGCAACGATTCCAGTAATTATTGCAGCAATTTCCCAACAGTTTGCACTGCTGATAGATCAGCCAAAATACATATTTATTATTGGCTTGCTTACCGTGATTCTTATTATATTTTTCAGCTATCTGTTTGGAATGGGTAATCTAGGAAGTCCCCAAATGGGCATGAAAGGATTCGGGCTAGCAGTTTTAATTGGGGCGGGCTTCGAGTGCCTTTGCTGGATTTTATTAATCTCATTTCATCCTCAATTCCAACATTTTCCGATAAGAAAAAAGATATTGAATATTAAAACTTCGATGATGGCCGATATTCTCAACACAGGATTGCCCCTCGGCATTAAACAAATCATTGGTCTTAATGGAGTAATCTGGGTCTTTACCTTGCTTCTTGGCAAAATTGGAGCTATCGATCTCGCTGTTTTTCAACTGTTGCTAAGCTTTGCAACGCTAAGCTCCTCCATCCCAGATGGTATTTCTCGTGTTATGGCGATTAAAGTAGGCAACCATCTGGGCGGTTTACGCATAGCGCTCGCTCAACAATATACTAATGCCGGATTTTTAATCACGCTTGTCGTCACTGTTTTGGCCGGATTATTCATGATATTCTCACCTAACCAACTAGTGGGATGGATCTTAACGCCTGTTGGGCAGGAAGAGCAGCAAGTTTTTCAAACCGCGGTTATTCTGTTGCGTTTCACTAGCATTCTGGTGCTGGGAAGCGCTTTAATTATGATTGGCTACTCCGTATTAGCAGGATTTAAGGACACGCTTTTCACATTAATTGTTGAAGTTAGCTGTATGTGGGGCATAGCACTGCCCGTGAGCTATTTTCTTAATCAGTTTTTTCACGGTGGCGTTCGAGATTATTTATTTGGTTTATCTCTTGGCATAATCGTGGCCCTTGCGATTTATATATTTCGAATCCGTTATCAATTTAAAAAGGCGTCACAGAACATCGCAATAGTTGCTCAGTGACGTCCGTGATTTGACGGAAATTAATTTAACGTTTCCCCGGCCGCACCAAACCACCCAAGCCTGCTTCTATTAATGCACGCTCTAATAGCTTACGAATATGTGCTACGTTTTCCATTGACAATGCTTCTTTCAATAATTTTTTTGCTTTACGCATTGAAAATGTACGAATCACCCACTTTACGCGCAATAAATTATTTGCACTCATACTCAACGCATCAAAACCCATCGCCATCAACAACACAACGGCAACCGGATTACCTGCCATCTCCCCGCAAATACTGACTTTCTTTTTTGCGCCATGCGCGCGTTCAACAATTTGCATTAATGCTTGCAATACGGTTGGGTGAAATGAACTATACAAGTTTGCGACCTGTGCATTATTGCGATCGACGGCTAATAAATATTGCGTCAAATCATTGCTGCCGACTGACAAAAAATCAACGCGCTCAGCCAATGCTTTGCTTTGATAAACCGCAGCAGGAACCTCGACCATAACCCCTACTTCGGGTTTTTTCATATCCACACCCTCGGCGAGAATTTCTTGATAAATTTTATCAATCATCGCCAACGCATCATCCACTTCCGAAACATCGGTAATCATCGGCAACATAATTTTTAAATTATTAAGTCCGATATTTGCCTGCAACATTGCGCGCACTTGCACAGAAAAAATTTCCGGATGATCCAATAAAACACGAATACCGCGCCAACCTAAAAATGGATTACTTTCTTTGATGGGAAAATAAGGTAATGTTTTATCGCCACCAATATCCAATAAACGCATGGTCACAGGTCTCGGTGCAAAAGCCTCTAGCAAGCGACGATAAATGACTTGCTGTTCTTGAACAGACGGAAACCGATCGCAAATCATAAAGGGCATTTCAGTACGATATAAACCGATACCTTCAGAATTGATACTTAAGGAACGTTCAATCCCCGACATTAACCCTGTATTGGTGTACAAGGCGATGACCTGACCGTCTGTTGTCTTGGCCGGCAATTGTTGCAAATGTTTTAATTCCGCATCTAATGCCGTTTCTTCACGCGACAACCGCTCAAACGCTTGTAAAACTTTCGGACTTGGCGAGAGATGCACGTTACCCGAATAGCCATCCACAATAATTTGTTTGTCATGTAATTTTGCAACGGGCAACGCACGCGCGCCCATCACGGTAGGAATGCCCAGTGCTCGCGCCAAAATGGCAATATGTGAATTACTGGAACCCGTTGTAGAAACAATACCCGCCAGTCGATCTTCCGGTACATCGGCCAAATGCGAAACCGCTATTTCTTCGCCAACCAAAATCGTTCGCTTCGGATATTTAACAACCCGCGGTATTTTCGATTCCAAATAAAATAAAATACGTTGACCTAAATCTCTCAGATCTGACGAGCGCTCTCTAAAATACTCGTTTTCCATCTCCTCAAATTGACGCACATAGCCGCGCACAACTTTGGCAACAGCCCCTTGCGCCCATTGATTTTGACGAATGCGCTTCACCACTTCATCTTTAAACGCCTGGCTGTCTAAAATTTTCAAATACGCATGAAACAACTCGCGCTCTTCATCAGACAAATTCACCGACAATCGCTCTTCCATTTGCTTTGTTTCTTCACGCGCCAACTGCAATGCAACATAAAAACTATCGATTTCTGCCTCAATATTTTCAATTTTTCGATCAGGCACATCACTTAATTTAGTCGACACGCATATCACTTTCGCCTGGCCAATGCCCACCCCTGGCGAACCACCAGACCCACGCAGCGTAAAGGTTTTTTTCTGCGACTGTTGTTCCACTTGCGTTAATGCACCGTGCGCTTCAGATTTTGAAATAATGCCGGCCAACTGAATCGCCAATGTCACCAAAAAAGATTCTTCTAACTCGTCGTATGTTCTGTTGCTTTTATCATAAACCATCAACACGCCAGACAAACGCCGTCGATATTGAATCGGTACACCTAAAAACGCGCGACAACTTTCGTTATTAAAGTTATCCGTGTCCGACATAACAGCGCTTATATTAACGGCCTCGCCTCGTTTCGCCACGAGGCCAATTAATCCTTTATCGAGAGGGACATACGTCGGTTCATGAGGATTAACAGGAATGCCATCGGCGGCACATAACGTCAACATTGACCGCGCATGATCGATTAAAAAAATCGAACAAACATCTGAATGAAGCGCTTCTCTGACACGTTGAACGATGATAGCCAGTATCTGCTCCATATCCTCTTCGTTATTTGCGAGCTGTATGAGTTGGCGCAACAATTTTAACATAATTATTTCTCACCATTAAGAATGGTTATTTTCGCCAAATACAACCGGCGCAAACTCTCGTAACGCTTGCTGATATGCGTCGCGCTTAAAATCAATAATTTTATGCACCGGAAGCCAATAGCTCACCCAACGAAAATAATCGAATTCCGGTGAATCCGTCACATTAAAGTTAACGTCATCTTCCGAACCCATCAAACGCAACAAGAACCATTTCTGTTTTTGACCGATACAGAGGGGCTCCATCTGATGACGCACAAGATAATCGGGCAACCGATAGGTTAACAATTCTTTGCTACTGGCTAAAACTTCCACGTCCGTTTTTTTCAACCCAATTTCTTCATACAATTCTCGAAACAGGGTTGTTTCAAATGATTCATCGTCACCCACACCACCTTGCGGAAACTGCCAAGCATTACGCGACCCCACGCGACGCGCCCAGAATAAACGATTTTTATCATTGATTAGAACAATGGCAACACCATGCCGAAACCCATCTTGGTCAATCACTGAACAATTCCTTTAATTTAATTATTTGACAGACTATATCATAAGGAACCCAATCTGTGACACAACTTCCTAGTCAAACTCAGCTCAAGCTCAGCTCAAGCTCAGAGCTGCGTGAAATAGGCCTCGTGAAACCCTTGCTATGACTGCCTGGCAGCAGCTCAGAGCTGCGCGGATTATTCTAACGTAAGCTATTTCGTACAGCATGAGAGCTAAACATTTTTCAGTTTTCGTGCTATAACACTATACTCAATAGATAGATAGAACATAAAAAAAAACTATATTGGAGAATTCATAAATGCCAAAAGAAAAATCAGGCGCAACAAGACCCGCCAAAGAAAAAAAGCATCAGCCTAAGCCAATGACTCTACCTGAACTGGAAAAATTGCATGATAAAATAGACGCAAAAATTACCGAACTTGGCCCACGAGCCGCCATGGTCGCAGAAGAACTTGCTTCTTTATCAGAGCAACAAAAGCAAGTAGAAAAAGTAATCCAAGCAGAAACTAAAGCCCGGGAAAGCAGGCAAGAAGAAAAGCTCCGCCAATTAGAAACCGGCAACTTACCTGAAGAAAATAGCACATTTCAGATGACGGGACAATTAAGGCATGCACGCGTTCCCTCACTACGAGTACAACAACATCAACTGGAAAAAAAAATAGATGAGCAAAAGGCGATACAAAAAAGAATTAAACAGCAACGAAATCAGCTTTTGGATGACATTCTTAAAGTCAAACAAGCAATATCCTTAACCAAAATTAACGAGCTCGTTCAAAAATATTGGGCGAGTGCAAAAACTAATTCTGTATTAAAAAAACATGCGCTACCAGCAGAGATCAATTCTGCCCTTCAGTGGGTCTACTATTTTGATATCGAGAAAATACCCTCAGAACATCGCCAAATGTTTAGGGTGTTTAATGCCTTTCAAACGTTACGCGATATTCTGGAAGATCCTGGCTTATTAAAGAGCCACAAACTCACAAAACTTCAAGAAACAATGGAACAATTCAAAAACACTTTGCAAAATCCATTTCCTGATCCCGGATTCATGGGAGTATTTTTTGCTCAAAAATCCACAAAACATATCAAACTCGCACAAACCATACAGGAAATTTTAGACCAACACCCCTTCAGTGCCAGAGCCGACGAAAGTGCCGCCGCCGGCTCAGCTCGCATGCAAAGCCCTCGCGGCCGATAATCCGCCGCCAGCAGCTCAGCGCTGCACGAAATAGGCCTCATGAAACCCTTGCTATGACTGCCTGGCAGCAGCTCAGAGCTGCACGGATTATTCTAATGTAAGCTATTTCGTACGGCATTAGATCTAAGGGTCTGTTTTTGGCGCTTTTTGGATTGTGCTGAATAGTTACAGTTTGACAATATTGACAATGCATGGTATCAGCTCGGGAACTGTTGTATTTTTTTTAGCGGAGACTATCGAAATGGGTAAAAATAGTAAAAAGAAAGGCGAGAAAGCTGTTGCGAAAGAAATTGATGGCATTGTTTTTAAAGGCATTTATTACGTAGACATGACCAAGCCAGGTAACGAAATGCCGCCAGAGGGTCTCTCGCCTGACTGGGTTATGAAGCACGCTACACCATACCAGACAAAAGAAGGGCAAGTTCCTCCGTGGAATAAAGGAAAAAAGCCGGCAGCGGCATGGAGCAATAAGCTCACCACGGGTGTAGATGATAAGGGAAAGGAGATTTCTACTGACTACGATAGGATGCCTGCGGACGAACGCCTTTGTGAAGGCTCTTATTTAGTGGCTAAAATGCCTGATGTTGGTCTTGCTGTTTTTATCTTGGAGGATATCGAGAAAGATACACTTATAACTTACTATGCTGGAGAGGTAATGACGCGGGAAGAATTAGCAGAACATGGACTTCGCGATAGCACGACGCATGTGGCTTGCGATAAGGATACGTTAAGGGGAAAGGTGATTTGTGCTGCCAGAAAAGGCAACCTGGGTTCTTTGATAAATCATGCTTTTAATGAAGAATCTATGCGGAATCTTCATAAATTACCACCTGAAGCAGGCTATCTGACTGCAAATATAAGGACAGGTGGTGTTGAGCCCCATCTTAGTATATATGCAGCAAGCGATATAAAAGCATTCACTCAGCTAGTTTGGGACTATGGTCCTCAATATTGGTTAGATATGAGAACATGGCCGCTTCTATTTACTCCGGAAGGAAATCTATTTTCACAGCCGTGTACTCTACGTCTTAAGTGTTTCGAGATAACTTGGTATCCTGATACCCCGCCGGAAAAGCAATCGGCGGCAAAGGGGCAGACAATAGCTCTTGCTCTTGATTATGAGCGCGCGCTTGAACCTTGGCTGAAAAGCGACGAGCATGAACTTTTCCATAAAACGAAGCTAGGCAACCTAGCTATAGCAGAGCATCAAGTTTTCAATGCCATTGAATTTTGCTGGGTGGCGGAAGAGGGTGGTAAACGCTCATTCCATACAGCAGTTATTCGATTAGATCACTTTAAGGAATTGCTAAGAAAGAATCCTGAGGCTTGGTATTATGAATTTAGCGTTCCTCATATATCAAGTCCAACAAATAAGCTCGAGGAATCTACATTTAAAGCAACTCTTGAAAAAACTGCTTTTTCCCGTTTGAAGGTGGTAGAAGATAAGCATTTCTCTTTTAGTAATGTGACGGCAAGACAAGTAGGTTGTGATGGCAATCATGAGGGAGGCGCAGCGGCTAGACAATCACCAGGGCTATTTTCCGCTCCGAGTAGATGTGTTGCTGGCGCAGCTGATGCAGCTGATGTGGTGCCTCCAAAATCGGGTGGTGGTGGCGGTGCCGCTGGCGCTGATGCCGCTGGTGCTGATGCCGCTGGCGCTGATGCAGATGTGGTGGCGCCTCCAGAATCGGATGGTGGTGGAGGTGGTCAGTATAGACTAGCTTTATAATCTGAAGATTTCCCCGCGGCTTGCCGCATGGGTTTATACATAAGTTTATCATGATTTCAATCCTGGAAGCACT
>JBBTCW010000074.1:0-17738 GCA_038043025.1 Pseudomonadota bacterium | reverse complement strand
ATTTTTAAGCCTACTTATGTATAAACCCATGCGGCAAGCCGCGGGGAAATCTTCAGATTATTTATCAACGTAAAATATGAAGATTTCCCCGCGGCTTGCAAATAAGCTGCAACGACTTCTGCGGTGGCCGGTAATGTGTTGCCCTTTTTGACAAAATCCTTGAACGCTAAGCGCGTATTGTCCGAGGTTGCGGCATGCACGTAGGGCGCTAGAATTTCTTTTTGTAATTGTACATTCTGTTTCATCATCACACCCAATTTTCTATCACTAATTTTGGCACACGAGAAAATTCTTTTACATTGTTGGTCACGAGTATGGCTCGAATCGAAAGCGCATGTGCCGCTATCATTAAATCCATCGACCCAATAGGCGTATCCTTTTTTTCAAGATAAGCACGCAGAAAACCGTACTGATAAGCGGCTTCATCGCCAAAGGGCAGAATATCCAATGGCAAGATGAATTGTTCTAAGGCTAAAACGTTTTTTTTATGTTGTTGACTTTTTTCTACACCATACAATAATTCTGATAACGTCACAGATGAAAGACAAACATCACCCAACGTCAAAGACTGAAATTTATTCATCACATTTTTGGGCTGTTTTTTGATAAGATAAATGCAACTATTGGTATCCAGCATATATTTCATTTAAAACGACTCTCTGTTTTGCGCCGGCGGTTGATCTCTGTGTTTCATAAAATCGCTAGAAAATGCACCGAGTGCATCAAAAAGCGATGCCCAGGGATTTTGGGTGGGCAGTAAGATGGTCGCATGGCCTGTTTTTTTGATAAACACTTCAGTGCCTGTAAAGCGAAATTCTTTGGGTAATCGCACGGCCTGGCTTTGGCCATTTTGAAACAATTTTGCTGTTTTCATCTGATCGCTCCTAGATATATATTAATTAATATATACTATCAAAGGGTTTTAGCAAGGGTTTTCTGGCTTTTTTCTGGCTCTGACGGACGAACTACGGCCGCATGCCGGCTGGAGGATGATCATCTGCAGGCATTGACGGCAGTTGAAGCAACAGCCCCGACATAGCTCATCATTTTCCAACTTTTATAGTCTTTGATCTTCATAATGACTCTCCTGCAATAATTTTAGAGGCTGGACTGTCATTGTATCACACAAGGGATCTCTCGTAGCGCCTAAAATTTCTTTTTATGGCTCTTTGTGGCTCTGGGTCGGCACTTTTGTTCATACATCTGTGTTCTATCATTTTCAGTTTTTTCCGCTTTTTCCGCTTTTTCCGCTTTTTAAAGAACTCTCTGATGACCAATTATTATGCCACTAACCCGGCATGGTATCCTATGGCCACTGTTATCCAAAACTATTGACCCACCATACGGATTCGGCAGTGCTAGTTCATGTTAAATATTCCGCTTTCTGTATATTTATTATTAGCCGCTATTCCGGTCTACACTGATCAGAAGTTGTTTGCGTATGTTCTGGTACAAATTTTATAGATAAATTACATCCAACAGCATGTGCGTATTTTCGAAGAGTCTCTAAAGTGGGAGAATGTTTTTTTTGGCCTTTAAAGGATTCCAAACGAGAAATCACTGAAGAGGTCGTTTCCATTAAATCCGCCACATTCTTTTGAGTTTTCTCAACGCGTTTCCTGGCGCGGATCATTTCGGCAATAAGCAAAAATTCCTCGCTTAAAGCTTCATAGGCTTCTAATGTTTTTTCATCACTCAATAAGAGTTTTTTAAATGTTTCAAATTCTGCTTTGACCGGTTTGTAATCATTCATGTGCTTTTACCTCTTTCAATCGTTGCCTTGCGATTTGTAATTCCTTGGCGGGTGTTTCTTGCGTTTTTTTAATAAAACCATGCAAAATCATCATTTCTTTATGATGAATATACGCAAAAAACACACGACCTATGCCTTCCTGAGCTTTTACTCGTATTTCAAACAACCCTTCACCCATTGCCCGAGTAATAGGCAAGCCTATGTCTCCACCCTCTTCTTTCATTAATTCTAAAATTCGCGTTAATTTCGCCTTTAACGTACATGGCCATTTCGCCAAGGCTAATTTCACGCGCTCATTATAAAATGTAATAGTCCAGTGCATAATCAATATTAGCATACTTGCTAAATTTTAGCAAATAATTCAGTTCATTCAGTGTAGACCGGATCGGATTTAATCTCACTACTTAAAATCAAACAATACATTGACTGCAGAATCCGCAAACTGCCGCCCGGCTTCGATATATTCCAAAACAGTTTTGGTCGAGCGCCAGCGCCCGTGACGCTGGATGGCGGGCATGGAGGCGCCCAAGCGAGAGGCTTCCGTTGCAAACCCTCGTCGGAGCGAATGACTCGAAAATCTTTCGGGCTCTGGCAACCCCACCGATTTTGCCAACCCTTGGACAACCTTGCTCCAGTGCCGTGGCGTAATGGATTTTTTATTCAGGGTGCCTGTTTTGGAAATCCGCCGAAAAATGGAGCCACTCCACTGATTAGACGCTTTGCGCCACTCAATCAATGCACGCACCGGACAACGCGTATCGTTACCAAACGGAATCACGCATTTTGCTCCTTCACCCGTTGGATCCGTTTTGCTCCGCGGCAAGAGAATAATCATCCCATCGCGCTCAAAGCTCACTTGCTCCCAGGTCAAATTCACCAACTCGGAGCGCCTAAACGCCCCAAAAAATCCCACCAATAACAAGGCACGATTACGAATGTGAATCAGACCTTCTTGCGTCTTGAGCCACACCACGATTTTATCTAAATCTTGTAGTTTAAGTGCAGTCGCTTGTTTTTTGGGTTGGCCATGTAGCCGCGAAATCCCACGCAATGTTTTAATCACGAGCGGATCCGTGGTGGGATCGGGTTTGTGGCGCAATCGGTGCCATTGACGCAAAGCGGTAACGCGGCGTCTGAGTGTGCGGGGATTATAGGTTTTGGCGCATGCTTGCAAATAAGCCGCCACAATTTCTGCAGTGGCCGGTAATGGATTGCCCTTTTTGACAGACCCTTAGCCTAATCTAGCGCGCTGCGTTGTGTTCAATCGTGTAAACACCTACCAATGGTTTAAAAAGCATACCTATCAATTGCCAGAAGGCTATGATCCCTATGACAGAGAAAAAGCATTTCAAATTGCAATAGATGAAAAAAATCTGGCGCTCGGAATTATTTATCAACGTAAAATATGAAGATTTTCCTGCGGCTTGCGGCGGGAATTTTTATCAAAAAAAAGCCCCGCTTTTGGCAGGGCTTTTTAAGAATCGAAGCGCAGTCGTTATTAATAACGATCACGGCCTCCGCGATCACCACGATCACCACGATCACCGCGGTCACCACGATCACCACCGCGACCACCGCGGCTACCACCACCAGCCTCTCTTGGCTTGGCAATGTTGACCTTTAATGGACGTCCACCAAGATCCTGGCCATTTAATTCTAATGCCTTTTGAGCATCACCTTCGTCACCAAATTCAACGAAACCAAAGCCTTTCATACGGCCAGTTTCGCGGTCTTTGATTAATGCAACGCTTGTAACAGCACCGAATTGTCCGAATAATTCTTCTAATTCTTGCTCTGTTATGGAATACGGTAAATTACCGACATACAACTTATTATTCATGAAAACTTTCTCCAAAAATGATTAAAAAATGCATCTATCACTTAAGTATCTTCATTTTTGAAAAACCTATAAGAGGGGTCAAAATCGAAGGACATAGGAAATATGCGCTTGGAATTGTAACACTAAATTGGGGTTTAGCAACATGTTTTAGTGATTTTATTGCGAATAAACAACACTAAAGCTGGGATATATTCGCAACATTATCTATTCTACTTCATTACAAAGTCGTCGCAACCCCATGATTTTTTGATACAAACACATCAATCCATCTTCTCAATCAACTGTTCCAAATACCGAGATTTCATCTGCTTGCTTGCTAAAAATTGTTTAAGCGGTGGAAGCTTTAGAATCACACCCAACACTGCGGCCAATGCGCGATGACTCCAAAGCGCACGATTATCAAAAATCAAATCTTGTAACTGCCCTTTATTAATTGCGGCTAGCACAATGCGATGCGTTGAGGTCACGGGTGTAAAAATCTTATCTGACCCGCGTTTATTTAATTTTAATGCTTTTGGCGCGCAGTTTCGAATACACACTCCACAACCTACACATGCGCCTTCATCCAACACTGCTTTTTTTCGGCCGTTTTCTTGGGTCTCAATGCGAAAAGCACCTACCGGACACACGATGGCACATTTGCCACAGCCAACACAAGTTTCTGTTTCAAGTGCCGCAATAAAATTAGAAGGATTCGCGGGATGCACTAACCCAAAATTTCGAGCAGCCAACGACACCTCACAACAACACGGACAACAGTTGCAAATAAAACTTGTATTCTTTCTTTCGTTTTCACCAAACTGTGCCAAATTACAATCATACGCTTTTTGTAAAATATCCAGCCCTTCTACCACATCAATTTGACGGGCAATTTTATGCTTAATCAACGAGGCCGCCGGCACATTCAATGTCATACAAATATCGTTTAATGGCGCATCGCACGCTTTGCCCATATGATACATTTTATGTCGACAATAACAGATGCCAACACAAATATGAGTGGCATTTTTAATCGTTTCGCTCGCGCGCTCATAATCGAGCACTTGAAGCGATAATTCGGGCGTTAAAGCCGGCTCCTGCACGAAAGTTCGCACCAATTGCGCTTCGCCCACATCAAATAAATCAGTAATAAATTCTTTTTCGACGTTAATATATTCATGTAATAATTCAGATAACCGCTTTTGGTCGATATCATCACGAATACGCATTAATGAAAATTCAATAAACCCCGCCATCGGTGGCGGCAAAACATATTGTTGTTCACCATGCACTTCCATATCAACCAACAAGCCACGATCAGCAAAACGATCTAGAATCTTATGAGATTCGGCTTCGTTTTTTTTCCAAATCTTAGCAATTTTTTTAAGCGTAAACGGTTTAATCGGAAATTGACTGGCGAGCGCCGCCTCTTCTTCCGTCATAAGAATTTTTAGAATTTGATATAAAACCGCCGACGCCGGCGCACCTTGCGGAAAACGATTAACGCGTTCAACAAAATCTTGGTAGCCCGATTTTAACGTTCGATGTCCCATGTTACAGACTCTTAATGCAAGAAGTGTTCGACGAAAGCAAATAGAGCCATCATAGAACCTAATATTGTAATAATGGCCAACGTGTGGCGATTGAAATTTTTGCTCATCTCAGCACGTAAATGACTCATTTCCATTTTTAATGCTAGACCTTCTCGCTCAATTTCACGTGTGCGTTCAGAAAATTCTTTTAAGGCTATTTCTAACATCTCATTCACCTCACTTTTAATGTAAATATTCTGGCGAAGCGCCACCGACAAAGCATCAGAGTGCTGATCTGCGCCATGGACGGTTAAATACCACTAAACTTTAAATCTTCAACAAATTGGTAGGCCGTACAGGGGTCGAACCTGTGACCAATTGATTAAGAGTCAACTGCTCTACCAACTGAGCTAACGGCCCATATATACAACGTTGTCATTTTGACAAGCCAGTGTAATATCCCTAGACCCCGCGGTCAAGCCGCAAAAAAATGGGGTGAGTGATGGGGCTCGAACCCACGACAACCGGAATCACAATCCGGGACTCTACCGACTGAGCTACACTCACCATAAAACTGTTTGACTCGTCCCAGGTTCTCCTCCTGCGGGCACCCTCAAAGTCTGAATGAAGAATGCTTTGCATTCTCCATTCAGACTCTGGCGCGCCCGACAGGACTCGAACCTGTTACCCTCGGCTTAGAAGGCCGATGCTCTATCCAAATGAGCTACGGGCGCAAATCTTAAGGATTCTAAAGAATTTGGTCGGGGTAGAGGGATTCGAACCCCCGACATCCTGCTCCCAAAGCAGGCGCGCTACCAGACTGCGCTATACCCCGAATAACAGATAATACCTGCACCAAGCACCCGGGTCAATTATCCACAATCCCACAATCCCAAGATTATAGCAGACCAAAAAGCATGCTATAATAAACATTTGAACGAACATTGATCATTGAAAGCACAAAATGACAGCAAAAATCATTAATGGCCGACAAATCGCTGATGAATACCTCATTCGCATCAAACAAAAAGTAGCAGAACTCCCTGCTCCACCAATTTTTGCAGCAGTTCTTGTAGGCGACGACCCTGCCTCTAAAAGTTATGTCACTGCCAAAAAACTGGCTTGTAATAAAACCGGCATTGTACCAAAAATTATTGAATTACCTAAAACAATCGACGAAGCTAAATTGCTCCGCGTCATCAATGACTTAAATCAAGATAAAAACGTCAGCGGCATTTTAGTTCAGCTCCCGCTTCCAAAACAAATCAACACACAAACCATCATCGAAGCCATCAATCCCAACAAAGACATCGATGGTTTTCATCCAATCAATATTGGATTGCTTGCACAACAGCATCCGAAATTTCGACCATGCACACCCTATGGCATTATGGAACTTTTGAAGCATACTGGGATTAATTTAGCGGGCAAAGATGTCATCGTTATCGGCGCCTCGCTCATTGTCGGCTTGCCCATGACATTGGAATTATTAATGAAAGATTGCACCGTCACCACTTGTCATGCCGAAACAAAAAATTTATCTAACAAAATTAAACAAGCTGATATTGTGATTACCGCCATCGGCCAACCCAATTATATTAAAGGCGAATGGATAAAAGAAAACGCGGTTGTCATTGATGTTGGCATTAACCGTTTGTCAGACGGCACATTGACAGGCGATGTTGATTTTGAGTCGGCAAAAGAAAAAGCCAGCTGGATCACGCCCGTTCCCGGCGGCGTCGGCCCCATGACCGTTGCGATGTTGTTGCAGAATACGTTGGATGCAGCATATATGCATCTCTCAGCTCAGAAGTAAACGAAGCTTCGCGTCCTCTCCGCTGAAACCGATTTGTTCGCATGAGCGAAAGGCGAAGCATGAGCTTCGCATTCTTCAAGAAACGTTTGGAAACCGCATCACAAATTCCGTGTATTCTCCCTCTTTTGAATCACAACGAATTTCTCCATTAAAAGCATCCATCGCTTTTTTACAAAAATTTAATCCCAATCCCGTGCCGCCTTCACGATGCGTAAAAAAAGGTTCAAACAGATGCTGTAATACGTCGGCTGACATGCCGGGTCCCGTATCTTTAAAATGTACGTAATTCTGATCACCGGAAGATTTTAACAAAATCGTAATTTCTCCCTTTTGTGCTTCCTCGATAAAATGAAATGAATTTTTCATCAGATTAAACAGCGTATTCATCATCACTTCTTTGTTACCCCAAAATATAAAATCATGATCGCATTGAACATGCACCTTGTCTTTATCTTCTAGCGTCTTATAGCCATACATGCTTATCGCTGTCCGCACGCAATCTGCCATGCTGATGTTTTCAAAACGCTGCGTGTCCAATCCGCCCTCACTCACCGCTTGGAGCGTCGACGTAATCATGGAAAGTGCAAACTGCGATTCATTCTCAATATGATCCATCACGTCATTTAATATCGCCATATGATCTTTACGAATCAAGGGAACATCTAAGTTAGCCTCTTGCGCCATTTGATAGGCTTGAATGAGTCGCGGTAATATTTTTTTAACACCCCCCGCTGCCATCAAAATCGCCGAGAGCGGTGTCCGCATATCATGCGCAATACTGCCCGCCATCGCACGCATTGATGTTTCGCGTGATTTTTCTGCCGCTTCTCGCGCCTGTGATACGCGCAGTTTTTCTTCCAGTTTCTTCCGCTCAGTGATATCGAGGGAAATTCCAAGAACGCCGATGGTTTTTCCGGAAAGATCACGCAATGGAAGTTTATGCGTTAAAGATGTAGCAAACGTACCATTGGGTAATGTTGCTATTTCTTCAAATTCCAATTCTTTCCCGCTACTCATGACTTGTTGATCATTTCTGGTATAGGTGTCTGCATTACTCTTCCATGGTAACTCATAATTTGTTTTACCGATTATGTCTGCTTTGGAAGAAAAGCCGCCGTGAATCACTAAATTATTATTACAACCCAATGTCACACCATTCGCATCCATCCAATATGCACGTCCAGGCATCTTATCAATAACATTCTCCAAAAAATTACGCACCCTTTGTAGGTATTCAATAGGGTTTTTATCTGCACTCACGACCTCCCCTGTCACCGCTTTAACAATTTCTGCCATGGTGTTCAACTCTTCCACTGTCAACACTTTCGACATAAAATAAACTCCCATTTTAATTAATAATGCTTAACCACCCTACCTTAAATTTTGTTAAAATGCCACTTGAAAAATTACTGAAAAAATCACAGGCTTGACTAAAAATAAAACAAGGAATCGTCTGAATGGAAACAGGCATTCTAGCAGAGCAATCCGCATCTGTTGATGGCGCGCATAAACAATTCACTGTCTTAGATCTCTTTGAGCAACAAGTACAAAAAACACCACATCATATTGCGGTACAATATGAAGCGGCAACGCTCACCTATCGTGAATTAGATGAAAAATCTAATCAATTAGCAAATTATCTAATAATGAATAATATTAGCATCAATCAGTATGTTATGGTGAGAATGGAATCAATCACTGAACTGTCAATAACTTTTTGGGGAATTATGAAAGCCGGCGCAATTTATGTACCCATCGAACAGGATATTAGCAATGCAAAAATGCAGCAAATTCAAAATGAAACAAAATCTAGCTTATGCTTCACTAAATTACCCCAATTAAATGCTTATTCAAAAAAACAAATAAAAAAATCAATTCAAATAAATCATTTGGCTTATGTCATATTTACATCGGGCTCAACGGGCAACCCAAAAGGAGTAATGATTTCGCATGAAAATTTACTCTCTTATGTTTTACTATTTCAACAAAATATACCGCTCGATACTAACGCAATAGTGGATTTTTCCTCATCGCCTGCATTTGATATGTCAATCACTTGCTTACTAATGCCTAGTATATCAGGCGGTTCGATGAGTGGATTTAATATTAAAGACAAGCATAATCCCCTATTGTATTTGAAGCATTTAAAAAAACATCATGTTACTTTGATTAAAATAACGCCTTCTTATCTTCATGAGTTATTGTTATTTTTGGATGAGATAAAAAGCTTGTCCTGTTTAAAATTAATTATATTAGGAGGAGAAAAAATCAATCTTGATGACATAACCCTCTGTCATCGATTGTTAAAAAAAATATCTATCATTAACGAATATGGTCCAACAGAAACCACGGTGGGTATTGCTTATTATTCTTTTGATTCTAACTCGGATAATAACCTCTCTTCTATTGGGTCAATTCGCTCGCCCAATTATTATTACATCATCGACAATAAAAATAGACTTTGTTCAAGAAAAAAATCCGGCGAGTTACTGATTGGCGGACCACAAGTAGCCCGCGGCTACCTCAACAACCCTGCATTAACGGCAGAGAAGTTCATTGCCAATCCCTTCGGATCCGGGCGACTGTATCGTACCGGTGATCTCGTGCGGGAATTGCAAGATGGCAATTTGGAATTCATTGGACGCATCGATGATCAAGTTAAAATCCGTGGATTTCGCATCGAACCCGATGAAATTACCGCTTGTCTTTTAACTCATCCGCGCATCGACCAAGCACTCGTTTTATCCAAAGAAAACACCGAACACGA
The DNA here is from genome assembly GCA_038043025.1 of Pseudomonadota bacterium. Lineage (GTDB taxonomy): Bacteria > Pseudomonadota > Gammaproteobacteria > UBA12402 > UBA12402 > O2-02-FULL-42-9. The sequence continues at coordinate 8,051 of JBBTCW010000074.1, read as the reverse complement.
AAAATATCTGGTCGCATTTATCGTCTTTAAAACTAAACAAACACTCTCGGCCACACAACTGATTGCTCATTTAAAACAAACGCTGCCGGACTATATGATACCCGCACTGTTCTTTGTTCTCGAACATTTCCCGCTTAATCAAACGGGCAAAATCGATCGCGCTCAATTACGTCGTTTAGATGAACAAAATGCGTTACCTGTTTCTTCTTATCAACCCCCTGAAACGGAATTACAAAAACAATTACAACCTATTTGGTCCGAACTACTCCATCGATCTCCCATTGGCATCGATGATAATTTCTTTGATCTGGGCGGACATTCACTGCGAATACCATCATTAATTATCGCCGTTGAAAAAGCCTTGCATCAAACGTTTTCAACAACGGATATCTATCAATACCCCACCATTCGAGCATTAGCTCCTTGCCTCAAAGCCATACCATCCGTATCGCAACCGGCTGCTTCACCCAATATCGACATCCCGCTCTCAAAAATACAGCAATTGATCTGGGTTCACCAACAAACGGCACCGGATCAACCGATTTATAACGAACCGATGACGATTACGATGCCAAGACCTGTAAATATCCCACGATTAGAACAGGCTATTAATACACTCTTGCAACGACATCATATCTTGCGCGCGCAGTTTTATGTCAACGATGGCATTCCTTGTCAACGCATCGAAATCACAGCACCCGTACAATTACATTGCATCCAAACGGATACACAAACTGCCCTTCAACTCGCCACAGACGATTGTAAAAAACCATTTCGACTGAGCCAAGATTTGTTAATTCGATTCTTATTTGTCGAATTACCTGATCACACGCATCAATTATTTATCACTACACATCATTTGATCGTCGATGGCATTTCTATGTTTCAGATTTTTTTTAAAGAATTAGAACAGCTCTATCGGGGTCACGAGCTACCCGCTGTATCCTGGCAATATATGGATATGATTGCATCAGAAAAAAAAGTAACCGCATCAGACCAACAGTTTTGGAAAGATTATCTGAGCACCCTACCAATTTTAAATTTACCGCAGCAAAAGCAAGCCCCGATAACATTGCATTATCGAGGTCATCGACAAGTGATCAATTTCGCCGATATCGCCATCGATCGACTGCAAATATTCGCACAGCATCATCACACCACTCTGTTCACGGTTTTATTTGCCGCTTTTCATCTGTTGATCTATCAATACAGCCAACAAAAAGATTTAGCCATTGGCACACTGTTATCGATACGAGACAGAGATGAAACACAATCCATGATGGGCAATTTTCTTAACAACATCATTGTCCGCTCGAACATCGACACACAAATGAGTTTTGACGCTTATCTATTGTATATTTGGAACCACTTAAAACAAGTCTATGCACATGCGCATGTTTCTTGGCAAGAGTTATCGGCTCTATTACCAAAAGGTCGCATGCCGATTCAAGCCGCATTTGTTTACGAACCCGGCATGTATCAAAGTCCTCTCGGCTGGCGCTGCAGTCAATTATTAGTGCATCCAGGAACCACCAAGTTTGATTTAACCTTTGAACTCGATCAAGCGGACAATCATCTCATGGGGCGCGTAGAATATAGCACCGATTGTTTTGCGGATTGGTTTATCGCATCGATGATTGCGCATTTTCATTGGTTATTAAATAACATTTTACAACAGCCTCAACAATCGATTGCCGAACTCATTCAGATAACGAAACAGGATCAACAACAACTCGACCGCTGGAATCAGACTGATGTTCCCGCACCACCCTATCATACATTAGTCGCGGCTTTTGAAGCGCAAGCAGAACGCACACCGTATCAAACCGCCATCGTCGATGAAAATCAAACTATTACCTACGAAGCACTGAACGCCAAAGCGAACCAGCTTGCCCACTATCTCATCGAACAAGGTGCTAGCACAAAAACTCTCATCGCCCTCTGCATGCCAAAAGGTATTCCCTTGATCATCACTATGTTGGGCGTATTAAAATCGGGCGCCGCGTATGTGCCGATTGATCCCGACACACCACAGAAACGTAAAAATTATATTCTCAAAGACACTCAGGCGCACTTATGTTTGCAGGAATTACCCAAGATCAACGGATATTCCAACGCCAATCCCCGCCAACCCATACACGGAGAAAATCTCGCTTATGTCATTTATACATCGGGCTCAACGGGCGATCCCAAGGGCGTCATGATTAAACATGAAAGTGTGCTCAATACATTGATATCACAAATCAATATATTTGAACTCAGAACTAAACATACAGTTTGTAGCACGTGTCACCCCATGTTTGATGGGTTTATATCCGAAATATTTACCACATTATTATCCGGCGCCACATTATTTCTTTTTCTCTCTACCAACTTAAAATATTTACAAAATAAACCGTACACAATGGCAACCATTATTCCTTCTCGTCTTAAATCGCTAACCCATAACTTAATGTTAGACAAAATCATTATGGCAGGAGAAAGTTGCTCTCTTGCGCTCATGAGAAAATGGAGTACTAAAGTTACTTTAAATGTTTATGGTCCCACTGAAACAGCAATTTGTGCCACAGCGCACTACTGTCTACCTAAAGATTCTTATGTTTCGATCGGCCGCCCCCTTGCAAACACAAAAATTTATATTCTCAACGACCAATTACAACCACTTCCGATTGGATGCATCGGCGAAATCTGTATCAGTGGCATCGGATTGGCCACGGGCTATTTAAATCAACCGACATTAACGGCAGAAAAATTTATATCCAATCCTTTCTGCAACCAACCGCCTTATAATCGCCTGTATCGCTCGGGAGACCTCGGACGTTTTTGGCCGGATGGAAATTTGGAATTTATCGGGCGCATGGATCAACAGGTCAAAATCCGTGGATTTCGCATCGAATGTGGCGAAGTGGAAAGCGCTTTATTTGAACATCCCGCTATTCAACAAGCGGCGGTGATCGCTCGAACCGATTCAGAAAAAGAAAAATATCTCGCCGCCTATTTCGTCGCCAAAACAAAATTGAAGGCAGCTGATTTACGCATCTTCTTGCAAAATCGATTGCCATCCTATATGATTCCCAACATATTTGTAGAATTGGATACCATACCCATGACCTCGACTGGCAAAGTGGATCGACAACAATTGCCCGAACCCGCTCCGAACTCAGCGAGCCCTCTTCGCTTGCCGCAAACGCCCACGCAAAAAATGTTAGCCGATCATTGGAAGCGTTTGTTCGGACAAAAAACCATATCTATCGACGCCGATTTCTTTGAACAGGGCGGCAATTCATTAAAAGCCATGCAATTTTTAAATGACCTACCCATCCAACCAACATTAACATTGAAAGATTTGTTCCAACATCCAACCATTGAACAATTGGCACATTATATCGACTCGCAATCCTTCGAAAATTCCAATCTGATCTTGATCAATCGACACAACGATAAACCACCCCTATTTTTAGTGCATCCCATCGGTGGCACTGTCTTTTGTTATTACCCGCTCGCGCAGCAATTGAAGCGCCCCATCTATGCCATACAAGATCCCAGTGTACAGATGGAAGATCCCTTATTTGATTCCGTTGAATCCATGGCGGCGTATTACATTAAAATGATCAAAGCCATATGCCCCACAGGGCCTTATCATTTAGGGGGCTATTCTTCCGGCGCCACCGTCGCAGTAGAAATGGCGCACCAACTCGGCGATGTCGTTCGTGATATTATGCTCATCGATGGATGGGCGCACTATCCTGACTCCATCAAACAAAAAGCTGTTTTAGAAGACTCCTTAAAACGCCAACAACAACAGTGGCAAAAACAGATTGGCGAACAAGACTTATTATTAGAAAAACTATTAAAATTACAATGGCAACGCGCTCAACTCTTTGAACAATATCGCATACCCCCGATCTCTTCACCTCTCATTTTGTTTAAAGCACAAGAAATTCTACCTTTCTTTAAAGATATGGATTCGCTTTTTAACCACTGGGATCGGTACGCTCAACAACCCATCACCGTCCATCACATAACGGGCACACATCAAACTGTTTTAGAAAAAAATAATATACAAGCCCTTGTCGCGCTGTGTTCGATGTATGATGAGGCGATGATAAACTAATCTAAATGCAATGAATAATACAAACTAAACCACACGCGCGACGATTTAGTATCGGCTGGATCCAATCGAGAAAACCCAAACGGTTTCGCCCATTGCGTACGCATTAACAAATGTCCCGGCAATGCTAATTCAAGACCTGCACCATAATCTGTTAGCGACACAAAACTTTTTTGTGTTGTCGCTGGATCATTTAACCAACCATCACCTTGTTCCACAAAAAATGAAAACTTAATCATTCTGCCCCAAGTATTTCCCAAAAAAGCCGTTTTATCCCCAACAAATGGAATAGGAAATACCCAGCTCAATGATTCATACAATCCTTTATCCATCGAATATTCCGACACCGAAAACCCTCGCATCATATTCACCCCGCCTAATGAAAATTGTTGCAATGACACTAACAAATCATGCGAGTATTGACCCGATACAATAAATAAAATATCTTGGTTCTGAAACAAACGCTGCAAATAACTCATCTCCATACTGAGCTTATTAAATTGACCGCTCGCAAAACGTCCAGATCCGCCTTGCCGAGAAGAGGGAATTTTAGAATCACTCGGAAAATGTCCTTTCATTGCACCCAAAAAATTATTAAACCCATGGTCATATGAAAATGTAACGTCACTATATCCACGCCATTGCTGCCATAAATGACCGTATTCTGCCTGCAATCCTAACACCGCTAAATTGTCGCGACGATAAGGTACGCGATAATATTCACTTCTGGCTTGCGAACGCGTCATGCTTATTTTAGTCGACGCTGTCGTCTCGCGTTGACGAATCCAGGTTTGCTTTAAAAAAGTATCGCCGGTTTGCGACACGCCAATAAAATTAAGATAATCAAATTCCCGACCTAAACTATATTTATTGCGCGAATATGAAAACCCCCACTCTAAATTCGGATCAAAAATTCGGCGGCCATAAGATATCGCACCGTAATGTCCACGACCCGGACGCGTATTGCGTGTGTACATCCCCGTTAATTGATCAGGGGCTCCAAATATATTATTAATGGATAGTCGCTCAAAATTATGTCCACGACCTGTTAAAGACGCACCATTATTATCCGTACCAAAGGTAACTGAAGCTCTTTCATTTTTTTCTGTTTTTATGATCACATCACTGGTACCTGGCGTATCGCCTTTTTTTAAAACGCTATACCCGCTATACCCCGGATAACTATTAATGGTTAACATGCCCGATTCAAGATCGTTTGATTGCAAGGATTGTGAAATGAGATGTCGCAGCGGCCATATCAATGCTTTCGACGAAATAAATTTATTTCCTTCAGGCAAAACTCGACCCACACGACCCACTTGAAGTTGTAACTTGACTAAGCCTACCGCCGGATTTATTTTTTGTGGAGGCACATAAACTTGCGCTAAGATCAACCCCGCCGAACGATAATAAGCCGTCAGCGTATTGGCGATCGTGTGAATTTCAACGAGCGTAACCCCTTTGTTGTTGTGTTTTTCCAAAAATTTCTTTTGTAATCCGTTCAACAAGATATCCACTTTTTCTTTGGTGATACCCAAACGCGGAAATACTTGTATATTCAATAGTTCAAATTGCTTAACAGGAATCAAAATTTCTTTTTTCTTCTCAGCAGGCGGTTTTGTTTCTTCTTTTTTCTCTTCTTTTAGCTTTTCATGAGGGAGCAATGGTTGCGTGATTTGAGGTAAAGCGCCGCCCGCTTCTGCAGCATCAGGAAGAGTAACAGCAGCTTGTTGCGCATACGCGGATTGCGCAAAAATTAAGCATGCTCCTGCTATTGCCAAAAACTGACGCATTTGCATTATTTACATCCATATAATCACGATAATTACAGTCTCGCTCAGAGAACAACATAAAGTCAATAAAATGAACAAAACAACCGCAAAAAACACGCTTTTATTTGAAATTTCATCTGCTCTCGTCTACACTAATATAGGATTAACTACTAAAGGATTGACCTAACATGGACGTACAAAAGAAAGATGACAAGAAGTTGGACAACGGCATCAAAAAAAATGCTCCAAAGCCAATGGACAAACCGATCGAGCAGCACAACACAAACACTGCCGCCACCCCTCAAAATCCACCCAGAGTTTTCATTATTGCCGCCGGGCTTCGCAATGCGATTATTAATTTAATCGGTGCCGGCTCCTATAATGCAACACCGCCTGTACCTGCAAGAGACGTTACAAATATTGCAAATGCAGTGGCTGCATTAAAGCCATTTAATCTCTCGCAAGAACAACCAAACAATGCACCTAGCGCTACACCCATACGACCGGTACAAGTTTTCTTAATGGATGAAAACTTAAGAAACGTCGTGGTGAATTTGTTAGGCGCAGGCACATTCAATCATATTCCTGTCATGGAAGTGATTCGAGTCATCAATGTTTTGCGTGCAGCACAGCCATTTGACATCACGGTAAATAAAGATGTCGCTAAAACAGATACCGCTCTGGGTGTTAAAAAAGATGAGATCAAGAACGAAAAACTGATATCAAAAACGGATGACGGAAAATTTCATTAATTGATCAGTAAAAAAGGGCAATTCATATTGCCCTTTTTTAAGCATTGGAACCGCCTTACTCACCCTCTTTCGCATCCTTCTTCGTCTCTTCAGCTTTGTCTTCCTCTGAACTACTATCTGAACTACTATCAGATATCTCCACTGCTTCTGCATTAATTGATGTCTGCACATCCTGATTAGCCGCATCAAGAATATTAAGCTGTCCAACACCCCCAGCATAAATCGCACCCGCACTCAGAAGCGAACTGCCATAATAAGATATATTCTTATCAAACTCTTTCAAACCATCATATGCATATGAATAAGAATCACCTACAACAGATACACCCCTTGCAGGGGAATTAATGGATCCAAAACTTAAAAAATTACTCACATAACTTGCATTAAATAAACCAGGATCAGATTTGACATACTGCCCAGGTGACAATACATAATAGGCATCAGCACCCGTATAAAGCTCAATATAACTATTACCCGTTGACTTCGCATCTATAAATGAACCTGATGAACCAATCTTCCCTAACGCACCTAACACCGCCGTGCCACCACTCACTTTTCCGCTGCTGCGAGTAATATCGCCTGTTTGAGATACCACGGTCACGCGACCAGAAGAGCTGGTTGTGCCACTTTGAAGATTCACATTATTCTTACCCACCAACAAAATGTCGCCCGCTGTACTCAATCCAGCATTTACATTTAAAGTCCCAATATGCACACTGTTATCTGCTAAGTTGCCGCCAATTGCTAATAACCCTGCATAATTATTAAATGGCGCAACCGGAATTTTATTGACGCCTGTATCTCCAATGGTCACATTCGCCAATGAAGTATATGGCAATAAGGTTAAACGTCCGCTACCTGAAACAGAAGCCGCGCCACCATTAAACGCATAATTATCGGAGGTTAATGCCGACGTACCCGAAACATTTAAAGTGTTCGCAAACGTCATATTACTACTTTGATTTGTTAAAATGCCACTCAACGTAACGGCATCATTATAAGTCTGCGCACCGGTCGTTGTGACATTGCCGCCTAAAACGCTTGTACCTCCGGCATTCGTCGTTAAGCTTGTTAATGCCGTACTTCCACCTAACGCACCCGTTGTTGTCACTGTGCCTGTACTATTAATTGCGAACGCTTGACCGCCATTCACCGTCGTTAAATTAATGGCGCCACTTCCTGTACTTAATGTGGTGGCTGCATTTAATGTCGATGCGCCTAAGCTCATGGTCGTATTCGTTGTTTCAACTGTACCCGCTAAATTAACACCGCTTTGTGCGGTTGCTGTTAATCCGCCTGTGAATGTAATAGTATCTGTGCTCGCATCACCTATCGTTAATATACCATCATTGGAAAGCGAAACCGCATTCGTCACACTCGATCCACTGCCCGTTAAACTAATATTCGCCACCGTTG
>JBBTCW010000073.1:0-37551 GCA_038043025.1 Pseudomonadota bacterium | reverse complement strand
AGGTGCCTGTCAGATGGGATGCTAAATGTATCACTTATTCTGTGACAGACCCTTATCACTATAAAACATTTAAGGATGCTCAGCATGGATATCAGAAAAATCAAAAAAATCATCGACTTGATGAAAAAAGAGCCTCAAGTTAACGAAATCGAGATCCGTGAAGACAAAGAAATGGTGCGTATCAGCCAGTCTTGCCTCACCAGCCGGCAACCAGCACCCTCGCACAGCACTCCTTTGGTTCAATCAACCACTCTCACTCAAGAACCCACCACCAAGCACAATATCGAGAACAAACACACCGTCAACTCGCCGATGGTCGGCACGTTTTATACTGCCCCCACACCAGGCGCCAAACGTTTTTTTGAAATTGGCGAACATGTCAATGCAGGAGATGTCATCTGCTTGATCGAGGCCATGAAAACCTTTAACCAAATTGAAGCAGATAAAACCGGCACGTTATCCACTTGCTTAGCAGACAACGGGCAACCGGTTGAATATGGGCAACCGCTGTTTGTGATAGAGGATTAACAAAAAAACATGTTAAAAAAAGTACTCATCGCCAATCGAGGTGAAATTGCATTACGCATCTTGCGCGCCTGCAAACAACTCGGCATTCAAACAGTCGCCGTACATTCCACTGTGGATAAAGATTTAATTCATGTGCGCTTGGCCGATGAATCTGTTTGCATCGGTCCACCACCCTCCCATCAAAGTTACTTGAACATCCCCGCCATCATCACCGCTGCAGAAGTCACCAATGCCACCGCCATTCATCCCGGCTATGGCTTCTTGGCCGAGAACGCCGATTTTGCTGAACAAGTCGAGCAAAGCGGCTTTATCTTTATTGGCCCCACAGCCGATACGATTCGCGCGATGGGCGATAAAATTACGGCCATACAAACCATGCAAAAACTCGGCATCAACGGCATACCCGGCTCGCATGGCGCTATCACAGCGAACGAGCGCACTAATATTGCTATGGCTGAAAAAATTGGCTATCCAGTGCTTATCAAGGCTACCGCCGGTGGTGGAGGTCGCGGCATGCGTGTCGTTCGCTCCGAAAAAGAACTGACACACGCCATTGCCATCACACAAGCTGAGGCCAAAGCCGCCTTTGGCAATGAAACAGTTTACATGGAAAAACTGTTAGAAAATCCGCGCCACATTGAAATTCAAATTTTATCTGATGGCCAAGGCAATGCGATTTATTTAGGCGAACGCGATTGTTCCATGCAACGCCGTCATCAAAAAGTATTAGAAGAAGCACCCGCACCTGGCATCACACAAGAAGAGCGCGAACAGATTGGATCATTATGCGTGCGCGCATGTAAAACATTAAATTACCGCGGCGCTGGCACGTTTGAATTTTTATATCAAGACAAACAATTTTATTTTATTGAAATGAACACGCGCATACAGGTCGAACACCCCATCACCGAAGCGATTACGAATATCGACATTGTGCGCGAACAATTGCGCATTGCAAACGGCGAAAAATTATCGATTCAACAAAAAGATATCCAGATCATCGGGCATGCGATCGAATGCCGCATCAATGCCGAAGATCCCCACAACTTTTTCCCCTCGCCCGGCGAAATTAAATTGTTTCACCCCCCCGGCGGCTCCGGCGTGCGCATCGATACGCATATTTACACAAGTTATATCGTTCCGCCATATTATGACTCCATGATCGCCAAGATCATCACCCACGCCGAAACCCGTGGCATGGCTATTACGGCCATGCAAAATGCATTGGATGAAACCGTGATCGACGGCATTAAGACAAATATTCCACTGCAACAGCGCATCTTAAGCGATGCGCAGTTTGCCAAAGGCGGCACGAATATTCATTATTTGGAAAAGCTATTAGCTGACGAACACTTGAATTAACTGATTCTTTACCGTACGCTTTAATAAACTCCAATAGGGAAATAACAAGATGACACTTGATCTTTCCAGTCTCGAAACCGCAATTAACGCGATGGACGCGTTAATGCAACGCCTGCATGACAACAAGCTATTACAATCCTTAGATAAAGTCACGATTGATGGCTTAAAATCAGGCATGATACAGCACTTTGAATTTACCTATGAACTGTGCTGGAAATTCATTCAACGTTGGATAAAAACAAACAAAACACCTGAAGAGGCTGATCATCCACGCACGCGCAAAGAACTCTTTCGTATAGCCGCAAAATACGGATTAATCACTCATCCAGAAGCCTGGTTTAAATATGGCGATGCAAGAAATTTAACCGCACATACTTATGACGAAGCAACTACACAAATTGTCTATGCTGTTACGGCTGATTTTTTATCGGATGCTAAGCAGTTATTAGAGGCTCTTAAACAACGCAATGATTGATATAGAACCCGCACACCTAACTTTAATTAAGAAGATACTCCGCCATCACGTACCAGCCGCCGAGGTACGTGCATTCGGTTCGCGAATTAACGGCACCGCCACTCAATTTTCTGATCTGGATTTGGTGATTATTGCCCACCCACCCTTGAGCTGGGAAAAAATTGAGCAGATCAAAAATGCATTTTCTGAGTCAAACCTGCCCATTACCGTAGATATAGTCAACTGGGCTAGCATCTCCGATGACTTTAAGGCCATTATTGAGCATAATTACACGCTCATACAGCCCGCCAAACCTCTGTAAGCCAAAAAATACACCAAATAGAGCAAAATTCATACTTGAGTACAAAAAATCTGGTGTTATAATGATCGCCAGAGTGACCATAGATCGCTCTCCGATTTTAGGAAGCAAAGCGACTGAGTATGCAACCTCGCTAATTTGTTTTCCTAGGTACTTTGAATGACAACAAAAAAATTTAGGACGTTTTTTTTAACTAATCAATAGAGGGCACAAAACCAATGAACAGCATAGTAGATACAATGGAAGCAACAATGACTGCACCGATAACCCAAGCACAACAACCACTGCGCAATAGTGTACGTGACTCGCTCAATCACTATTTCGGACAATTGGGTGATACCATTATTAACAATCTTTACGAGATGGTGTTAGCTGAAGTGGAAGCACCTCTTTTGGAACTCGTGATACAATATACCAAAGGTAACCAATCCAAGGCTGCTATTCTTTTAGGATTAAGCCGCGGAACACTGCGCAAAAAATTGAAAATTTACGGTTTATTAGACTAATTACCGTTTATTAACTCAATTAAAATTCCCTACGATTGTCATAATCATAGGGAATTTTTTTGCTACCGTCTTTCGTCATACCGGCGAAAGCCGGTATCCAGTGATTATATATAATTAACGGTACTCCGTTATCATAATCTTTAATATAAATTTTTCTGGATGCCGCGATCAAGTCGCGGCATGACAACGTTCTGCGAACAAGTCGGTCTCAGCTCAGAGGACGCTTCACTGTTATGACTCATGCGAACAGAGATGCGAAAAACACTGGATTAATGCTCAAATATCTGGCAATCTTAACAATATATGTAATGGGAAATTTCGGCAGATATGAGCACAACTCAACTACAAATTATGCGGCGCATTGGTGCACAACCAGCAAAAACGCAAGAATATCACCGCCTTATGCCCGAGTTACCCACCGCACCTCGCACCGCTAAACACGCATTAGTCCCTAATCGTAATCGGCTCATGATCGCCGCAGGACGTTTGTTCTCCATTATTACGCAATTACGCTATAAATCAGATTATGAAGACCTCCCGGCCTTACGCGGGCATTTATTGAAAGAACTACAGCAGTTTCAATGTGCCGCAGAAAGACTCGGCTATGATGTTGATAGCATCATGATCAGCCGTTATAGCTTATGCACAGGCATCGACGATATTATTAACAAAACAACCTGGGGAATTAAAGGCAATTGGCAATCCATGAGCCTTCTCTCAAACCTGCAACATGACATTACATCAGATGAACGATTTTTTCTCATTTTAGACAAAGCATGCCGCGCACCACAAAAATTCATTGATACCATTGAACTCATGTATATTTGTCTCAATTTAGGTTTTGAAGGAAAATTTCGCGATCAAAAATACGAAAGAAACCGACTACAACAACTGATTGATTACGTCTATAGCGTCATCCGCAAATCTCGCGGTGAATTCGACAGACGTCTTTCCCCCTCCGTCTATAAAACAGCCACGCCTCCTCGACGCAAGCTTCCATTCGCCGGCATTATTTTAACAAGTTGTTTAATTATTATTGGTATTTATGGTAGCATGAACTACTTATTGGGGATTTACTCCAACCAAGCAGCACAACAATTACAACATATTACGAACACTATTTCGACCACGACGTAACAACTAACATGTTGATGAACTTAAGACAGAATGAGCAATTAAAAATTTTGCAAAATCGTTTTAAAGAAATCATCCGATTTTTAAAAAAGCCCTCCCTCTCCCACACCAAAACGGATACCAACTTATATAAATCTCCCTGGTATCTCGTGACCGGCCCCAAGAACGCAGGCAAAACGACCTTATTAGCTAACTCTGATCTACGCTTTATATTACAAAAGGCCATCAAAGATCCACATAATATCGCCAATACAACGTATTACGAATGGTGGGCAACTAAAGAGGCGGTGCTGGTCGACACCCCAGGCATTAATATTCAACAAACAAATGAATCCTCAAAAGATTCACAAATCGCATTTTTTAAACTATTAAAAAAATACTGTTACAAAAAAACACTCAACGCGATCCTTATCGTCATCAGCATCGAAAACATCGCACAAGACAAAGAACAAAATAAACAGCTGTTTTTTGAAAGTATTTGCAACAACATTGAGCAATCGATTAAAATATTTGGCAAAAAAATTCCTTTTTATTTTATCATCAATAAGTGCGACTTAATTCCTGGTTTTCGAGAGTTTTTTGGTGAACAGAGCAAAGATGAACGCTGGCAACCCTGGGGTATTAAACTCAGCAAACAACACCAAAAACCCGCTAAGATACTCAATTTAGAATTCAATAAGTTGCTGCGCAGAATCAATGATCAATTAATCTGGCGATTACAACATGAACATCATCTTGATAAACGCTTTTTGGTCAATGAGTTCCCTTTAGAAATGGAGCAAGTGAAACAACAGGTATTGAATTTTACCGATTATATTTATAATCACTTCGAACAGACCTTGGCCATCAGAGGGTTATTTTTTACGTCCGCCACTCAAAAATTTATACCCGCTGAAAAAAATAAAGAAAAAACAAGCCCGCCCACAGAACCTTTTATGACGCACGCTTATTTTTCACATGATCTGTTTGAACAAATTTTCTTTCAGGAACGGTTTCTAAATGAGCGTCATTATTATGGCTATCTCAACAGTTGGGGAAAATTTGCGTTCTTAGGCGTGCTCGGTGCCGTGATCATCGCCTATTTCACGCTTTATTTATTTGATTTTAAGCAACAAACCATCAACATCACCTCGGTGCAGCAAGTCATTGCATCTTATCAATTGTTGGCACAAACGAAAGAACTCAAACAATCATCGATAGAATATAAACTCAAATTGCTTGATACCTTGCAACTCGCGCTAAAAGATCTCAACGATAAACATTCGCTCATTAACACCATCATACACCCATCCAATCCGACAGAACAATTAAGAAAAAGTTTGTTAGCGATTTATACTCAAGCATTGCAACATTTATTATTGCCTGAAATAACACACGAATTATATGATCTCTTGAAAAACCCAAAACAAACACCCGCCAGACAATATGGCGCGCTCAAAACTTATCTGATGATGCAAGATGCAACACGCTACAATCCAACGGATATTGCGTTGTTCATGCAATCGATTTGGCGCACTCGCTACGCCACTCATGCACAAGCACAACTCTTAAAACATCTGCAAGCACTTCTAAAAAAGAATCCCCCCTTAGCGCAAATCGACCCGCAATTAGTGAATACTGCTCGAAATACTCTGAAACAAGCGAGACCGATCGATTTGGCTTATACTATTTTACAAAACAATGTGAGCAACAACCAATTGTTGTCCATCGACTTAAATGCGAGCAAATCTGCCGCGTCGATTCTTACTTTTTCAACGCAAAACAGCGGCATTTTAAGCATGTACACGGAGGATAAATTTCCCAGTATTTATCCAGATCTGATTCAAAAAAGTGCGGAAGAAGCGTTGGCCGGAAATTGGATTGTTGGAATCACCGATGGATCATCTGCCTCCACACAAGCCACTAATGCACTGAAACAAAAACTCGCCGAACAATATCTCGCCAATTACATCACGGCTTGGTCAGATTTTTTAAACACCATAAAAACCGTTAATTTCACCGATATTGATCAGCTCAATGAAGCACTCAAAATATTAGGGCAACCCAATTCGCCTATTTCTCAATTAATCACGTTGATCAAAAAGAATTTTCCGCCCACTATTCTCAATGTCAGCGACCAATTTCAAACGCTCGTCGCCTTAACCAACAATGATTCATCAGCACTGGCCTCGTTGCAAAATATTACCCAGATGTTAGGCAATTTATCTGATTATTTATCACAAATCACGTCTGACAAAAAAGCCTTTGAACTCACCAGTGATCGCATGCACAATCCAGATCAATCGGATCCCATCGAAATACTGCTTGCCGCCGCCGCCAATTATCCAGAACCGATAAAAACTTGGCTGAACAACATTAGCATGAACGCATGGCAACTCATGATGTATCAGGCGCAAACTTACATTAGCCAACAGTGGCAAAAACAAATCCTCCCCCCCTATCAAGCGCAATTAGTCGATCATTTTCCGTTTAACCCGAGTGCAGACAAGCAAACCTCTTTAGATGATTTTGATGCATTCTTTGCACCCGATGGCCTATTCGACAAATTCTTTACCACGTATCTCAAACCCTTTATTGACACCTCTAAAATACCATGGACACTTAGAAATACGGACGGCGAAACATTACAATTATCGGGCCAAACGCTCGCCCAGTTGGAACGCGTTTATATTATTCAATATAACTATTTCCAGCGCCGAAACGACAAACTGTTAATTCCAATGACATTACAGCTTGTTAATATGGAAAATAATTTAGATAACATCACAATTGCGCTAGGCAAACAACGAACCACTTATAAAAATAGCAGCACCTATCCACCCATGCAACTGAACTGGCCTGATGAAATGGATGCCAGTATTGCTCAAGTTATCTTTACCAACACAGACGGTCAGCAAGCGATTTTACAAGAAGATGGCGCCTGGGCCTGGTTAAAATTATTAAACAACGGCAACTTCCAAAAGATTCCGAACGCGCCACAACAGTATCAGGTCACGTTTGACAAAGACGGCAATGCCGCTAACGCGATCATCACCTTAGATCAACGCACCAATCCATTTTCGATGAATCTGTTTAAGGATTTTAGATTGCCCGACACACTCGAATAAAAACATGTTGTACACACTCTATTTCATCACATTAAATGCCTGGCTTATAACGCTGACGCTGAGTCTCCTCTCCTTTTTTATAAAAAATAATATATCGCTGCCCGTTTTGCGCACGCTCACTGTCGCACTCGCAGGATTGACGCTCGCCATGGGGCTGACAGGATGTATCACGCAGCAAACCTTCTCGTCAACCATCACCGTATTATTTATAGGACTTCATCCCAGTCTGAGTCTCAATCCACTCTCGAGCTTCTTTGTGCTCTTGATGGGGTTGGGCTATCTGGGTATCAGCTTGTTTTCGTTTGATTATTTCAGGCATTTTAGCAAAATGCAGCAACAAAAAATTCATTTCCTGGAAACGCTGTTTGCATTTTCGATACTCCTTGTTTTTATGGCCAATGATCCCATGACCTTTTTATTGGCTTGGGAAATCATGGCATTTGCCTCTTATTTTTTGGTGGTGAGCATAGAGCCCAACAAAAATTCCAGAAAAGCAGGATTTCTTTATCTTACCATTACCCACATTGGTTTTTTTGCCCTCGTTATTGCTTTCTTTTTATTGTTCCTTAACCTCAATAGTGCGCTGTGGTCTTTTTCGCCGATAAATCAAGTATTGCCACCAACGCAATCAATGGCCAATATCATATTTTTACTCGCATTGATTGGATTTGGCGCAAAAGCTGCACTTTTTCCATTGCATGTATGGCTACCCGAAGCACATCCTACTGCCCCTTCCCCCATTTCTGCTCTGATGAGCGGGGTTATGCTAAAAACCGCCATCTATGGATTCATTCGATTTACATTTGGTTTTCTACTCTCTTACCAGCAACCGTGGTGGGGTTACAGCTTGGTCGGCATCGGATTAATCACGATGCTCATCGGCGTTATACATGCCGCTATGCAAACGGACATGAAGCGTTTACTTGCTTATTCATCGATGGAAAATATGGGATTTATTTTCACCGCGTTTGGCTTGTCCATTATTTTTTATCAATACCACGAATTTATTTTATCGGATTTAGCCTTAATCGTCGTATTACTCCATAGTTTAAATCATAGCCTTTTTAAATCGCTACTCTTTTTAGGCACGGGCTCTATTTTACATGCCACCGGAGAACGTAATCTCGGTAAACTCGGCGGGTTGATCCATACAATGCCCTGGGTATCCGTTTGCACGCTCATCGGCGCACTCTCCATGGCAGGATTACCTTTTTTTAATGGATTTATTTCTGAGTGGTTGTATTTAGGTATTTTCTTTCATCATGATCCAAACACACAGTTTCTGTTAGCGATGTTTTCTCCGCTGATTATTGCACTCAGCGTTTTAGTCTTTGGCTTAGCCGGCTTCGTGATCGTCAAATTCTATGGTGTTGCTTTTTTAGGACAACCGCGGGAATCAGCTTTAGCGCGGGCATATCCGAGCAGATGGATGGAACGAATAGGATTGGTCTGGCTATCCCTGCTTTGCGTATTACTTGGATTATGGCCAAACAAAATGATATCGCTCATTCAAAAAATCCTGCAACAGTTATTGCCTCAACTACAAACTGCCATAGAGACCAAGGGAACCTCTTTACAATTTGTCCCTAACACGCCACTGATCTCTTTTCATGGATTTAACCCACTATTACTGGGCGTTAGTCTGCTATTATTTTGTTTATTCATTTTTGCTATACTCAAACGATTATCGTCGCCATGGACACTGCGGCGCGTATCCAGCTGGCGCTGCGGACTGTCTGACAACACGGCACGCATGCAAGATACAGCAGAAGGCTTTGGCCAACCCTTCAAACAAATTTTCTCTCACCTCATTACGGTCTATCTGCAACTGCCAAACGCTAATGATGCGGCGCCCCATTATCATTCACAATTGACAGAAAAAATATGGGCGTGGTTTTATATCCCTCTCACTCGGAGTATTACGCGATTGGCAACATTAACCAAAGGAATTCAACAAGGCCGCATGACTGCTTATCTGCTTTACATGGGCGTTACACTCATTATATTACTCACCTGGGTTGTCTGGTCATGAATAAACAAATCATCACACTCTTCTTATTGATCTTACAAGGACTTCTGGTCATATCGATCGCACCTATGATCATCGGATGGATAAATCAAATCAAATGCTGGTTGCAACAACGCCGAGCACCGACATTATTTCAACCTTACTTTACAATTTATAAATTATTATTTAAAGAATCCGTGCTAGCCGACAACGCTTCCTGGTTGTTCCGTGTTGCGCCCTATATATATTTTATTTTGATTGCGGGCACTTGCTTTAGCCTTCCTTTTTTCACGATTACCACATTGACCGCACGTAATATGGATATGATTATCATTGTGGGATTGCTGGCGCTAGCACGTATCTTACTTGCACTTGCCGCCATGGATGTTGGCACGGCATTTGGCAGTCTCGGGGCACGCCGTGAAATGTTTGTGGCATGCTGTTCAGAACCGATACTGCTCATCATTTTTTATAACGTCGTATTATTAACCCACTCGCCTTACTTAAGCGGCAGCACGGCTTATTTTATTGACCACCCCCTATTGCTGCACCCTAGTTTAATCTTTTCATTACTCGCACTGATACTCATTACGTTGGCTGAAACCGGTCGCATTCCTATTGACAATCCGGCCACACATTTAGAACTAACGATGATCCATGAAGCCATGATCTTAGAATATTCCGGCCGCTATCTCGCGCTCATTGAATGGGGTAATGCCATAAAATTCACTTTATATTTAGGCTTTATCTTATCGATATTTTTTCCGATGGGTTTAAGTTTGCCTATACAAATATCGCGCGTGTTATTCGGCCTCGCCACCACTTTATTAAAACTTTTCATCCTGGCCGCCTTCATTGGTTTTATAGAATCTATCAATAGTAAACTACGCCTCTTTAAAGTACCCGATTACTTAGCCAGTGCGTTTATGCTGACGGTGTTAGGCGTACTCATCACACAACTCTTGGGGACACCCTTATGATCACCGCATCAATACTATTATTTTTAATCAGTCTCATCATCATGATGAGTTTTTTAATGCTCATGCAAACTCGAATTTTTAATTTAGTTAAATTACTGATTTTACAAAACATCGTACTCACCGCCTACATTTTATGCCAAACAAGCGTGCATCCCGGGCTAGAATTGTATTTATCCCTTGGCATTACTTTTATCATTAAAGTAATTATTTTGCCATGGGCGTTATGGATGCTCGTAACTTATTTAAAATTAACGCAACATATCGAGCCTTTAATCAATAAACCCACGTTACAACTCGTCGGCATTTTCTTGGTTATTTTTGCACTATTGCTCGGGCATCAAATCGAACCGGCTATCGGCCAACAATCCGTTGTCAGCTTTTCATTATCGCTGGCCAACAGCTTGCTTGCTCTCTTATTGATAATTTTTAGACGCAACGCTATTTCTCAAGTGATTGGATTGTTGATACTGGAAAACAGTATTTTTCTATTATCCATCACCCTCACGCAAGGATTTCCTTGGCTCGTTGAACTGGGCATCGGGTTTGATGTATTAATTGGCGCAATGATTTTCGGATTATTTTTGATACGTATTCGCATGACACATGGCTCTTTACAAACCGTTCACTTAGAAAAACTAAAGGAGCAAGCATGAATCTTATTTTATTATTTTTACTTCCTTCGATACTTGCCATCGTCAGCCTGCCCTGGATAAAAAATCACAACGTTTCCAATTATTGGAGCGCCCTATTGGCATCACTGAGCTTTTTATTGGCCATCCCCTTAATCATCAGCAGCTACACAAACCCACAACCATTATTTTTTCTATATCACTGGTTATTATGCGACAAACTCAGCGCTTTTTTCATTGGCTTAAACAGTTTCATCACGCTCACCACGAGTTTTTATTCTATTAGCTATCTCAATAACGAACCGCCCTCCCTGTTTCATAACCTCGTCTATCGGTTTTATCATACTTTCTTTCACCTCTTTACGTTTAGCATGTTTCTGGTTATTTTGAGCAATAACATCGCATTCATGTGGATGGCCATGGAGCTCTCGACACTCACGAGCGTCATTCTCGTCGCACTTTATCAAACCCATGAAGCATTAGAAGCGGCGTGGAAATATCTCATCCTGTGTGGAACGGGCATTGGATTGGCTCTCTTAGGAACCGTCATGATTTATTTCACTGCTCACCCCTATTTACCCAATGACCAGAGCTTGCTCTGGACATCGCTCGTCACACAAGCCCCTCTTTTTTCAACCAAATTGCTCGCCATTGCTTTTGTATTTTTATTTATTGGATATGGTACGAAAGTTGGATTTTTTCCTCTACATAATTGGTTGCCCGATGCTCACGCAGAAGGCCCTGCGCCCATTTCTGCGTTATTATCCGGATTATTATTAAATGTCGCTCTATTAGCCATCTTGCGATTTAAACTGATTTTATCCCACACATCCATCGCATCCTTTGCCTGCTATTTATTATTGTTATTCGGTGTTGTCAGTCTTTTGTTTTCCGCATTTTCATTGCTGAGACAACATCAGTTGAAACGCTTGTTTGCTTATTCGTCTATTGAACATATGAGCCTTATCAGCATTGCACTCGGCATCGGTACTCCACTCGCTTATTTAGCGGGTTTTTTGCATATTCTGATGCATTCGCTCGGCAAAACTGCAGCATTCTTCAGTAGTGGCAGTATTATTCAACGATTTCACACTCAAAACATAAATCAACTCAAAGGATTAAGCGCACTGATACCATGGAACACCTGGGGTTTGCTCTTGAGTAGCTTCGCTATTTTAGGATTGCCTCCCTCCGGTTTATTCCTCAGTGAATTATTCTTGATTTTTGCTATTTTAAAAACATCGATCTGGTGGCTCATTTTACCGGTGATCTTTGGATTAATTCTTTCATTTATTGCTATTTTTTCAAAAATCCAGCGCATTGCATTTTCTGCTCACCCCATAGATTATCAGCCTTTAACCGATACCCACCATCTTCTCTGGCCAGTGTTTCTACATTTATCGTTGATACTGTTCGCAGGATTTTGGATCCCTTTATTTTTCATCCAACCCGTTATCCATTGGCTCACGCAAGGATTATAAATCATGATGAACTACTTAAAACAATATATCACTCACTCAACACTATTCTCAAAGGAAAAATACTTACACTTTTTAGACGCACCGCTATCAGAACAATTAAATATTGCCACGTTCATCAAACACAACCAAGGCGTGTTGCTGACGGAATGGGTAGCGCCGAACAAAACGATGCAAACTACCCATTGGTTTACATTATATTTATTGCCCGATAAAGGCATTTATTGCGTTCAATCCCCTCTAAAACAAAAATTGCCAGCGCTGGTTGATTTAAGCAATCCATTTCCTGTTTGCAATCGTTTGCAACGCGCTATCTATGAACTGACTCGCATTCCAACTCGACACTTTAAAGACAAACGTTATTGGCTGAATCACGGATATTTTCCCCTTGGAATTTTAAACGATGGCCGCATGTCTAAGCCAGCACGCAAACAACATTATGCATTTAAAAAAGTAACCGGCAATGGTGTACATGAAATTCCTGTCGGCCCCGTACACGCTGGAATTATCGAACCCGGTCACTTTAGATTTTCGGTCGTTGGAGAGCGCTTATTAAAATTAGAAGAACGCTTAGGTTATACGCACAAAGGAATCCACCAACTTTTAAAAAATAAATCCATTGATGAAGCACTTCACCTGATGGGTCGCATCAGCGGTGATAGTACCGTCGCCTATGCGATTGCATTTGCTCAAGCTTGTGAACAAAGTAAGAATGGACCCGTCCATTTCAATATCGCACTCGAACGCAACATATGCTTAGAACGAGAACGCTTAATGAATCATATCGGTGATATTGGCGCTATTATCAATGACGCGGGACTTCCCGCTCTGCAATCCTCTTTCAGTTGTCTAAAAGAACAAATGCTGCAATATAACGCTCGTTACATGAAACATCGATATATGATGGATTGTATCACTCCGTTTTCACAACAAATGCTACTCACGGATGCATCACTTAAAGCAATGATCGCTGAATTGATTGAAATAGAAAAAAAATTGCGATCATTACATAAAATCGTAGAAACAGACGGTGGATTACAAGATAGACTACAAACCACTGGCATGATATCAACAGAACAAGCTCATCAACTGGGACTGTTGGGTCTTGCCGCCAAAGCATCCGGCATAGATCTCGATCTAAGACGCTGGTTTCCCGCTGATAGTATGATACCAAATTTTATTTCAGCATGCTCGACAACCACGGGCGATGTTGCCGCAAGAGTAGCCATTCGATTTAAAGAAAGTCTTGAGAGTATTCATTTAATCCGAAAATTTATCGAACAACGAGAGGCTAATGAGTCACCCATCCATGCAGATGAACGCCCATCACCCACTCACATCGGTATCGGGATCGTTGAGGGTTTTCGAGGGTCTGTCACCGTGATCGTGTCATTAGACAACAATCGTGTAGAATGGTGCCATTTTCATGACCCTTCTTGGCAAAATTGGTTAGCGGTTGAGTATGCGATACTCAACAATATTGTAGCAGATTTTCCGCTTATCAATAAGTCATTCAATTTAAGTTATAGTGGACAAGATAGTTAAGGTTTTTTATGTGGCAACTGATAAAAAATATCATTAAATCAAAAATTCAAACTGAAACTTTGATGCCTACTCGCGATAATATGCAACAAGTCGGGGAAGCTTTATCTAAAAAAATAAAAAAACAATTTAATCGCGCATTAGCCATTCGACTGGTCGATGCAGGTTCCTGCAACGGCTGTGAATTAGAAATTCAAGCCATCAATAATCCTTACTACAACATTGAACAATTTGGCATACATTTTGTCGCCAGCCCTCGCCACGCAGATATGTTACTGGTCACCGGCCCTGTTTCTAAAAATATGCGTGATGCTTTATTAAAAACATACGAGGCTATGCCATTTCCTAAACTAGTGATTGCCATAGGAAACTGCGCACACGGTGGCGGCGTCTTCAAAGATTCTTACGCCATTATAAACGCCGTTAACGAAGTCGTCCCCGTCAATTACGTGATTAAAGGATGCCCGCCAACGCCCATTGATATCATGAGCGGTATCTTAATAGCCCTTGGCTCGATCTCAGCTCAGAGATAAGCTGGTATTCATTGTTAGAATGGCATTTACCAGAAACGGAAATAAATCATTTAGAAAACGACATCCTATTTAAAAAATTAGGTGGCTTGGCCAATGCTATGACTGATAATGAAGCAGCTGAGCATATGCAGAAACAATGTAGATTATTATTTAAACACCTGCTGCTCTCATCTTCTTGGTCAGCATTGGAACGTTTTCGATACAAATTGAACCAATAACCCAATGTAAGAGACTGCTTTAAATACGCTATATGCAGTATGTAGATGCGTTTTTTCTTCACTTAATTGGGTGGATTTTTTGATTAGCCCGGTAATTCCTGTTAATTGAAAATTTTTGATGATTTCTTAAAAATAAGGGGTAAAATTCTTTGCATATCAAACAAAAATAACATCATCTGGGAAATGCGAGATTAGATAAAGGCAAAAGTTAATGAATATAGCAACATTAAACATAAATGATTTATCAATTGGAGATCGTTTTTCATTTGATAAAATCATTACTACAAAGATGGTGGATGATTTTGCCAAACTATCCGGCGATTTTAGCCCTCTACATATGCAAGAAAATTTTGCCAAAAATCGAGGCTTTCACAGCCGGGTAGTTCATGGAACATTATTACTTGGACTGATATCACGATTAATCGGCATGCATTTTCCCGGAGAAAACGCTCTTCTCCTATCCATAGCTGCTCAATTTGTTTCCCCAGTACATATCGATGACAAGCTACACATCAGTGCAATCATAGATCAAATTTCATATAGTACGCAGACGTTGATCATTAAATCCAAAATAAAATCAACAGAAAATATTCAGCAAATACATGTAAAAGCAAAAATACTAGTTAAATTAACTCACTAGGCACAACCATGTTTCAATACGATTTTATTATCATTTCTCAATCGGAGTTAGTCGATTATAACAAATATTCCTCGCTACCATTAGAGCGTTTACCATTATATAAAAAATTAGTTTACCCTCGAATGGTCTATTATAAAAACCGCTTCATCTCTCATCTTGACCTTCTAAATCAATTAACTTTTAATCAAGGTTGGTCAGATGCTAGTTGTATCGAACGTCGTAAATTGTTCAGCATTTGGAATTTACCAGGTTTTGTCGGAACAAATTTAGCTACTTATTTAGCAGAATATAATATCAAAACTTTTATTATTAATAACTTTGATGCGGAATGGGATCTTTTTTGTGAAAAATATAATAATAGCTATATAAAACCATTGGTAGGAATCTCAACAACTTTTCATTTAAATTACTCAGAAATCACTCGTCTCGTTAAACAGTTAAAACAAACTTATCCAAACGTATCAATCGTATTGGGGGGTGCTTTTATCAACAACCAACTGCAATTAAAAAAGCAAAAGTCGCTGATGGATTTTATGAAGAAATATTCTATTGATTTTACAATACACAACTTTAATTCCGACGCTGATCTAAAAAATTTAATCCTCAGAAAAAAATATCCAAAAAACAATGATATGCTAAATAATTTAATTACTAACACTAAACAAAACGATCATTTCATTCCGACAAAACCCACTTACCCCCCTCAAACCTCAAATAATCGGTCTAAGCGGCAACAAACACTAAAATTTCCATTTATGCATCATACACTTCAACTACGAACTTCTTCAGGATGTCCATTCCATTGTGCATTCTGTTCTTATCCTGGACTGGCAGAACATTATAATACCATGCCAATTTATGCAGTAGAGCAACAACTACAAGCAGCACATTCAAATAAAAAAATCAAAAATATTATATTCATAGATGACACATTCAATGTTCCAATAAAACGATTTAAAAAAATATGCCAAATACTCTCCAATTATAATTTTAACTGGTTCTCCTTTTTAAGAGTGCAATTTATCGATGAGAATACTGCAAAATTAATGAAACAATCAGGATGCCAAGCCGTGTACCTCGGCATTGAATCAGCTAATAACAAAATTTTGAAAAACATGAACAAACAAGCAACCCAACAAGAATACATACGAGGAATAAACTATTTAAAAAAATATAACATCACCATCATGGCAGCTTTCGTAATCGGATTCCCCGGAGAAACCCCGGATACTTTACAAGATAATATCGATTTTATTGAAAATCTAGATATTGACTTTTATACTTTAAAAGAATTTTTCTATATAAAAAATACTGCGATTTATCAGCAAAGAGAAAATCACGGATTAACAGGAATAGGCTCTTCCTGGTCACATAATACAATGAATTCCGACGAAGCATATGATCACAAAATATCCATGCTGAAACAAATAAAAAATTCGATTTTTATTGATCCAGACACTAGTTTATGGTATATAGCTTATCTCTTCGATCGGGGTTTTTCTATGGAAAAAATTGCAAGCCTACAAAAAGAAATTAATACAGTAATGATCGCTCAAATAAATGGGGACTTCAATAATACCTCTACATACAAACGTTTAATAGATAAAATAAATTGCAGGCACTTTCAAAATGTCGACAAATAATGACACACAACTTGCTGCCCTAAAAAAAATAAAACATTTAATTAAAACAAAAAAAAATCAAGCTGCTTTTTATGAGCTACAATTAATCGCGAATGTTTCCGACCCCTTCCACATACAACTTCAATATAAATATCTTTTAGATACTCTACATTTAGATCAATTAAATTTAATACCAATTAAAATCGCTATAATTTCAACGAGTACAATAAGCCATTTTTCAGATATTTTTCGCTTATGGATGGCCATAATAGGATTTAATGCAATACTATATTTAGTAGAAGTTAATGCTATGGAGCAAAGCATCCTAAATCATACTGGTAAACTTTATACCTTTCACCCAGACATTATATGGATTTTTTCTAATTATAGAGATCTAAAAATTAATGCAACTCATAATTGCGATAAAACATCTATCAGACAAGCTATCAGTAACCATGTTCAGCACTTTAAAAGCTTATGGAATAATATACAAGCTCACTCATCTGCTTACATTATTCAAAATAATGCTGAATTACCCTTAGAACGTGTTTTTGGAAATTTTGAATCAACTATACATTGGGGACAAATAAATTATATCAGAAATTTTAATAATCAACTCGCTGAAGCCGTCATGCCGGACGTGAGTTTACTAGATATAGATTATATTTCATCGCTATTCGGAAAACATCAATGGTTCGATGAAAAATTTTGGTATCATTCTAAACATGCTTTTTCTTTTGATGCTGTTGGTTTAGTTGCCTTTCATGGTGCACGATTAATAGCTGGGATAAAAGGTCATGCAAAAAAATGTTTGGTTTTGGATTTAGATAATGTTTTATGGGGTGGAAACATAGGTGACGAGGGCTTATCTGGCATTCGACTGGGATATGGTTCCGACGGAGAAGCTTTCACAGATTTTCAAAAATATATCAAACAACTAAAGGACAGAGGTATTATCTTAACGGTATGCAGCAAAAACGAAGAAGAGATTGCCAAATTACCTTTCGAACATCATCCAAACATGGTACTCAAATTAGATGATATTACAATGTTCATGGCAAACTGGAAAAACAAAGCAGACAATATTCGAGAAATATCTAATTTTTTAAATATAGATCTAAAATCAATGGTATTTATAGATGATAATCCATCAGAACGTCAATTAGTACGAAATACTCTCGAGACGATAGCTATCCCAGAAATATCTAACGATCCCGCTTCTTATATTAGAACCCTAGATGCACAGCGTTATTTTGAACTCAACTATCTCTCAGAAGAAGATAAATTAAGAACAAAAATGTATCGCGCTTACAAAACACATCAAAATTTAAAACATAGCCTCGGCAGCATATCACAATACTTACAAACACTACAAATGGAAGCAATCGCAAAAAATCTAGATGAATTTCATTTGCCGAGAGCCGCACAATTAATCAACAAATCCAATCAATTTAATTTAACCACAATACGTTATACCGAAAGACAGCTGAAAAATATGATGAAAAATAAGAATATCATCTGTAGATATTATAAACTAAAGGATTGCTGTTGCGATAACGGCTTAATTGCTATAGTTATACTAAAAAAACAAAAAAATCATAAATTACATATTGATTCATGGGTTATGAGCTGTAGAATTTTAGGCAGAAATATGGAAAACTTTGTATATAACGATATCATTTCAATAGCCAAAAAAAACAACTTTCAAATTTTAATTGGTCGTTACAAGCCAACAACAAAGAATAAGCTGGTCGCTAACCTCTACAAGCAATTAAATTTTATAAAAATAGAAGAAAAAAAAGTAGAAACATTTTGGCATTTAAATATCAAAGATGGTATCATGCTAGATGAAGTTTTTATAAAACAAGTAGAATTATATTAATCAAACAATATGAGATAAAAATGAGCAGCAAATATGCGCTAATAAAATCGCGGTTAAATCAAATTTTCCAACAAGTATTCGATAATGAAGAAATTCAAGTCACGGATAATACATCTGCAGACAACATTGAGGCATGGGACTCATTAATACATATTTCCCTAATTGTCGCTATTGAAAAAGAATTTGATATAGAACTCAACACCGCAGAAGTAGCGAAGCTGTCTAATGTTGGCGAAATGATACAGCTAATCGAAAAAAGAATATCATAATATCAACTTTATTATAAATTCATAATTATAAACTCATATAAATGGCTCAAAATGATTTTTTTCTCATTTGAATTTTTTATTTTTATTTTTATTTCTTTATGTATCTTTCATTTATTTAGAAAAACAAGATGGTGTCCCTATATCATTGCCATTATTAATTTTGTTTTTATCTCAAGCTTTGCTCATTCCCTATATCAATTAATCCCATTATTTAGTTTCTTACTCTTAGGTTATCTGAGCATTGCTATTATATACAAATACCCCTCTACTAAAGCTTTCGGGACTCTTATTGTATTAATCTTAGGATTATTTATCTACTTTAAACGCTATACTATTATTAATTTTCTCCCGGCACTTCCTCAGAAATTTGAAATCATAGGTTTATCGTATATCTTATTTCGTATAATACAATTATTGATCGATATCAAAGATGGTATAATTAATCAACCTATTACTCCCATAGATTATTTTAATTTCATTTGTTTCTTTCTTAATTTTGTTTCAGGCCCTATTCAAAGTTTTCAAAGTTTTCATATTCAAAACAAAGCGCTAACACAGGCCACCTTAACTGACGATATTGTTTATCATGCTTTCGCTAGAATTATCTTGGGTTTTATAAAAGTTATCATTTTAACACAATTAGTACCCATATATATTTTTGATGCACATGAATTTCTATTGGCTCGACCATCGACTTTTAATATAATCCATGCTCAATTAATTGGCTTAATGTGTTGGTATGCTGTTGCTACATTAAGCTACTTATTTCTTCTATATATGAATTTCTCAGGCTATATGGATATAATTATTGGTATTGGAAAATTATTCTATTTTGACTTGCCAGAAAATTTTAATCGGCCCTTTGCTGCAAATAATTTTCTTGAATTTTGGTCTAGATGGCACATAACATTATCAACATGGTTTAAAAACTATATATTTTATCCTTTTTTAAAATATATGTTGAAACAATGGAACAAGCCGAAATTTTCATTATATTTCGGCATTATAGCATACTTTATTACTTTTTTTATCATAGGCTTGTGGCATGCTACCACAATACAATTTATCATTTGCGGAACACTATTTGGCTTGGGGACAAGCATTAATAAAGCATATCAAGCAATAATGGTAAAAATATATGGGAAAAACAAATACCATCAATATCAAAAAAATCTACTATATCATTATCTATCTCGCGGACTTACAATAGCCTATTTTGCTTTAGCTTTAACTTGTTTTTGGCTTAAAACAAATCAATTCAATGCTTTCTTCAATGGACGCTTTTTTCTCACCATATTTATAGATATAATACTATTAACATTCTTATTGGCTAGTGCATTTTTTATTTGGGATTTATTGATGGAGAAAACCACAGATATCAAGCTAGTTCTTATTAGATCATCTTGTCTTCAATATATAGCACTTGGTATAGGCATTTTTTTACTAACTGGCGCCATGGTTAATGCTATTTACACCGCACCAACCTTTATATATAAAACATTTTAATATGAAGATAATTTATAAACATTTTTTTTACATATTTTTTTCTTTTTTAGTCATTTATATTTTTATGCTTGCAATTTCATCAGTCAGCAATCAATGTTCTTCAAAAAAAAATATCGATACTGCATGTTCAACTAAATCTATTATGTACCCCGAAACACGATATTTTTTATTTAATATAACCCGCTTGAATATAGAGAAAAAAAATATTATCCTGCTAGGCGCATCTGATGTAAGAGATGCTTTTCGTCCCTCGCTCTTAAACCCCTATTTTATCAACTATAATGTTCATAATGTCTCAATAGGCGCATCAAATATAACGAGCATATCACAAATAATAGATTTTATTAATGACACTATCCCGAAAAAATATCACAAAAATACCATTTTTGTATTTGGTTCAACCTGTTTTGATTATGAAAACAACCAGCGACGTTGGCATCTCACAAACGGAAATACTGACCTAACATTAGAAGCATTACGTTTTTGGCTATACAAATGGCAGAATAGGCGCCTTATTCCTACACTCCATGAACCACTTTTCACATATGTAACATTTTTATTACGACCCTATTTATTGGTTAATAAATTATATGTAGATTTTAAAATTCTCGCCGATTCTTTGATTGATCGAGTGAGTTACTATCAAGCTAATCACATCAAAAATAAGTCGGCAACAAACTCCCAAAAAAAAATAGAACACGCTTTAGAACACTGGCAGAACAACTTTGGCCCTATAACACATGATTTCTATCATGAACAATTTCGTGCTCTACTTAAAATGGCTGAAAAAATTAATCAGCATGGAGAAAAGCTCATAATCGTTGATATGCCATTACCACAATGGCATGCCCACATTTCTCCTTACTTTGTCGCCTATCAACTGCAAAAAACAAAATATTTTACACAATTAATTAAAATGCCAAATGTCTATTATATCAACTTACAAAACTTTAATGATAACTCTGGCTTTCTTGATTCGGCACATCCAAATCCAACCTATGCAAAAATATTAAGCATTGCATTAGTGCATCGACTGAAATCCATTATTATTGAATAGGTTTAGAGATTAAAATATGAAAGAAAACATTGATTTACTAGTCCAAGAAATTATAAAAGATAATATGATACAAAAAAAATTTCTTGCTTCAGAAGTCAAAAAGCTAACAGAAGAAGAAGAAAATAATTTAGATCAATATATTAATTATTGCTCATCAATCAACGTGAACACAAAATATCTAGCCGACTCTTATAACACATTGGTTAATGATTCCGTAAGAGAACAAATATTTTTTGACAAACATCAGCATTATCGATATACCAATTACCAAGATATTAAATCCTCTATATACATGAACCAACATTACATGCAATATTATATGCATGGGCTTGCTATTTCTATGTTTTTGTGGCCACAGCATAGAAAATACATGCAATATTTTATTGATACGATCCCAAAATACAAGCGAGGAAAATATTTAGAAATAGGTCCGGGACATGGCTTGTATATAAAAAATGCCATTAAATATTGTTCATTTGATTTTTATGAAGCCATCGATATTAGCCCAACCTCTATAAATCTTGTAAAATTAATGTTGAAGAGTATTATCCGTAAAAATACTCATTACCATGTCCACCAAAAATATTTTTTAACGATGGATAACTCAAAAAAATACGATGCGATTATTATGAGTGAGGTATTGGAACATGTTGAAAATCCAACTTTATATTTAAAGAAGACATCTAAACTAGCTGATACAGATACTTATATTTTTATTACCACCTGTATTAACGCCGCCATGTTGGATCATATTTATCTTTTTAACTCTATTAAACATTTAGAAGATATCGTTTCTAAATCTGGCTTAAAGATAAAAAACAAATTAATTATTCCTTATAAAAATAAAACGCTTGAGGAATCAGAAAAACTGAAATTACCAATAAACATAGCAATGCTATTAGAAATTTTATAAATATTCCAAAAACCTTATTGCAAATAATCGAGTTATTCAATTATTTTATTTCGCCAATGAAAAGCACATTAAGCCAAATATTTCACATCAGGATTTTTGGCATATGCGTCCAGCAATTCTTTAATCAACTGGTCAACAATGCTGGAGGTATCAACATCTTCAATCAAGCCTTTTTCTTCTTTAATCGCCGCCATGCGTTTCTCCACAAGCTTCTTAACAGATCCCCCGGAAAATACATTGGCCAAGACACGTCTTGCCTCTGCAGACCCAAGCGTTTGATATAATTTATCGCGCATCGAAGCATCTTCTGTCGTCGTACTAAACGCCCATAACTCAACAGGCCCAAGCGTATTTGTCAATAATTGCGTATTCAACCCATGCTTAGTAGAAAATTGTGCCAAGAAGGTTGCACCACCTTCTCGCGGACCATGCACGCGCGTTCGTAAGGCAAACTGCGCGGTTTCAGATAAACCAAATACTTCCGCTGAATGCTTGATCGCTTGCGCTGGACCCGCATCCATAATGAAAATGGACGTCGCAAATTCAACCATCACCGAATCAAAATCATCCAGTGATTGCGAAATTAATGCAACTTGCACATTCGCTTTTCGACCTTCACGCATATCGACGATCACTTGATCGCGCACCGATTGCGCTCTGGAGGTACGATGAAATTCATCATACACTAATCGTTTTGGATCTTCCGTCAACTCGCTCACGCGTTGGCGATGATAAGATTGATACTGCTGCGGAACATCTTCTATAATTCCATCCGTCAAATAAAAATCTTTCGCTAAAATATAACGCGCGATCATATACATCACGGCCGTCTGACGATCAGCCGCATCGCCACCACTCTTGGCCACTTCAGCCAAATCTAATGACACCACTTTCGCTTCACCCAAATCAAATTTAGTAATGCGCGATAAAATCGGATATTCACGAATGGCGCTCGACAACATACGAGAAAATGTCACGGTTAACGGCTCCCCCGTGGGCGCCTTCACTTGTCCATATAAATCTTCGATGGCTTGCACACGGCAAATCGACACCGCATCAGCCATCAGCGGCATCGCATAACGTTGCGCCAACGTTGCTTCATGTATAAAACCAGCCATAAACAACGCGTCCGTCACTTCCCACCACGTCGTATGTTCATCGCGAACAAAAGCAATTTCTTCTAACACGCCATCGACAACATTTTCAATACCGGTCGTGTACGTGCGCGGACCTCCATCATCGGCAAAGTTTTTATAAAGCTCATCGGTAATCAAACCGGCCATATCAGAAACACCATCGTATGGTTTTAATGCCCCTAACGGCGTTGCCAATAACGTTAAAAAGTTTACGAGGAAACTTCTTTCATGCGGCAACGGGTAACGACAACCCAATTGCGTATTAAATGGATTAATTGAATATTCTGGCGTCATGCGTAACCGATGATACGCAACATAATGTTGTTGCTCTTTCGGTAACGCATCATGCAACAACGAAATCAATCCACTGCTCGATGGACCAATATCCACAATGGCGATGCGTGGTAACCGCTGAATACCCGCCGCCAAACATAACCCCAAATTGATCGTATTAGACAAAACGGATTTACCCGAACCCGGACGCGCATACATCAAATCAATCCAGGTAGTCTGTTGTGACGACCCCGGCTGATAGGCCCACGCCTTTCCATCCGGCGAACGAAACAAAACGGCACCTTGTTTCCAAGGTGATGCCGGTCGTGTAAACGGCAACATATAAATAACATCTTTGAGCGGAGCAACCGAAGACGTCGCTACACTTTTATTCGTGACGCCCATCATGCTCGATACGATTCCCGCAAACGCATCACCACACACTTCCGATACTTCACAAGTGCCCCAGCCTTGCACCGCTTTGGCTAATGACGCCGTACGATTTCGCAGCAGACGCGTATCGCCTTCAGGCGCCCAAGTCGTTAAGGTGACGCGCAATTTCACAATCGCATCATCCGTATTCACTTCAATATTTTGCAATAATTCGGTGGCATCCGCTAATAACCGATTTTGCGCGGATGCAAAACTTAAAATGGTCGCAATCAAACTTTTAAAGCGAAGCGTTGATAATCCGCCACTTTCAATCCAAAACGAAACGCGCCATGGAATATTTGAGGATAATACACGATTGTATAAATGGAAAAACGGTTTTAATTCCTGCGGAAATAAATCGATAAACACCGCCGAATAAATTCTATCGCCCACACGGCAGGTACGCAAATCCAGATTTTCTGCATCCCGCGGCAAGATCTGTCGAGACAGCGGCGGCCATAATAATCCTGAAATATCACCACCCGCCGTCGTTTTAACATCACGTACGGGAATTTTATCGCCCGGCAAAACAGGACGCCAAGCATTATCCGTAAAATTCGAATCAATGATCTCTCGAATTTCATGCAACGCCTCATGCACGTCGAGCAAGTTAACATTAATCGCCAGCGAGCCAAAGTCATTCATAATGGAACTCACAAAGGATTCATGCTCTTCACGAATATCAGGAATCGATGCCATAATATTTTGTGCGTTTTTTAACGGCGGAATTTTATTTTTGCGCAAGGCTTTCCCTTTCTCAGCGAACGCATGCTTGCGTTGCTCCTCGTTCAAAACATAAGGCTTTGTCCATAGCACTAAATAAAGTTTTTCTGTACCGCAAAATTTCGATAAATAATTAACGCGTTCAGAAAATAAATCATCGAGCGATAGCTCAAGACGTTTTGCCGTTTCGTTGGCAGGTGCTAAAATTTCTTGAATTTCATCTTTGACTTGTTCCTTGTCATACAAAAAGAAAAATTGAAACGCATGACCCAAACGACGCATATTCGCCTGAAACGCCATGGTAATCCCTTCATGCGCACGCGCAAACTCCTCACTACCCATCAAATAGGTCACGCCCTCAATTCGAATCACAGACACCAACGAACCGTCGTGCGTCACCAAATTATATTCGCTTTCAGCCGTTTCTAAATCGCAATATGTCGCCGTTGTCATGCGTAACGAAGAGCTCAACCATGCCAGAAAGCTATCGAGCGTATCAAAAACACTGTTCGCCCATTTACTACCCATACGCCAACTATCCTGTTGCTGCTAATTCCTTGGATGCCGCCTCTGCCCATGCTAATAATTGTTTTTTGAATTTTGGATAGGATGCTAATAAACGAATATCTGACAGAGTTGCACTTAACAATGTCTCTGCATTTTTACCCTGATATTCAAGCAACATTCGCCCCAACACAGCCGGATCACTGGATCCCAAACCTAATCGTTCTTCCACCGGCTGCGCACGAAATTTTAAAGTCCGATAAATGGATTGCGCTGAATCGCGATAATTTGTGCCATTCGTCATCGCACAAAAAACCACATGACAAAAGCCATTGAGTTCAGCTTGAGACATTTCTGGCAAATAAATTAATCGGCCGCCACCAAAGCCCGCTTGCCCCACCATTTCAAAAAAATGTGCTTGCGCACATAAACAACAGGCGGTCACCATATTGGACGCTTTATTATGCCGATAATCATGATCGAGGTTCAGAATTTCTTGATACTCATGCGCCTGAAAACCGCAGAATTGACAAGTATACTGATCACGTCGAAAAATTCGATCGCGAACGGGACGAAAGGTGGGATCCACCTTTCGTCTCATGTAAAGCGACCAGTTTTCTTTTCCTAATGTCAATTGCAGTGGTTGCATCTCGCGTCCTTTTGCTTCATTAAGTTCCTGTGGCGTTGTTGCTACCCGGCAATGTAACCGTTCCACTAATTGTGCCTGCTGTAGCACCTGGACCAAATACCGTTTGGCCAATACCACCAAACAAGGTGGGTAAGAATATTAAACCAATGGCCACAAACAATAATGCTATTGGAGTACCCACAGGGATTTGGGTTGGATTGTCACGATGTGCTTTAAACTTTAAAATAGCCGCAATCGCAAAACCAAACCCAGCAATAAACGCACCGCCGGTAATTAATCTTGCTAATGGTTTAAATGACTGGAGTAAATTATCGGCCACACCACTGATACTCACTGCTTTTCCTGTAACCGCAAACGCATAACTCACATAAAAACACCCCGCTGCTATCATTAATAACATTAAGGTTTTGATCACTCTCTTCATATCTTTCATCTCCATTTTTTATAAAAAACTTAACCCTGCCATTACGAACCGTTTGAAACGACAAAAATAGTTTCTAAAATCCGCCATGTACCAAAAATATTAATGGCCAACAAACCAGCAAATACATGCGCAACCGCCTTGCCAAACATCCCCGGCTGTCCACCATGCGTTCCAATATGCGTGAACAAAATCCAACCACGAATAAACGCGATAAAACCAATAAACTGTACAATACCGCCCGCCAACTTGAACATTACTTCATATGAAGTATCGGTCGGACCTGGGTAAGCAAGAATATTTGGCGAACCAAATGTGCTCGTCAACATCGCGCGCAATAACGATGGCCAATACAACAAAATAATAGCGACGAACAGTTCCGTTAAGGC
This sequence comes from Pseudomonadota bacterium, assembly GCA_038043025.1. Lineage (GTDB taxonomy): Bacteria > Pseudomonadota > Gammaproteobacteria > UBA12402 > UBA12402 > O2-02-FULL-42-9. The sequence goes on along the minus strand of JBBTCW010000073.1, from coordinate 10,337 downwards.
TCTGCGTATATCCGTCTTAACCGCCATCATCATACGCAATTCACCATATTCTTTCAATTCATACATGGCACGAAACGCACACCAAAAACCTGCTAAATAGGTGGCGGCAGTAATAAACCGCCATAACCCGGGCAATTCATTGTTAATATTTTGTAGTATTTGCGCTAAACTCGCAAAATCAAATGTCATAAAAACAATCCCTGATCATTCAATTATCGCTGATGCCATAATAAATATTTACACCCGAGCTAGTTTGTACCATCCCGCTGTAGGGATCAATCGCTGTTACTTTGCCATAACCCGGCAAAAGATCACCTATAGTCACCGTCACTGCCGTACCATCTGCACCCGATAACCATGCACGTCCCGGAATCACCGCGTGCACAAAATAATTTTTATCTCGGCGCATCAGTTGCGTCTGCATTTGATCCTTCTGTTGTTGTTGCAGCTCGGCTGCTTTCTGCGCCGCTTGTGTCTGCTGCATCTGTGTCGACAATGTGTTAATCGTCGTTTGTACCCCACCTAACCCCGTTTGTAAATCGCCAATACTGCCTTGCAATGTTGTCAATGTCGCTGCATTGGTTTGTTGCTGCTCTAACAACTGCTGTTGAGATTGCTGCAAATTGGTTAACTGCGCGATATTTACATTTGATACAGGTGGAACTGGTGCTGTCTTGACACTTGTCGGCGGTGTGGTTGCCGCTCCAGAGGCTTTGTCCTCTTGCAACAATTGATCAATCGCAGAACTGCCCGTTGCAGTCGCATCGCTCGCCGTATTTTTTGTGGTTGTCGCACTGCTGGCAGGTTTAAGGGCAGCAATTGCACTTTTGGGTTTCGACCCAGCCACATCACGCACCTCACCGGCAATCAATGAATATAATTTGTAGCCGACCAAAAAAACCAAGATCAAAACGATGATCATGACCACCATATTCTTCTTATGTCGCGGTCCTGATTTTTTCACCACAGACGACCCTTCAGCTGCATCAGCACCGGCGGCATGTTCATCCTGATCATACACAACATTATCATCATCATTTAACTGATATTCCAAATTTTCATCTTCATAATTTTGAGCCATAATTACTCGCTCCTATCACTTATCATTAAAGTTATTCAAACCCTGGTTTTGCAACTGTTGTCGTAAACAACACGCCAATACCCACCCCCGCATCAATCTTCACTGTTGGCGGTCGCTTCATATAATCACTAATCACACCACTGAAAGCTTGTCCTATTTGACCCAATGCAACCATCATTCGACCACCCGCACTTAACGTTGGCGTAGTCTGCGTCGTCACCCCTGCATTGCTCACCACTGCCGATCCAGATGAGGTCAGCGCAGAAGAATATCCCTCTAAGAAACTGGCAGCAAACAATGAACCATAACGTGATAAATAATGATTATTCACGTTGCTCGCTAATGCGGTATATGCCGTATCTGGATTAATAGCAACCGCATCTATTGTCACCACATCGGGCCAATCCTTCATCGTTAGCTGTGTAAAATTTAATGCTAAACGTTGTGGGCCACTGGTTCCCTGAACAGTCACTGTTTTAATACTGCCAATCAATTTAGCCCCTTTCAAAGGACCCGACACAATAGATGCCATAATCGGTCCAGGATAGTCGCTATTAATGGCTGTTTCTAACACGCCAAAAGTAATATCCCCGGCTTTCACGAGTGGCCGTGATCCAGCACCTGTCTTCTGACCGTTTTTATCGCTCGCACTTGTTTGACCATTCGGCGATGTCACACTACTGCTAGCGTCGGACGAACTCTGATCAGACGCTTTACCCGTATATTGATATGTTTGATTCGTTGTGTCCCAAGATGCATATAACTGCTGCGCTTGAGTAGACATAGCGGCCTGTAACGCTTGAACTTCTTGTTGTGTCTGTTGCGTTTTTTGTGCCGCTGTTTGCTGAGCTGCCGCTGTTTGCGTTTGCTGCAATTCTTGCATTTGTTGCTGTAACGCCTGTTCTTGTTGTTGTTGTATCGCTTGTGATGCCATATCACTACCCGTTGCAGTTGTATCACCATGTTCTACGCGATAAGCAGACAATAATTGTTGCGCTTGATCCGGTGTTAACTGACCTGACTTAAGCAAATCATTTAATCGCGCCGCATATGTCGCCGCCGGCATATCTTGGTCATCGAGATCCCGCAATGTTTTTGCAGTATCTGCTGACACACCACCACTTTTTTGCATTTGCGTTAAGGTATCAGAGGTACTGGCCGCTGTTTTACTTTGCGCTTTCCCCGCCACAGTCGATAATGAAGTAGATGCCGCTGCCCCCTGTTGTTTCACATAAGCATTTTTTAATTGCCGTGCCTGATCGGCGGTTAATTTTCCTTGTTTAACCAGCTTATCCAGCGCGGCGTTATAACTTGCTGTCGACGCGCCTTTTTTTGATAACGTTTGCAATTGTGATGCAACATTGGGAGTCACTTCAGCTGTCGCCACCAACTGATCCGCTAAATCATCCGCGGCCACCGCGTCATCTTCGGCCTTTTGTTGAGCCACCGCAGCATGCTGTTTTTTATACGCTGCAAGTAACTGCTTTGCTTGATCCGAGGTCAGCTTCCCTTCCGAAACTAATTTATTCAATTCGGCCGCATAAATGCTCACGGGTACATTTGCATCTTGCATTCTCTTAAGCTCAGCCGCTGTATCAGCCGTTATTGCACCTTGTTGAGATAACTGATCTACTAAACTATTGGCCGCTTTTCGTTGTTCACAAGGATTGCAGGCTTGCACTGTTTGCGTCGGCGCTGCTTGATCGACGGCCACCTCTCCAGTAGTAATAAAATCGCCAACAGACGTCCGTCCTTTCTGTAAAGCGGTTTGCGTTGTTGTTTTTTGTGATTGTAATAACGCATTAAGATATTCTGGCGACATCTTTTGGGTTTGTGGTACCTCTGATGATGTGCCTGTCGGTGACAAATTAGCAACGCTAGCGCTACCGCTGGCGCCTAATGTAGTGCGCGTATATTGGTAAAACACAACGATCACCACAACACTCAAGAATACGCCCAACAAGATAAACAAGCTGCGCAATCTTGTATTACTTAATAATTTTTTCCAGATTGCCATCACAATCCCTCTATGGTTAATTGAACCGGTTGCCCAAATTTCGACACAAGCACCATGGGGCTTTTTTGCATTTCGTACGCCTTCATGCCATCTGGACTGGTTACAACACTATCCCAGCTCGGCGACAACACCGTTAAATGTGTGCGCAAATACATTTTATCTCCCAGCAACCAAGCTTGAGATTGCGAATCACTCACTTGCAATATTTGCGAATCCGCCGGCGGCACACCATCTAATACAGATAACAATTCATCACTCACAGGGGATGCAATTTGATTTGTATTGCTCATCGTTGCATTAGGTCCAGCATTTTGTATGCGCAAATCCAAACGATAATCAACCGCCTGGCCACCCGGCACCAACGTCAACATCACCGGCGTGGATAAGCCTTTTAAATTCACCGCCAAGTTGCCATAGGTGTACATATCAATCGCCTGAATCATCATGGTATTACTACCCGACGCTACCTGAATATTAAAAGCCTTCGAATTACCCAAGTCATAAGAGTCTATCGGCCAATCGGCTCCCGTGTTATCAACAAACACAACCGATGTCACAAACCCTTGTTGCAACCGCACGACCGGCGGTGTGGCGCCTGGTGCTAAATTAACAGTTTGTGTGCTCACGGTTGGTTTGGGTGGAAACGTCGCTGATGCCGCTTTTGCACGCTGAGTTTCTTGCAATCGTTTCTTCAAATAGATAATTTGATCAGGCGTCATCGGCAAAGATTGCTCGGCCACATTTTGAAATGCTTGCTGCTGGTTCGCACTGGGGGTAGCGAAAACATGCCCTGGATCTAAATCTATACTTCCAGAAGACACGGTGTTCGCCGGTTGTAATGTCAAACTATCATTCGATTTCGATGATTGACTTACCGTATTTGTTGTTGCCGTATCGACGTTCGCGTCATCAGTCGCCATCGAATTTGTTTGTGTCGTACTGTCTGTGGATGAAAAATCAACCGGATTTGCGGCCGTCAACTGCAATGATTGCGTATCACTATTTGATCGTGATTTCTCTGACTGCGCTTTAGTAGTACCGGATATGGTATCCACCGTCGTAGAGGCGCCATTGTCCGCAGCGTACAGTATTTGAACCCCACCCAGTACAAACAGGGAACATGTTACTGTTATGGCAATAATGATGTTCTTTTTTTTGCCAATTTTGTTCATCTTCATCATTGCCTCTTACTGCTGTCCAGATACAAACTGACTAATTCCAACCCCGCTAATACTATCTAACGTTGAAACACGTGTAATTGTCAAGGTCACCATAAAATTTTGTGTGCTGGGAGAACCCGTACCCTGCATCGTTACCGTAATTGGCATTTGCACTTTCCATGTATAATTATTATTATACAAAAATCTGTTTGTCACCACGGGTGCCCCTGTGACTACCGCTGATACAATCAATTTGTTTTTTATAACAGCCGATAAAGAATTAGAGTCTTTTACAGAATTTAAAAAAGCCTTCCATCCCGCATCGGTAAAATACTGCTCATTATCCTGAAACACTTTTTGATAATTCACAAAACTATAGGAATAAATGGAAATAACCGCATTGCTCGCCCACTGCAATAACGCTTGATCTGATAAATTAGGTTGATTTAAAGGCACCAAGGAGATAATGCGGCCATCGTTCGTGGTTGCAAAATAGGTAGGCGTGGGACGAGTCGCCAAAATACCAAATATGGCACCCACTAAACCAACAATAATCAGCAACGCTAACATCAAAGCAACAACGATTTTTCGGTAGCCATCGCGATAAAATTCATTACGATGTTTTACTTCTTCCAACGCATCATAAGCCATTAATTCTGTCCTTTTTTACTTCCACCTTCATTTGACTATATATCAGACATAAACAATGCACAAGACCTAGCCCGCATATTTCATTTTTTGTACAACGCCTACTATACTATGTTACTCGGCGCCCCCTCTCAACGTCGTCTTAATACTGATACGCCGATCCCCTGCTTTGTCCTGTTTTGTTGATTTGCCCGCGCCTGAGGCAACCATCACATTATCTGTTAACCCTGCATCCCATAACATATCCATGACCGCCTGCGCCTGCTGTGCTGATAAAACTTGATTTTGAGCACGAGTAGCTAATACATCATTATACACTGTCACCGTAGTCGTTGTTCGATTGTAACACTGTAAAAACTGAGCAATGAGCGCCGCTGTCGACTGGAATCCAGAATCTACTGTAGCAGCCACCGCATTAGAAAATGCATATGACAACGGCAGCGTCAAAAAGACATCATCGCCCAACATATCCACACGAATACCTTTTTGAGACAATGTCGACACACGTGCATCTTGTGTTTCTGGATAACAAGCCACGCTATGCACTAATGTTTGGTTGGATTCTGGCTGCAAAACCACGCAGCCTGCCAACCCCAAACAACCAACCGCCAATAATAAAAAACTCTTTTTAATCACAATTTTCATAATAATTCCCCCGCATCTGCGCTTGCTAACGAACCTGAACCCGCATCTCCAGCCTGTTGCATCTGTTTAAAACTATCGGACAACTCATAAACCAATTTAGCTGTTTCTTGCGCACTGGGCGAGAATAAAATTTCTGGCGGATAATGCGTGCCAACCTGCATGTCTTTGACGATCTCCGTCGATACTTTATTAGCCTGTGCTTCAGGTTTACCAAATAATCGCTCGGTATAACCAATTTTTTCACTGCAAATACCCTTTTGTAGCAACGGCACTGCAAATCGTGATAACTCATCCGGAGAGAGAAATTCATTGGCCAACTCGGGTATTGTAATCGACGAGAAGATATTTAATGTCCCTTCCTTTGCCAACGCTTCTTCAGATTCACCTATTTCAACCGATTGCGTCTGTTCCTGTATTGCAATTAATGCCGACACACCACGTTCAATGAGCGTCGGTGCTGTATCATGATGTAATGTATCTGATACCGTTTGAATATTTTGTGAAAACTCTGGCACATTAAAGGTGACAGTCCCTTCTTTCACCACATCCGCAAATGCAGCGAAGCTATGTTCTAATTCAACCAACACCACATTTTTCGGCAAATCGACTTGTAAAAAATGATTCAAGCGCATTTTTTCAACGGGCGTAGGATTCGCATAAAATGTTCTATAGCGCACAATTTTCGATTGGAAAAACAAATGCGCTTCGCCTTGTCGCTGATCTTTTAAATCTAATAAATCAATTCGTGAACGTCGTTCAGCAGACGCGCTATGCGTATCCGTATAATGATGCAAAATACTATCCGCATCACCGCGAAATGCGTCCACCTTCGTGACGTACGCTTCACCGGCCGTACGCATAAAGAAATCCCATGTTTCTAAAGGATCTTCCATCTTCATGGCAATTTTAATATTGGTATTAGCGCCAATGGAGGCGGCTTCTTCTTTCGAGGCACGCTGGAATGACGGCAAATCTTGACCTGCAAAAATAACAGAAAACCCTAATGATCGCGCTTGCGCCGGCACCACCGCAAATCCAGGTACGGCATAATAACCATATTCGTCCAAAATACATAAATACGGCGTTGACGCATTCGTCGGTTTGCTTAACACCAAATCATGATAGGCGCCTTCCACTTCTTCACCTAACCCGGCTGCCATCATCGCACGCATGGATGCCATAATAATCTTGCCTAAATTGGCCAACTCATCCGGTGACTTTTCTAATGCGGGTAATAATACGACCAAAATACGACGATTCAAAATAACGTCGCGCAAATCGACTTCAGCTAATTTAATTCGTAAAATATGTCCATAGGTATCCGCCAACGAGCTGAACACGCGAACCAACTGCATCGTAATAAAACCATGCTGTTCCCAAACCTGCGATACCTGTTTTCCTTTTTTCTCTTTGTTATAACCGGGCAATGTCACCACATAGTTATAAATCGGCTCCATAATCACGGCAGGTATATCACTAATATCAACCGCTTCTTGAGTATCACGCGGAAATTTTTTATCAATCACGATCGATTCCAATCGCGCTAAATCAAAATAATTTCGAATACTATTCGCATCCAATAATATTTTCTCTTGGTCGCGCATATACACTAATATTTTCATGAGTGCTTCAACGAAAGCGATCGCGCGACCTTTCCACATATCGCCATCCGGTGTACCGCTGGCCTGACTCATCAAACTCACGACCAATTGTGTGAGCATGCTCGAGGAACCCTGTGAAAAAGGATTTAGTGTGTTTGATAACCGCCGTTCTTGAGGACCTACAATATCACGTGCACCCGTCATATAGTTAATTAACAACATATCATCTTCACGACCCACGCTGCGCGCCATCGAAAAAATCTTCGCAAACAAGGTATTATCGCCTTTACCATCAACATAAATGAATCCACTGCCTTGCACGAGCGCGTTGAAGGCAATGCCAATTAAGGCTTCTGTTTTACCGCTACCGGTTGAACCAAAAAACAACGTATGCGTACGCATGTCCGTATCGTTAAACCAAACTTCCTCATTGGTTTCCGCTTCATTCCCATAAAAATAAATACCTTGCGCCATATTCGGATGATGTCCGCCCGGTTTCAAATCGTTGTAATCATGCATATGTGCACGCAACGGCAAACGCACGGGTAAAGTGGTTTCGCGTTTATAGGAGTACCAAAACACACCCAAACAAAATAAAAAAATAAAATCTGCGATGGATTTAACAAAAAGCACTGCTAACGCTGAACCCAACAGAACGATCGCTCCATTCCGCGGACTCTCAAAAAAATGATGCAGATGTTCGCCGATGGTGCGCGTATCACGCAGCAATAGGCGGGGATCTTGTTCTTGATGTTCCGTTAACCCTCGTATCTTCATTGTATCTCCCAATCACACTACACAGGCTTGTACAACACTTCCTGTATTGCCATATCTAATGCATCAATCGCCGAATCAATCATGGGCATTTTTAACGCGCGCTGTAATTTTTTCTCAGCGATCCAATGCGCATAAACCCCCGCGACTTCGGGCACTGCCACCCGACGACCCACGGTATTTAAAACAAACCATAAACGTCGATCAACCGGTTTTAACCACAAAATCTCCGCGCTGGATAACACACCATCGGTGCGAGCAAATGCCAACATGGATGCCATGACAGTCAATTCATAGGCATGCTTACTAATCACTGCTTGCACGGCGGGCAATTTCTCATATTTTTCTATGATCCGATCAACCCCTGAAAAATCTAATCTTCCGGTACGCGAAGAGCGCGATATCTGTTCTAACAGATCAGATGACGCCTGTGAATCTTGAGCACCACGTGCGATAAAAACAGCAAATAATGCGCGCATATATGGCTTCAACGCGGCAGATCCTTGCCATAATTTACCCAGCTGCATCATGAAAACCTGCTTAGCACGCTCGTGCCTCACAGAAACATTATAAGTCATTTCGGCTTTTAACCGATCCTCGTAATATTTTTGTGTCGGATCCGTTAGTAGCTGATATTTTTTGGCAAACATCATGGGCGTCAATGCCATCGCCCAAGCTCCTTCATCCACATCAGTATGCACCAAATCTAAGTCAATGACCGGCACGCTTTGCGGCCAATTTTTTATTTCTTTATGCACAAAAGTCGACATGGTATAGGTTTCGCTATAGCGTGTTGTTGAGCTGCGAAAAAAAAGCACCCCCGCCAATAGCAATAAAATAATAATAACAGGAATTTGCAAGTAGTCGCCGACTTGATTCGCGACACTCGTTAAGGATTGAAGATCAACCGTACCTGGCGACGTTGTAGTAACATAGACTTTGAGCTGATCCAAACCCCCAACAAAAAATTGGATAATGCTAATTTCAACCTGCTTGAGATAAAAAAACCCGGCAACAATTTGAACATGTCCAAACGTCCATACGCCCCACAACAATACAAAAACTGCCGCTAAAATCCATATGATTCCAGTGCCAGCGGGGTCTTTCCCCTGACCCTCCTGTCCGCCGCCTCCACCACCTGACATATTCACCCCTTAAACGCCTAAAATAGTTGTTCATTTAGTGCTAAAATGATAATAACTAACATAACATTAATTAAACCAATGAACAATCGCAAAACAAACAAAACTGGCATGAAAGCCGCTCATATTAACAGGGTATGTCTATTTGTATGATGACGAGTAAAAATGATCACATGACTTACTTTGGTTCGAGTAAAATTTGCTCAATCTGCAAACATCGAAAATCACTAGAGGCTTTTTTGATCGAAGATCCTGTTTTAGGCGCTATCTATAGCGGAATTTGTAGCGAATGCCGCAACAAGATGGATGAAGACGAAGGCGGCGGCGGCAAACAAGATCAACTCACGATAGATGTCTTTGACCGAGACGCAAGACTCAAAGAACAAAAAGAAAAACAAGAAGAAATCGACGAGGGTAAAGAAGAGTACAAAGAAGAACTCGACGAAGAAAAAGAAGAAGACAAAGAACTCGCCAAAGAAGAAAAACATCACAAAGAAATTATCACTGGCCACGAGGGGCATAAACACGAGGCGCACAAAGCACACGAACATCATCACGAGCACCACGGGCATCATGAACACCACCATGAACACCATCATGAACATGGGCATCATGAACATCATCACGAGCATCATCACGAACACCACGGGCATCACGAACACGGTCACCACGAGCATGGCCATCATGAACATCATCACGAGCATCATCATGAACACCATCATGAACATCATCACGAACATCACCATGTTCACAGCAAAGAAGAAATTGAATTTCACAATTTCCATTCACAAGATGCCACTATCAAGGTATTAGGGTTGGGCGATTTCTATCAACATTTTGGATCCGGCCGTCCACCGCCCGGTTACGCGCACGAACATGGTGGAGAACATGGCGGGCATGATACTCATGAACATGATGCACATGGCGCACACGATGCACATGGCGCACATGGCGCACACAATACACATGGCGCGCATGGCCCGCATGATGCACATGGCCCGCATGATAATACGCATGGCGAGCCGCATGACAAGCCGCATGAACCGCATGAACCGCATGAACCGCATGAACCGCATGCCGCCGAACCACAGGCAAGACCAGGACATTAATTGCTTGATCTTACAATCCTCAGCTCAGAGGGTGAGCGTGAACCGACATGCCAGTGGCATGTCGCAGTCACGCGAACGCCTGGCCATGGATGGCCATATCTTACAATCCTCAGCTCAGAGGTGGGCTGGTGAAAACTCGCCCATAATAGCGATTTAGGCG
>JBBTCW010000072.1:0-8939 GCA_038043025.1 Pseudomonadota bacterium | reverse complement strand
CTCAAAATATGATTCAATATTCTTAATTTTAATTTCTATATCGGGATTTGGGTATGCAAAAGAACAAACCATTGCGGTTTTTTATAACTACAACTTTAGCAGTCACATGCTTTCTTTCTGCGCAATTATCTTATGCTGAAGATGCCTCAGATATTTCTTCAACCGCAGCATTGCTTGCAGGCGGTGCAGTTGCAGGCGCGGGAATTGGCATTGCAGCTTCAGGACATGCTGGCTCCAATCCCGAAGATAAATCTTTTTGTGATCTTAATTGCCGCACTTATCTGCAAAAAAAATTGGATGACTACCGAATAAAAAATAATATTCCTGCAATGACTATGACAGTCAACAAAGGTGATGCTACTTTAAATTTTTATAGCGGCACAATGGCGAAAAATAGCAGCGTTCCGGTCGATCAAAATAGTTTGTTCGAGATTGGGAGTGTAACAAAAACATTAACTGCAGTAATAATTTTACAGCTTGAAGCAGAAAGTAAATTAAACATTGAAGATAAAATTAGCAAATATTTACCTGAATATTCTGGTTGGGGAAACATTACGATAAAACAATTATTGAACATGACTGGTGGAGCATACGATTATTCAGATGATGCATTTGTTGATAAAATGTTTACCAACCCTGAGCACATCCTGTCATGGAAAGAAGTACTTGACCGCGCCTATTATCATATTCCCAATACAGATTTTGCACCTGGCACTAAGCTTGAATATTCCAATACCAACTATACGCTCGCTGGATTAATCATTGAAAGAGTCACGCACAAAACCTTCAAAGAAAATCTGGAAACAAGAATTTCTCGACCACTAGGTTTGAAACACACTCTATACGATCCGAACTTAATTCCGTCTCATCTATCAAACATGGTTCACGGATATTGGGAAATTCCAGATTCATATTATAACACTGATACGACTAACCAAGCAGTAGGATCGTTTTGTAATTCTGGCGGGGGAGTTATTTCTACCGCAGAAGATACAGCAAAATGGACACGTGCTCTATTTAGTACGCATCGTTTGTTACCAGAGAAGCAATTCCAAGAGATGAAAATTTTAGTGGGTGCAGATGGTGCGCCATTACCACCAGACCCTCAAACACCTGGGTTTTCATTAGGAATGGAATGGTATCCATTACGCGCATTTGGTTTCGACCTCCCAGGAGGAGCGTGGGATAAAGGCGGACAAACAATGGGGTATGTTCATTATTGGCAGTACTTCCCAGAAAGAGATTTCATTATTACAACAGCGACTGATGTTGTTTCGGATGCAAGTTTAAGAAATGCATACTTTGGCATCGAAGTGTTTAATTATTTGTTAATAACGAGAAAAATATGAATAAAAAATCGATTCGAAACTTCGCGCTAGCGATTGTAACAGCAACGCTCCCGTTGATGATTTTCGCGTGCAGAATCAACTGAATACGTTTACTTTATGCGAAGGCACAGGGCATGATATTGAAATGGTTTTGATGAAGTTTGACTTTGCTTCGCATTAATTAGTTATGCTTTGTGCCAGTTTTTTCAGGTAACCGTTCACCCAATGCCGTCAACTTAAGCAAACAATCGTTTAATTTCTTATCAACGACCTCTTGATTTGCGACAAAAATCGCAACGACGCTGGATAAATCTCATGGTTTTTTTCTTAAGTTGACGGCATTGATCGTTCACCTGGGATAAGTGCGTGAACGATTACAAAATAGCAAAATAAAAAATCCCCGCCGCAAGCGGACGGGGTATTTTTATTTCTTTTATTGATCGCCTGCAAGGGGATTCACCACGCGGACGGCGACTCAAGGGGAACGCCCGCCCGCTCCCCTTGAGAATCCGAGAGGCGTAATGTCCCTCGCGGCAAGCCGCGGGAAAATCTTCACATTTTAAATACTATAGTCATCCAGATAATTATCCATAATAAAGCGCGCCGAGATTGGGGTTAGATTTGGACGTTCTGATTGAGAGAAAATGCGAGCATAGTTATTCTATGTAAGCGTTTTCTCGAATGAAGAACGTTCAAAGATGACCCCAAGATCGGTGATGATTTTTTATGGATAATTATCTGGATGACTATATATCAGAATTTTTTCCAACTGCTTCATATGTAATTTAATTTTTTTTCTTTAAGATATCTTGAATAAACTCAGATTTAGCTTCGCAATAACCCCAAACATCATTTTTATACTTTTTGGCGAGATCTTCTTTTAAAGTTTGATAATCCATCATGGCTTGTTTATGCGTTCGCAAATAATCTCTAAAAAACAGATGATCATGCCAAAAAACACTGTCTCGTGCCACCATGTGCAAATGATAATGTTGATTGGGTAGATTCAAGCCGCGATGCAAAAATCGTCTGTCTGGAAATTTTTCTTCTAATTTAGCGACATATTCGTAATCAATCGTTTTAAGCGGCTTGATGCATGCATCTGCCATGCTTAAATCTTTTGTGCCGATCACGATATCGATAATTGGTTTTGCCGCTAACCCTGCTATTGATGTACTACCGATATGCTCGACAATAATATCATAATGCACTGCCGATAAAATTTTTGCTTTCTCAGCATCAAACATGTTTTTCCACCGATCATCGTGTGGCGTGATAACGACTTCGCGATTTAAAAAACGCTGATCAAGCGTGATGAAGCTTCTCGCCCACTCTATCGCTTGCTGTTTTTTTGCTTGCGTATCTTTTTTTAAAGGCTCAAAGAAATCGATTTCGCCAATAAAATCATTATCGCCTAATGCGGCTTTCATTTTCTGTAACGTCTGCCCTTTTCCGCCGCCATGGCAACAAAACAAAGCGATTTTTTTGTTTGATAGATTGGTGTTGGCAAAGAATGTTCGCAATGCCGGTGCATAAGTCCATGCCCAAACCGGTGTTCCAATAATGAATAAATCATAATCTTCTGGGTTTTTGTCAAATAGTAATAGTTCGGGTTGTTTTTTACTGAACACTTGTTTGCCGCCCCACAAAAATTTCATAAAACCTTTTGGATTCATGTCTTTTTCAGCAAGTTCTAGTTCTAACAAATCTGCATCGATGGTTTTTGCCATTGCTTCGGCAAGAAATTTTACATTGCCGGTCAAAGAATAATAAATAACTAAAGATTTCATCGTAGCTCCAGGCTGTTGATATATCTTGAGGCTGGGTGTATAACATACTTAGCCGAAAAGTCAATCGTATTCTAAACAGTCACTTCAAGTCTGAGCTATAGTCATCCAGATAATTATCCATAACAAATCATCACCGATCTTGGGGTAATCTTTGAACGTTCTTCATTCGAGAAAACGCTTACATAGAATAACTATGCTCGCATTTTCTCTCAATCAGAACGTCCAAATCTAACCCCAATCTCGGCGCGCTTTATTATGGATAATTATCTGGATGACTATGCGCATATTGTCGCGACAATGTAACATCTAAAAAATGATACCCTGATCGCGTAACAACAATTCCCCTCTCTAAAACTAAAGGAAACGCTAAAATAGGGCCATCAAAAACAACCGTATGATATTCCCCATTTTCTCCGCAGGGATCAATTCCATTTGCTTCAAATTCTTTGACTAATGCCTCATCCAGAATTCTACCCAAATATTCTGGGTGTAATCGAATAGAATCTACTGCTACAATCATTGCTTTAAAACCTAAATCTAAAAATTCACGCAATACCACTCTGCGTTCCATTTTCCAAAGAGGCAAATAGGCTGTTATATCTGTCGCTTGGCAAACATCTTTTTCCCATTGTCCATTTGCCTCATTATCAATATCGCCAAAAACACCCTGCATAATGGAAGGCTCTTTAGTTTTAAGGGTTTCAATAGCGCGGATAAAATTATTGCGATAATCTGCCCAGGTAGTATCAATAGTGAATAATGGTATATTTAAAGCTAAAGCATGAGCCCGAAAAATTTCTAACGATAATCCATGAGAACGGGAACGCCCGCCTGTCTCAATGCAGGTGGTTAATAAAAACTTTGGACGATCACCTCTTTGTATTGCCTTATACAAGGATAAGCATGAATCTTTTCCACCACTCCAAGAACAAAAAAAATTACACATGGCCAATATTTCAAGCGAAATGAGGAAAAACAGGCGCAGTCGGACTGATATTGGCTCCCACATCTTCTGGAGGGGGACATGAAATACTACGAAACAACTCGGTTGGTGGATCTAAGTGTCTTCGTGGAGATTTCTTATCTACTGCAAGCGGCGGCGATACAGGTGGACGCAAAAGAGCTCTAATTTCTTCATCGCCATTAATAATAGCACACAACTTTCTGTAGACATCGGGATGTGACCATTTTTTTCCACCATTGATTCTCGTCCATTCTCCTAATACTTGACGATCAATTTTTTGATCCACCACATTAAAACCTGGCTTATATTGTGTTAAATTAAATATCGCCTCATAAACACCCTTTAATAGTAGCGTAAAAATAGCATCTAAATAAATAGGCGTTGTTGGAAAATCTAGCCCTATAAAATTTGCAGTACCCCTTCCAAATGGCAATTGCTCGCCTTCTTTAAAACGAGAGCCAATTTCATCCGGAGTACCCATGTTGGCTATGATTTTCACTTTGGCTAATTCTTCCTGATCAAAATGATCGGATAATGCATTTTCAATACCTGTTGCCATGACCACACAAAATGTAGATTCAGCCTGTGTTTTAATTCTTGCTCGCTTGCCTTCATATAAAGGATCTCTTTTATTTGGCTCTAAATGAAAAAAATGCGTTTCCGGCGGAACATTAAATTGACGGCTTTCATCAACATCGACAATGCTAATATTTTGTGCCGATGCGCCCGCTGACATTAATGCGGCAACAATCCCCTCTCCGACCTTTCCATAACCAAAAATAATATATCGATTATCGCTGATCATGGCACTCGGCGACATGGCCGCGCCGATAAATGCAGGTAATTTTAACATTGCAGTGGCAGGACGAAATACCAACAATAACTGCGCTTGCAGTTCTTGATACAATCTTCGAACAAATGCATCTCCCGTACCGCACATGGTTTCAATTTTTTTGGTTTTTGTCCCTTCACCTTGCGCATTGCCATCTACACTGATGCATGGATAAGTTCCAACAGAATAAACAGACTGAGGCACATGTGTTAATTCAATGCTTGGAGCCAAATTACGTGCATACAATGTACCACCACAATCAACAATGGCATCAAATTTTATCCCCTCAGGAATGGCGCCTTTTTCATAATAAGGTAAGCCGGAAGCGCGAATAGGATCCAATGTATTTGCATGAATTTTTAAATCTTCAGTCGCGGTCACGTGAACATCTGCGCCCGCTCTTAAGAGCACCCAAATTTCTATTAATGTGATTTTAGTGAGATGTTGATTAAACAGAATTGTTTTGCCCGCAAACGGCCGAGTCATACTCCACTCTTTTTCTAATGATAATAAACATTGTATATCAGTTGCCGGAATAGCAACATCTCCTGTCGTGGCGGCTTGATATAACTCATCAATTTTTTCTTGAGGAAGAGGCATAATATCACCTGTCATGATTAAAAATTTATAAAGATTCCATCCCTGGAGGAGATTGCCAAAATCATAAGATTTACGATTGTGAAACTTACGACTGACAATTTTCATTCAACTTAACTGACATGATACAAAAATTTTATACAAATCACAATGATTTTGTCAGAAAAATCATATCAGCAAAGTCAATTATTAACCTTAGACAATGTACGAGAAAATGCTTTTTAATTGTAAGCTTGACTAAAAAAACAATTCTTCTATAGTGATACACAAGATACTTCAAAGATAAGATGGCTAAATAACCGCAATATGTGTCATATTTCCATTAACATTTTACCCTATCCTGCTTTTATTCTATCGCAAGATCTTGAAGTTTTGGCTTTTAACCAACCGGCTATAACCTTTTTGCAAGATCCAAAGCAAAACATATTAGGCCAATCGTTTGACACGATATGTCAAAATATAAACATTGCTGATCCATTTTCAAACATTAAATCTTTTGATATTTTTGATCAATCACCCCATAAAACGATCACAGTTTGTGCCGGTAATAAACTAAATCAGCCTTTTAATTGGATCATTTCAGCGATGTATCATGCTGAAATGCAGCAAAATGTTTATATCGTATTTATAGAAAATTCAATTGAAATCAATAAATTAAAAGATGAACTTTATGTTTTATCTTATATTGCTAAAAAAGTTCCTTCTTATATTTTTTGGAAAGATAAAGATCTCATCTTGCGGGGGTGTAATGAAAATTTTGCCAAACAGGTCGGGCTAAAAAGACCAGAGGATATTGTGGGTAAAACGGACTATGACCTTCCCTGGAAGCCTGAAGAAACAAAACGATTTCGTCAAGATGATCTTGAAATAATGAAAACAGGATCGCCCAAATTAAATATTGAAGAACCGCAATACCAACTCGATGGGTCTCAACTCATGATATTGACGAATAAAGTACCCATGAGAGATCGAGCAGGTAATATCAATGGCGTTCTAGGCACCTATCTTGATATTACAGAACTAAAAAATACTCAACGTGCTTTGCTTGAAGCAAAAGAAAAAGCCGAAACAGCCAATCAAGCAAAATCAAATTTTCTGGCGACCATTAGTCATGAATTTCGGACACCATTAAATGCTATTTTTGGAATGGCACAAATTTTGGCAGAGCAAAATCTTACGAAGGATCAAAAAAGCGCAATAAACACTATTCTTGATTCGAGCCAACATCTCACCAAGTTAATCAATGATATCCTAGTGTTTGCCAAAATTGAGGCAAATAAAATACAGTTGCATGATGAACCCCTGGATTTTCATCATCTGGTCTCTTCAACGGTTACAAATATTAGCCATCAACTTGAACATCAGGCAATTCAGCTAACAATTCATTATGATGAAGAGGTGCCAAAAATAATAATCGCTGATGCGATTGCACTTCGGCAAATATTAATTAACCTTTTAAGCAATGCGATTAAGTTTACCCATACAGGTGAAATTACCGTGTCTGTTGAAAAGCTGGCGTCTACTTCGCAAATCAAAGTGTGTGTAAGCGACACCGGCATTGGCATTCCCGCTGAATTTTTACCGCATGCCTTCGATCGATTTACGCAAATAGATTCCAGTTATACACGAAAATATATGGGTTCAGGATTGGGATTGTCTATTTGCAAAAACTTGGTTGAATTAATGAAGGGTGACATTGGCATCAGCAGCGCGGAGAATCAAGGAACAACGGTGTGGTTTACGTTTCCCCTGCATGAATCAGTTCATGCCCTTAAGACAGAAAAAACTAAAAAATTGCCTTTAGCGAAAATAAATAATACAAAATTTGAAAAAAAGCATCTGTTAATTATCGAAGATAATCCATTAAATCAAAAAGTACTCACTACTTTTTTATCTCAGCTTGGCTGTACATTTGAAATCGCCAGTACGGGCACACAAGCCATCGCCTTGTTCGAAAAATCGACTTTTGATATTGTGCTATCGGATCTTGGATTGCCTGATATGAGTGGAATTGATGTGATCAAACATATTCGTGCGACCCAAAAAGGCAAAGATCTTCCTATTATCGCTTTAACCGCACATGCATTTAAAGAAGATGCCGATGCTTGTTTGCAAGCCGGTGCAAATAAAGTTCTTACCAAACCGATTGTCTTATCGACACTGCAATCTGTGATTGGGAAGAGTTGTCATGTTTCTACCGATTGATTTGAAAAACGACTTGGTATTTTTCTTAGGGTCTGTTACAGAAAATGAAGTACTACCGATATACTCGACGATAATACCATTAAGTATCATTTAAGCCTTGACAATAGTGGTGATAACAAGATAATCACCCTGTATCGATGTGGCTTAAAATTTGGCCTGTCGCCCCACAAAATAACCACAAAATAACCACAAAATAGATTGTTGTGACATGTCACAACAATTTGTTAAGAAGGACGTTTACGTTTATGGGCAAAAAATCAACCAGTATTGTTTTAGATAGCCAAAATATTCAGCAAAAAATCTATACGGTTCGAGGGAAACAGGTCATGCTAGATAGTGAACTGGCTAAAATATATGGCGTTGAAAGTAAACGATTAAATGAACAGGTGAAAAGAAATATTGCCCGGTTTCCCGAAGAGTTTCGGTTTCAGCTTACTGAAAAGGAATCTGAGATTTTAAGGTCGCAATTTGCGACCTTAAAGAATTTACGTCGTGGCCAACACAGGAAATATCTTCCTTATGTTTTTACAGAACAGGGCGTATCCATGCTGTCTGCTGTCTTAAAGAGCAAAACCGCCGTAGAGATAAGCATCAAAATTATAAATAGTTTTGTAGCGATGCGGAATTTTTTACGTTCCAATGGTAAATTATTTCAAAGGTTAGAATCTGTTGAAAAGAGACAAATTTCACATGAAACTAAAACAGATGGCAAATTTGAACGAATATTTAACGCGCTAGAAGACAATATTCTGATTAAAAAACGAGGAATATTCTTTGATGGTCAAGTTTTTGATGCCTACGTTTTTGTTTGTCAATTAATAAAAAAAGCAAAAAAATCGATTATTTTAATCGACAATTACATTGATGAGTCGATTTTAACGTTATTATCTAAAAGATCGAAAAATTGTTCTGTCACCATCTATACTAAAAACATCTCTGAAAAATTAAAGCTCGATCTTGATAAATATAATACTCAATACCCCAAGATTGAGATTAAAGAATTTTCGCGAACGCATGATCGATTTTTAATTATCGACGGACAAGAAACCTATCATATCGGCGCATCATTAAAAGATTTAGGTAAAAAATGGTTTGCTTTTTCCAGGTTTGAATCAGAATCTTTAAACATTTTAAATGAGCTAAAAAAGGCAAAATAAAAATGCCAGGCGCGAGACTGTAAAAATTTCTGTGTAAATGAATAGTCAGTTAAACTACAGCTAAAC
>JBBTCW010000071.1:0-27033 GCA_038043025.1 Pseudomonadota bacterium | reverse complement strand
GCTTAATTTCCTCTGGTCAAAAACCAGTCATACACAACTTTGGATCATAGCTCCACGCGCAATCATTAACGCCTGAAGAAATCATGGCAATACTACAGCAAGGTGGACAAGTCAAGACCATAGAAATGCTACCAGACCCTACGCAAGTCGCCCATGTCGCACGAATATTTCAATTATTACAAGATATTCCATTATCTACTGACGATAGGAATACTATACGACACTATCCCGAACAAGCAGAAAATATATGCGAGATATTTGAAATATTGGAACGCACCCAAGCGTTAAACGCCAAAAATATATCTGCTCTACTGCAATCACCTGAACAAACCAACATAATGAAATGGGCTTTTGAAATATTAGAACATGCCCAATTATTAAACGCTGATCATCTGAATGCAATATTACAGTCTCCTGAAAAAATCGGACAGATAACATGGCTTTTAAAAATTTTACAGCGCCTACAATTAGTAAATACTGAAAACTTAGCTATCATACTGTTTCCAATACGCCAAGGCATTAATTGCTTATCACGGGGACTGCTATTTGAGATGTTAAACGATTTAGAAAACTGGCAATTACTAACACTCGATCGTGCGACTACAATATTGAAAGATCCAAAACAGATAGATACACGGGCGCTTGCATTATCGATGTTAAAAGTTCGCCACTGCATCAATCCTAAAAGTGTAGACACAATGATTCGACATCCTGAATATGCCGAACAGATTGAAAATATTTTTGATTGTTTAAGAGAAACGCAATTAGACTCCCCGCAGAGAAAAATTACTCTCCTCAAACATCCTGAACACTCCAAAAATATTATAAAAATAATCAACATTCTTCAACGCGTTCGATTATTTAATTCAGAAAATTTAGACAAGATTCTAGAACATATTCAACAATCCGCCGCTCTGCAAGAGGCATTACAGTCACTCGAGAAAGCTGAACAACTCTCCCAGCAAAATTTCAAGGCCATTCTTTCTCGCCCTAAAGAAGCGCTGTTTATTGCAAAAAAACTGGGCGCTCCTCTTAATCCAACAATGCCTATCACGCGTGATTTCATGAGCATTCGAGAAACGGCTCATTTGTTACTGCTCGCAAAATGCGCTGCTCAACGCCAACGCAACACCACAACACTCAACATTGGACATCTGCCGCCCGAGATTCTTTTTGATATAAGCGCTCATACAGGTACTGGCGCATTAGATAAAGCCTCTGCCATTACCACTGCTCGAGGCCATTATCCAACGCCGACGTAATTGGAATGCAAAATTAACGCTGATTGCATGTAAGCTATATCTTACATCGTGTAATCCATGCAGCTCTGAGCTGCTGGAAGACAGATGCAGCAAGTGTTGTATCATACCTGTTTTGTCCAGCTCTGAGCTGCAGCATAAAAAACATGAAAAAAAGTAATATTCTGATACAATGGATTTCCATGTTAAATACCTCTGCCGCAACAATTTCCTGGAAGGCCATTGTTCCCGCGTCCTTATTGATCGCCGGCAATCTATTGGGCGTTGGTATTTTAGCCATGCCAATCAAAATTGGTCTAAGCGGATTTGTGCCTGCACTCGTCGATATTATTCTCATCAGCGCAATTATGTTGTTAAGCGCTATTGTCATCGCCTATCGTATCCCCGCACAGCAATCACATTTTGATCTGCCCTCGTTTTTCGAAAAAGAACTGGGCGTTTTTTACCGATATCTCGCGATTGTGTGCAATTTAATTTTGCTCTACGGTGTGTTAATCGTATATTTAAGCGCCATCTCTACTATCTTATATCAATTATTGCCGTATCACATCGCGCGTCCGTGGCTTACGATTTTATACTTTCTCTTTGCCACAGCACTCTTGCTCTCAAAACCCGACATCATCAAACGCAACAACGTTGTACTACTCATTTTAATTTTGATCGGCTTTGTCGTTTTAATCACCACGGGTTCACGATTATTCAATCCACGTTTATTAACCTATTCAAATTGGGCACTGCTGCCGATCGGCTTGCCCGTCGCCGTGTCCACATTTCATTTTCATAACGTTATTCCAACCGTTAAAAGACTTGTCAATCACGATATGAAAGCCACCTCAATCACGATTGCGCTCGGCGTTTTTATTGGCTTTATTATCAATGTGACCTGGGTCACAATTGTGCTCGGCTCGCTACCCCCACATGGCCATGACGCAAATAACTTATTCTACGCTTTTATACACGCACAACCCGCCACCCTCCCGATGACATATTTATTAAACTCGCGCACCTTCGCCATCACCGGCGTCTTATTCGCCGGATTAGCGCTCACGGCATCTTATGTCGCGAACGGCATTGGCTTGTTCGGCTTTATCAGCGATCTCACTTATCATCACTTGCATTCAAAAAACAAATGGCTCGTGCTCACACTCTCTTTTCTTCCGCCACTGGTTATTACCTTGATTGATCCACACTTATTTTTATCCGCCATTGATATCGTCGGCGGCATCGGCGAAACGATTTTATTTATTATTCTGCCGATGTTTATTTTGATAAAGCTATTTTCCAACCAAAGCAAACTCATCACGAGCATCGCTTACATCATTTTAACGATTGGTTTTATAATTGTGGGTTATATTTTCTTAACAAAATTAGGATTGATACACTTGCAGGTTAAATAAAAATTTACTCCCGAATCCCCACGCCCTTACGCAATAAATATAAATCAAACATAAAAAACACAACAATAAATAGCAAAATAGCGCCAAGCGCAATGGCGATATGCACATCCGAAATCCCTAAAAAACCATAGCGAAACACATTAATAATATAAACCACGGGATTAAATAACGACACATGCCGCCACAGCGTCGGCAATAAGTTTATCGAATAAAAAACACCGCCCAAATATGTTAATGGTGTTAAAATAAAATTCGGCACAAAACTAATGTCATCGAATGATTTAGCAAAAATCGCATTCGCAAACCCGATGAGCGCGAATAAAACCGACGCCAAAAAAACAATAAGAATTGCAAAAAATAAATGATGCACCTGTAAATGTGTAAAGAACAGCGCCACCATCGTCACAACGCCGCCAATAAATAAAGCTCGAATCACAGATCCCGACACATAACCCAGCAAAATAATATAATTTGGCATCGGCGAAACCAGCATTTCTTCGACATTCCGATGAAATTTTGCCATGTAAAAAGATCCCACGGTATTCACATACGAAGCGGTAATAATCGGCATCATAATCAACCCCGGTGCAATATATTGCACATACGAAAATCCTTCAATCGGAGGCAGTTGAGAACCAATCAACGTACCAAAAATAATAAAATACAATGCCATCGTAATAGCCGGCGGCAATAACGATTGCGACCAGATACGTAAAATACGCACTACTTCGTTGCCAACGATCGCCTGATAGGCGATGGTTTGTTTTTTTAGGTTCATAATTTTTAAGTTCTCTTAAAATCAATACTTGCTTGCCTCGCATAGGGGTACAAGCATGTTTTAGCTCAGAGGACGCGAAGCTGCTCTAACTCATGCGAACAGGCTGGTCTCAGCTCAGAGGACGCAACACGTCCATCTGATTCTAAATAATTCATTATTACTTCTAATAAATGCCATTCTACCAATGAATACCCGCTTACCTCTGAGCTGAATTTTATTTATGCGTCAATCTCACAAATAATTCTTCTAAGCGATTCACTTTATTGCGCATGCTTTTAACCGCAATGTTTTTTTCGAGCAATACGCGAAATATGTCATTCAATGAACGTTCTTTTGGCACCTCAACTTCTAATGTATATGAATCTGACATGCAAGTCTTAAAGCCATTAACCGAAAAATCCAAATCCAGCGGTTTTGTCAAATCAAACACAAACGTCTCCACATCCAATGTGGAAATCAATGATTTCACCGGGGTGTTTTCAATGATCCTTCCTTGATGAATAATCGCCACATTTTTACATAAATATTCTGCTTCTTCTAAATAATGTGTCGTTAAAATAATCGTTGTCCCTTGCTGGTTTAATTCTTGCAAAAAATCCCACGTCGCTCGACGCAACTTAATATCAATACCCGTTGTCGGCTCATCTAAAATTAATAATTTTGGCTCATGTACTAGCGCGCGTGCAATCATCAAACGCCGTTTGAGCCCCCCCGATAAACTACGCACGGATTGCTTGCGCCGATCCCATAAATTTAATTTTTTGAGATATTTTTCTGCACGTGCATACGCAATTTTACGAGGCAATCCATAATAACCGGCCTGCGTCACCATGATATGAATCACTTTATCAAAAATGGAAAAATTAAATTCTTGTGGCACAACACCGATATATGCTTTTGCCGCAGAGAAATCCGTCTCGATATCATGACCAAAAATAGAAACATGACCCGCGGTTTTAGTCACCAATGAAGTCACAATTCCAATCAACGTCGACTTGCCTGCGCCATTCGGGCCAAGCAATGCAAAAAAATCACCTTCTGCAACATCTAAATCAACGCCTTTTAAGGCGTGAATGCAATTTTTGTAGGTTTTTTGTAGATTTGAAATAGACAATGCTGTCACGAACGTTTTACCTCAAGTGTTTGCGAACAAAATAAATACTCGCGATAAAATTTTAATTCGTCAATTGAATCATACACATCACTTATTGCCGTGTGCTTCGTTTGCTTTTTATATAGTTTCATTATTTTCGGATACCAACGCTTCCCTAACTCCTTAACCGTCGACACATCTAAATTTCGATAATGAAAAAACGCTTCCAGCTTTGGCATGAGACGCGCCAAAAAACGTCGATCTTGGCAAATGCTATTGCCGCACATCGGCGACTTACCGGCGGGCACATATTCTTCTAAAAACGCTAATGTCTCTTGTTCGGCTTTGGCTTTGGTCACTTTGCTTTGACGAATGCGGTCAACCAAACCACTTTTGCCATGCTGCTTAGAATTCCATTCATCCATCGCCGCCAATATCTTTTCCGATTGATGAATAGCCAGCACCGGTCCTTGTGCCAATATATTCAAATCTTTGTCCGTCACCACGGTCGCAATCTCAATAATATGGTCATGCATGACATCCAGACCGGTCATTTCCAAATCAAGCCAAATCAAATTGCTATTTTTTTTCACAATTACCACCTCATAAAATATACATGCTCACATATTACATAAATTTTAATTTTCCGGTACCATTATAATTTATGGAATCATTCAGAAGGAGTTTATCATGCTAGCCATCATTGCCATAACTGTCGCCTATTTAATCGGATCTATCTCCAGCGGCGTTATTATTAGTAAATATTTTAAACAAATCGACCCGCGAGAAGCCGGTTCAGGCAGCTCAGGCGCTACCAATGTCTTGCGATTGGCGGGCAATAAAGCCGCTCTCATCACGTTAGGATTGGATGTCGCCAAAGGCCTCGTTGCCGTTTTGCTTGCTCGCCTATTTTTGATCACGGGATTGGAGCTTGGCGTCGTCGTCCTCGCCGTTGTCGCCGGCCATGTATATCCCGTGTTCTTCAAATTCAAAGGAGGAAAAGGGGTCGCCACCGCGTGGGGTGCCATATTAGTTGTTTCACCCATGCTGGGTATTGTCACCGCCGTCACCTGGGCAGCCATTGCATTTATTTTCCGTTATTCTTCGCTAGCGTCTTTAATCGCAACCGTGTTAACACCTGTGTACGCATTATTTTTCGCGCCCGTTATTTATTTCTTAGCATTAATACCGGTTGCATTATTAATTATCTGGACACATTGGGACAACATTGAACGCTTGCGCAACAAGACAGAACCCAAATTGAGTTTTAGCAAAGACGGCGCAAAATAAACGCCTCTGTCATGCCGCGGTTTAACCGCGGCATCCAGCGCGTAGGTTGGGCTGAGCAGCATGCGAAGCCCAACGATTCGTATAGTTAGTTCAACAACTCGGTCTCACCTCAGAGGACGCGAAGCGTTCATCTGATTCTAAAAAATCCGTTTTCTTCCTCATTCATCCCATTCTAACAATGAATATCTGCTTACCTCTGAGCTGAGAATTTGATAGCTGAGGATTTGATAAAGGGCCATCTCGCTCGCACATTAATGGCTAAATCATCTCTTTCGCCTAACATCAAACGCTGGCACCCCAAATACGCAATCATCGCGCCATTGTCCGTACAAAATTCAATGCGCGGATAAAATAATTCACCGCTGATTGAATCAACCAACTTTTGTAATTGTTTTCGTAATTCTAAATTCGCTCCCACTCCGCCGGCAATCACCAAACGCTTATAATGTGTTTGCCCTAATGCGCGGCGACATTTTATCACAAATGTTTCAACCACCGCAGTTTGAAAGGCAGCCGCAATGTCTGCTTTTATCTGATCAGTTAATTCAACATGACGTATCGCATTAATGACACTTGTTTTTATACCGCTAAAACTAAAATCCAATCCCGGTCGATCGGTCATCGGTCGTGGAAACTTAAATTGATCGGGTCGCCCTTTTTCCGCTAGCTTCTCCAACACCGATCCACCTGGATAAGGCAAGCCCAATAATTTTGCGACTTTATCAAACGCTTCGCCCGCCGCATCATCAAGCGTTTCACCCAATAGTTGATATTGACCGACTCCCTTCACTTCCATCAATAAAGTATGACCACCCGAAACCACCAACGCAACAAATGGAAATGCGGGCGAATTTTCTTCTAACATGGGTGCCAATAAATGCGCCTCCATGTGATGAACCCCAATCGTCGGCACTTTCCACGCATAGCCCAAACTGCGACCTACCGCAGCACCCACCAACAAAGCACCCACCAATCCGGGACCTGCCGCATAACTAACACCATCCACCTGATCTTTTGATAATTTTGCCTGTGCCAAGGCAGATTCAACGAGCGGCAAGATTTTTTTGACATGATCACGCGATGCCAACTCCGGCACGACACCGCCATAGGGTGCATGAACCGGGATTTGACTATACAGCGCGTTCGCCAACAACCCCTGAGCTGAGTCATAAATAGCCACGCCAGTCTCATCGCAAGATGTCTCAATTCCCAAAACCCGCATAAACCTCCCAAAAATTGAACACAGTTTAACATGTTTCTATTATAAAAAGAGAGCAAAACGCCAAAATACCCTTTACATCCGAGCAAAAAAGCCTGTACAATTTCCCACCTTTTATATTCAACAAGCAACGAGGTAGTATTGGATGCCAAGCATTCGAGTAAGAGAAAACGAAACATTTGAAACAGCACTGCGCCGCTTTAAACGTATCTGTGAAAAAGCCGGCATTACAGTCGAAACACGTCGACATGAGTTTTATGAAAAACCCACATGGAAACGCAAACGTCAAAAGGCTCAAGCCGAAAAACGTCTCCAGAAGAAATTATCCCGAGAAAGAGTAGCACCTGCGCGCGGTTCAAAAACCCGCAGAAAAAAGAAAAAGGTCATTCGGCATGACAGAGGATAAATCGGATTTAAAAGCACGTATTCAAACGGACATGCAAAATGCATTACGTGCACATGATAAAGAACGCCTGAGCGCCATTCGATTAATTTTTTCCACCATTCGTCAACATGAAATCGATCATGCACATACCGAAGCAGATGATGCTCAAGTCATGACGATCCTCGAAAAAATGATCAAACAACGTCGCGATTCCATCGCTCAATTTACCCAAGCGGGGCGCGATGAATTAGTTCAACAAGAAGAAGCCGAAATTGCGATCATACAAACGTATTTGCCGACACCTTTATCCGAAACCGAACTTGATACGCTGATCAAAACCGCCATCACACAAACGAAAGCAACCACCATGAAAGATATGGGCAAAGTCATGGGAATTCTTAAAGCCCAAATTCAAGGCCGCGCAGAGATGGGGCAAGTCGGCGCAAAGATTAAGACTCTATTGTCCTCATAAGTCATTTTGTTGGGCTTCGCTCATTGCTCGGGTATGTAAGTATGGCAGGTCGCATTCCACAAAAATTCATCGATGACTTACTGGCTCGCGTTGATATCGTCAGCGTCATTGAACCATTTTTAGCACTGCGAAAAACGGGTATCAACTACCAAGCGCTATGTCCTTTTCATCAAGAAAAAACCCCTTCTTTTAGCATCAGCCCGAGCAAACAGTTTTATCATTGCTTCGGTTGCGGTGCGAGCGGCAACGCCATCAGCTTCATGATGGATCATCAACATATGAATTTTGTTGAGGCCATTGAAACATTGGCCAGCCAAATCGGCATGCCCATGCCACGCGACATGGAGCAAGATTCATCGACACCGAATTATCAACCGCTCTACGACATCATGGAAAAACTGTCCGAGTTTTATCAAAACTGTTTACGCAACAATCCGCACGCAGCGGACTATTTAAAAAATCGCGGGCTCACGGGCAAAATCGCCAAACAATTTGAAATCGGTTATGCGCCAAATGGCTGGAATAATTTATTAGAACATTTTGGAGAAGATGCAAAATCACACTTAGTACAAAGCGGTATGCTCATCAAAAAAGACGATCACGCTCATTACGATCGATTTCGCGACCGCATTATGTTTCCGATTCGCGATCGCCGCGGCCGCGTGATTGCCTTTGGCGGGCGTGTATTGGGCGACGATGTCCCTAAATATCTCAACTCACCGGAAACCCCTATTTTTCATAAAGGTCACGAGCTGTATGGACTCTATGAGGCAAAAAAAACACGACTCGATCGGTTGCTACTCGTCGAAGGGTACATGGATGTCGTGGCACTAGCGCAACATGACATTCCTTACGCTGTCGCTACGTTAGGCACGGCCACCTCGGCGCACCACATTGAACAATTATTTCGCGTAACGCCTGAGGTGGTATTTTGTTTCGATGGTGACGATGCCGGCATTGCTGCTGCGTGGCGCGCACTCGAAATTTTAATGCCGCTCTT
The DNA here is from genome assembly GCA_038043025.1 of Pseudomonadota bacterium. Classification (GTDB taxonomy): domain Bacteria; phylum Pseudomonadota; class Gammaproteobacteria; order UBA12402; family UBA12402; genus O2-02-FULL-42-9. The sequence goes on along the minus strand of JBBTCW010000071.1, from coordinate 18,140 downwards.
GCAAAACGAATGGTCAGTTAAATTTATATTATTGCCCAAAGATGAAGACCCTGATTCATTTGTTCGAAAAGAAGGAAAACAAACATTCGAAACACGCGTTGTAAATGCACAACCGTTATCCGAATTTTTCTTCGATCATTTACAACAGAAAGTCAACATGTGTCATCTCGATGGTCGCGCACGTTTTGTAAGTTTAGCACTTCCCTATATCAAGAAAATCCCTAACGAAATATCACGTGAAATGTTTTTAACGCAGCTCTCGCAACTAGCGCATATTGACGCCAACACGTTACAAAATTACATGCCCACCACCACAGTAAAGCCAAAGCCACTCACACGCCCAACACGATCTCGGCTAAAAACCACCGTGTCACCCATGCGCATCGTCATCACCCTGCTGTTACAACACCCTCAATTGATCGAGCATGTCGACGCCGAGCCCTCCCTCCCCAAAACTTCTGGCGCCGATCTACTCATGGAACTCATGGTTCTCATTCGCACCAAAAACGACTGGTCCACCGGCAGCTTACTGGAACATTGGCGAGACCGCCCAGAGTTTTCACGTTTAAGCCAACTCGCAACCCACGACCACATGATCCCTCCCGAGGGTCTGGTGCTCGAGCTGTGCGCGGCTCTGCGTCGGCTTCAAAAACAAATCATCGAGCATCAAATCGAAGCCCTGATGAAACAGGCCAGCACAGCGACTTTGACGGATGATGGAAAAAGACTGTTACAAAATTTGCTCAAACAGAGGCAAGAATATTAAAGCCTGCTATACTGAACCGAGCTCATGGATGAACCTATTTAAACGAGATCCCTGGATTGTTGATCGCTACTTGGTATAATGGTGCGCGAAGCATTATTATTTTTTTTATGACAAAAAATTATAGGCATTCTATGTCAGACTCATTGATTAATGACAAATTAAATCAAAAAGCAACCGAAGATGGCGAATCACTGTCTGAGCTCGCCCAAAGACAGCGTTATTTAACCACAACGCAGATTCAAGACATCCTCCCAGACTTGCCCAGCGATCAATTCGAAAATATTGTCGAGACCATTAACAATATGGGCATTCGCGTCTATAACCCTGAAACGGATGACATGAGCATTCTGCATTTGGCCAAAAATGGCGAAGCTGCGACTGAAGAAGAAATCGAAGCAGCCAATGCCGCGCTTGCATTAGCCGATCAAGATGCCGCAAAACAAAAAAGCGCTGAACGCCATGACGCCGTACGCGCCTACATGCGAGAAATGGGCTCCGTAGAGCTGTTAACTCGCCAAGGCGAAATCGTTATTGCTAAACGCATCGAAGACGGCATTCGTATGATGCTCAAAGCAGCGGCGCATCATTTTGAATCAATTACCATTGTGTTAGAAGAATACGACCGCATTAATGCAAATCCCGAAGGTCGATTAACTGATTTAATCACGGGGTTTATCGCACCTGAAGATGATGAAAAATTATTAGCAACACTCGATGCAAAAAACTCGTCAAAACATGAGGAACCGATCATCGAGGTAGAAATCCCCCATGATGATGAGCTTGAAGCAACGAAAGATAGCGACGATTTTGAAGACAACGGCCCTGATCCCGGGATAACAAAAGAAAAATTTGAAACATTGCGCGAATTACATCAAACCGCCATAAAAGCAGAACGAAAATACAATCGACAACATAAAATAGCTATTAAAAAACGCAATGAGTTGTCCGATCATTTCATGAATTTCAAATTGACCTCGCGGCAATATGAGCGTTTAATGCGACGTTTACGCGAAATGTTATCAGACATTCGTCACCTGGAACGAAAAGTGATGCTATACTGCGTGCATAAAGCCAATATGCCACGCAAAGATTTCATCCATTCGTTTCCACGAAACGCGACCAATCTTGATTGGCTAAACCAACTTGAAAAAGACAATCATCCGACAATAAATGCGTTAAAAGGCTACGACGTTGAGATATTGCGCGCACAACGCAAATTAATCGAACTTGAAAAAGAGACTAATTTAACCATCCTGGACATCAAAGAAATTAATCGTCGCATGTCCATCGGCGAATCACGTGCACGACGCGCCAAAAAAGAAATGGTTGAAGCTAACTTGCGTTTGGTTATTTCAATTGCGAAAAAATATACTAATCGCGGTTTGCAATTTTTGGATTTAATTCAAGAAGGCAATATTGGTTTAATGAAAGCGGTTGATAAATTTGAATATCGTCGCGGCTATAAATTTTCAACATACGCCACCTGGTGGATTCGACAAGCGATCACGCGCGCCATTGCAGATCAAGCACGCACGATCCGAATTCCCGTGCACATGATCGAAACGATTAATAAAATCACGCGTATCGTCCGTGAAAAATTGCAAGAAACCGGCCAAGAACCAACGCCTGAAGAACTGGCAAAAATTATGGACATGCCCGTTGATCGCGTGCAACGTGTATTACGCATCACGCGCGATCCAATTTCGATGGATACGCCGATTAACGATGACGAAGAAGCAAAACTCGGTGATTTCATTCAAGATACGACCGTTGAATCGCCGCTCGATGCCGCAACATCCACTGGCTTAAAAGAAGCCTTGCGTACGGTGCTCGAGACCCTCACCCCGCGCGAAGCGAAAGTGCTGCGCATGCGTTTTGGTATCGACATGAACACCGACCATACATTGGAAGAAGTGGGCAAACAATTTGACGTCACACGCGAACGTATTCGACAAATCGAAGCAAAAGCATTACGCAAATTACGTCATCCCAGCCGATCCGAGCTCGTACAAAGCTTTTTGGATGAAGTGGCGGAAGAGAAAGAGTAAGTGTCTGTTACAGAATAAGCGTTTGGCTGCAAAATGCATTGACACTTGATCCTCACTACGCTTAAATAGAGGTGAAATGGGCCCTTAGCTCAGCTGGTTAGAGCAGCGGACTTAAGAGGAGGAACCTAAACTAAAGTGTAGCTCAGAATGACAATTTAATAGTACACTCTAGCATGGTGACCTCTTATGGGTTGCTATAGAATAGAACAATTGTTCTATAGTAGAATCTGTCAAAGTCGGTGAACGCTAATAATGTAAATTTACGCTGATACCGAGCCAAGCTCTTAATCTAAGAATTCAAGAGAAGGTGTAGAGACTGGACGGCAGACTTGTAAAGAGAAGGTACAGTCCAGACCACAAACCGAAAGGGTGGCGAAAGTCATAGTTGGTAAGCATAATCCGTTGGTCCTAGGTTCAAGTCCTAGAGGGCCCACCATTTTTTTATTGTTCCTGGCGAAACTTAAATAACTTAACAATCTTCTGGTATAGCCCCGGATCATCTAACACCCACGCAACGACGTCTGATTTCTTTCGTCCGCCTATTTTTTTTTTAATATTATACACATGCGTCTCAATTGTCCGTGAAGACAAATTTAAAATTCGACCGATTTGTTTTGCCGAAAGACCGCGAATTAAATAATAAATACATTCAACTTCCCGGCGTGAAAACACCAAATCTTGATAGCGACAAAATTTAACCGCTATGCCGTTGTCTTCTGTCATGTAATAAATCCCTACTCTAAAAGCGCGAGTACTAAAGCTTATCCGGAACTTGCATTACACAATAATTTTTTCATCCTTTTCCGGAATCAATTTTTTTGCGCTCAACAATTTGTAATAAACTTCTTCTCGATGCACACTGATTTGTTTGGGAGCCTGCACGCCAACGCGCACCTGAGTACCCGAAATAGCTAAGACGGTCACCTCAATATTGTCACCAATAATGACGCGTTCCCCTTGCCGACGTGTTAGAATCAACATATAAAATCTCCTGCGGTAGTAATGAAGACAATGGCTTTTGCAGATACGTATAAATATGGTAAATTATGTACATACTGCGTAGATGACCATTCTCTTGATATAATTTAATAAAAATACTCGAAATGGGCTGTGAGCAAGTATAATCCAATTTTTAATACGAAATGTATTAAGTATCTCTCAAGTTATTGTAAGATATTGCCGATTCGTATTAAAATATGGTATTACTATGCGATTAAATTGAGAAATCTCCGCCGCTTGCGGCCGAGATTGTTGAAGGAAAAGGAGCCAAGATGGCAATGCAATCACAAGATATCACGGATACTCGATCAAACCCTGAGTCCAAGGCAGCTCGACTCAAGCGTCTGCGCAGACTGACCAACCTAGAGCGAGTTGATGTTGCGGCTAAATATGGCATCAATGTCAGCACATTAAAAGGCTGGGAGACTGCTCGCGCTCATGGGCTGAGCAAAAAAGGTGCAAATAGATTTTTAAAAATTGCTGCTCAGGAAGGGGTGCTGTGTTCTTACGAGTGGCTTATGTACGGCCTAGGGCACGGACCGCGTATTCTTGAAAAATTCGATACTCATTTAGAAATCTACCCTTCTTCCAACCATGATGAAGAAGAAAGAATTATGGAAGAATTATTGTTATTTCGACATCATCATCGCAACACGATCGATTTAATTATTGAAGATGATGGCATGTCGCCTCATTATGCTATCGGCGACTACGTCGCCGGCGTCAAACTTTCAAAACAATATTTCTCTAAATTAATTAACACCGATTGCATTGTACAAACAACCGATGGACAATTGTTACTGCGTAAAATTAAAATGGTTACTCAACAAAACACGTTCACCTTAAGCTGCGTCAACCCAAACACAACTGTCACCGAACCTGTTTTATATAATATCGAGCTGGTCGGTGCAGCACCTGTTATTTGGCATCGCAAAAAAATTCAATTATAACATATGCATGCCCTCCCTCTCTCACTTTATATTCACATCCCTTTCTGCGCGCGCAAATGTCCGTACTGTGATTTTTATTCAACAGAAACAAAACAAATCCCAGAAAAACTCTATATAGAGACATTGTTAGAAGATTTAAAAAATGATCTACGCTATGTACAAGGTCGACCATTCACCAGTATTTTTATCGGCGGCGGCACGCCAAGCTTATTGACAGCGCGCAGCATCGATTTATTATTAAATGAAATCGAAAAAATAATTTCATTCGAGTCTGATATCGAAATTACAATGGAAGCAAATCCGGGCACAGCCGAACAACAAAAGTTTAGTGATATTTATCGCGCAGGCGTTAATCGTTTGTCAATTGGCATTCAAAGTTTTCAAAATGAAAAATTAAAAGCGCTCGGCAGAATTCATCATGCTGATGATGCAAAACGAGCGATGGAAATGGCGAGACTGGCAGGATTCAAAAACATTAATATTGATTTAATGCACGGCTTACCCAATCAAACCGTTGAAGATGCGCAACATGATTTACGCACAGCGTTACAATTTAGTCCGGAACATCTTTCCTGGTATCAATTAACATTGGAGCCCGACACTCCGTTCGCTTTACATCCACCCGTCTGCCCTACTGAAGAGCACTTATGGCAAATTCAGGAAGCCGGCGAACAACTGTTATCTGAGTACGAGCACTATGAAACATCTGCTTATTGTCTACCCGGTTACACTTGTCGACATAATATGAATTACTGGCAATTCGGTGACTATTTAGGTATCGGTGCTGGTGCGCACGGCAAAACAACGGATGCAAGGGGAAAAATCACGCGCTATGAAAAAACAAAAAATCTCGCTTATTATTTCAACAGTCAGTTTATCGAGAAAATCTATTCGCCTAAAAACTTACCATTAGAATTTATGATGAATGCGTTACGACTGACGCACGGCGTGCCGCTTGATACATTCAGACAACGCACCGGCGCACAAATTGCTGAAATAAATCCTTTGTTAGAGATTGCTAAAAATCGTGGATTTATTAAGATAGAGCATGGCCGATTGCAGCCCACCGCATTAGGCCAACGATTTTTGAATGATTGTTTGGAGATATTTATATAGATCCTCATTTATATAGATCCTCAGCTCAGAGGTAAGCAGGTATTCATTGTTAGAATGGCATTTACCAGAAGTAATGGTGAATTATTTCGAATCAGATGAACGCATTGCGTCCTCTGAGCTGAGACCGACCTGTTCGCATGAGTTAGAGCAATCAGTTGATCCTCAGCTCAGAGGTAAGCTGGTATTCATTGGTAGAATGGCATTTACCAGAAGTAATGATGAATTATTTTGAATCAGATGAACGTGTTGCGTCCTCTGAGGTGAGACCAGCTTGTTCGCATGAGTCATAACAGTGAAGAGTCCTCTGAGCTTCGACCAAACTTTGATAAATACAAAAGGAATATACACGATGACCACCTGCCCATGCGGATCTAAAAAAAATTATGCAAACTGCTGTCAACCTTTTATCGAACTCAAAAAAATACCTGAAACACCAGAACAATTAATGCGTTCGCGTTACACCGCCTACACACAAGCCAATATGGATTATATTGTGCGCACGATGAGAGGAAAAGCGGCGGCAGATTTTGATTTATCGGGCTCACGACAATGGGCAACACAATCCAAATGGCTTGGATTAACGATCGTCAAAAGCGAAATAGATAAAACTAATCCAAAGATTGGCTTTGTAGAATTTATCGCACGATTTAGGGCAAACGATCAAGAACAAATGTTACATGAAGCGAGCGAATTCCATCGCGAACATGGTCATTGGTATTATGTCGATGGTAAAGAAAGCACAACCTCGCACGACCCCATCCGACGCGAAACCGCCAAAGTCGGCCGTAACGATCCCTGTCCTTGCGGCAGCGGGAAAAAATATAAAAAATGTTGTTGTAAGTAACCCAGCTCTGAGCTGCCAGCGAATTCTAGTATTTTCACATTTGTCAACTGCTCTGAGCTGCTGCGAGGCGCTCGCACCATGGGTTTTAAAGGTCTTTCGAGCTCTGAGCTGCAATGTAGGTAAATTACTTACAAAAAAAGTTAGGCGCGATAAATAAAATCCCAAATGTCATGGCCGAGGCGCTTGCCGCGTTGCTCGAATTTCGTGGTCGGACGAAATAAAAAAATACTGGACGTTGCATCGCCCCGCGGCAAACTCACCACAGATAGATCGTGGGCTGATAAAGGTAAAAACAAACCGGATGCGTTCACCACGCGCTGAATATGTTCCGCATAATTTTTCCAATCCGTTGCAATATGTAACGTACCTTTCGGTTTTAATTTTTGATGCAATAATTTTACGAAGTCGACCTGGATCAATCGGCGTTTATGATGTCGTTGTTTCGGCCAGGGATCCGGGAAAAATAGTTGAATCACATCTAATGATTGATCGGGGATCGCTTGATTCAGCACGTCATTCACATCATCACAAAATAATTTTAAATTTGTTAATTGCTCTCGATGAATGCTCTGTAAACAAGCACCAACCCCGGGACGATGCACGTCCACCCCAATAAAATTTTTGTCCGGATTTGATTTTGCCATTTCAACAAGAGAATCGCCCATGCCGAAACCAATTTCTAAGATAACTGGATTTTGGATGTCGTTCTGCCAGGATGCAGCAATCCCGGAATGACAGGTCAACCCATACAGCGGCCAAAGCGTTTCTAATGCCTGCTTTTGCGCTTTTGTTATGCGCCCTTCTCGCCGCACAAAACTGCGAATCGGTCGTCGATGTTTTGCTTCAGTCATTCATATTACCTAAAAAACTGGTCACACGATCACTGATGTCGCGGGGGTATTGATATATCAATCCATGCCCCGCATCTTCGTACGTGACCACTTCAGATAATTGAAAAAACGCATACAAAATACGCGCATTTTCAGCAGGAATAACGCAATCTTTTTTGCCCACAAAAATCAACGCAGAAACATCCGCCTTCTCACGCCGCTCGGCAGAATACCAATCCTGCGCTAACGCGTGTTGTTTTAATAAAATGTCAGATGAAATTTTCCCTTCCAGTTCAGCGGTTTTAAAAATTTGCTGAAATGACTGGGACACGCGCGCACGCGCACCCGCTGCAAATAAAAGTGATAGCGAATCCTTTGCGTCAACGCCATCAAATGTTTGTCGAATGGCATGTGGACCGCCGCCATCTGTGCTGATCAACACTAGTCCTTTCACAAAACCAGGAAACCGTCTCACACAGGTTTGCGCAATAAATCCTCCCATCGAATATCCCAGCAATGCCAGTGGTTTTAATTCCAATGTATCGCATATTTTTCGTAACAATTGAGCCATCGCTTCTACCGTCCATTCACAGGGATGATCACTCGAATAACCCGTGCCCGGATAGTCCCATATTAAAAGCGTAAAATGCCGACTCAAATATTTTAATAACGCAGGATCCCATCCATGCATATTCATTTTGGCGCCCTGCAACAAAATCAATAGAGGCCCTCGTCCGATGGTTCGATAACCAATAACACCCCCCTGTACCTCAACGGTTTTCACGCCTGACAAGTCTGGTAATGATGCCACCCCACCTTTCATCGCCACACGCTGATATAAATCGGGAAAAAATATAGTAAATAACACGCCGAACAAAATTAAACTTGTCGGAATGTTTTGCAACATCCACGTCGAATTTCCCAGGCCAAACCGATATAAAATAATTAATACAGCGCCCGTGAAAAAAATTACAGACCATATAAAAGAAATCCAAACATGTACGCGTATAAAAACAGGATGATGATAATACACCTCATTGACTTTTGTTTTTGCATATTCCAATGAAAAAGGCCGGTGAATTACCAAGGTCAGCATGCTGGCGATAAAAAACACGCTATTTTCCATCAATAAACTATTATGAATAACGAACGGTAACTTTAAGAACCAACCCAACACGCCGATTGATAAAAAGAAAATGACTGCAACCCAATCTAATAAAGCACCTTTTTTCAACGTCTTATAATTAAATAACAACAAACAGGCGAAGCCAGCGATCACACCGAATTTCACCCCCAGTAATGTATCATTAAAAAAACCTAAAAAGAAAAGCCATGGCAAAAGCCCTAAAATCACTGCTAAACGCATAATATACCTCTCTTAGCTCGATCATCATGCCATTTTTACTACAAAAGAGTCAAGGATATGATATACTTGCCATTCCCATTCTGAATAATAGAGGCATTAAAACATGAGCGAACTACAACAATTGAAACCGAAAATCATCTGGCATTATTTTGATGAAATTCTCCAAATTCCGCGCCCCTCTAAACATGAAGAAAAAATGATTGCCTATCTAAAAAATTTCGCCGAATCCGCCGCACTGAAATATCACATCGACAAAGTCGGTAACGTTATCATCCAAAAACCAGCCACGCCCGGTATGGAAAATCGCAAAACCGTCATTTTACAAGCCCACATGGACATGGTGCCGCAAAAAGCGACGGGCAGCACGCATAATTTTAAAACAGATCCCATTCAAGCTTACATTGATGGCGAATGGGTAAAAGCGAATAAAACAACATTAGGCGCTGACAATGGTATTGGCATTGCAGCGGTTCTAGCCATACTTATATCCAACGATCTCACTCATGGTCAGTTAGAAGCATTATTCACCGTCGATGAAGAAACGGGCATGACCGGTGCATTTGGATTAGAACCCAACATATTACACGGCAATATTTTGTTAAATTTAGATTCCGAGGAGGATGGGCATCTATATATCGGCTGCGCCGGCATGTCCGACACAAAAATCGAATTTACATATACAGAACAACCCGCCTCTCAACACTCAGCTGCCCTTCTGATCACAATAGATGGTTTAAAAGGCGGACATTCAGGCATCGATATCAACAAAAATCGCGGCAATGCGGCTAAAATTATGGCCATGATTTTATGGAATTTAAACAAGAAATATAACAACGTATCGCTTGCCACCATCGAAGCCGGCACCCCAGTTCACAATGCCATTCCACGACGGGCAATCGCGACTGTTGTTACCTCTCAAGAAAACATACATGCCATAACAACAGACATTGCGAACATGGCGAAAGATATCGCGGTAATTTATCAAACAACAGATCCAAAACTTCACATCACAACCGAACCAGCAAAAACGCCAACTACATTGATCGATAACAAAATTAAAAATGATTTAATCAATGCATTATATGGCTGCCCACATGGCGTCATACGCATGGACGATAATATTCCCAATTTCGTTTCCACATCATCAAATTTAGCCTATGTTAAATCTGAAAATGGAAAAATCGACATTTTTACTTCACAACGCAGCAACAATGAATTTGAACAAAAAGAAATAGTGAATACAGTAAAAAATATCTTTGAATTAGTCAACGCCAAGGTTATGAAATGTAGCAGTTATCCCGGCGCTTTGCCCGATGTGAATGCGCCCATTGTACAACTCACAAAAGATGTGTATGAAAAGTTATTTCACAAAGAACCTGAAGTTGCGGCTATTCATGCGGGACTAGAGTTTGGCATCTTACGACGCAATTATCCAGATTTGGAAATCATATCGTTTGGCCCCACAATTTTATACGCACATTCACCCGATGAGTGCGTCAAAATTGCAACGGTCGACCCATTTTGGAAATTACTCACAGAATTGCTCAAGGTGATTCCGAAGAAGTAAGATATCCTCCCAGGCTTTAATAATAGTCATCCAGGTAATTATCTGGATGACTATAGGTTGAACTCGGCACCAACTGCGCTTTCAACAACTCGGCCGCAAGCGGCGAAGATTTCTCACTTTTTAAAAGTTCCTGGCGCCACAAACATATTTCTTGCTATTATCCTCATCATTTCGTATGTTGGCAAACTTTTTATCTATAGAAAAGCGTGAAACACGACAAATTTGTGTTACACAAGAACTATCAGAATAAAAGTATGCCACGGATTTTTTTGGAGAAGTTTCGGTGTCGACAGTTTTTACTTGCCCATCATTTTTTAGTTCATTGCATTTGCCGTTTGAATCGCCTCCATCAATAGAGATATAAACTGTTTTAGCCGCACCATTTCTCGCCTTTACCGGACTAGAAGCAGTAGCATACGCTGTTAATGTGCCTAAAATAAAAAACAACGTGCATCTACCTATCAGGGACTTCCAAAATGATTTCCACAGTATCTTAATATTTTGCATGTAGTAATTCCCCTTAGTTTTTTACAATGATTCTTACTCATGCGAAGTCTACTTCAAAATGGGTTGTGTCGCTATGGACATAAGAAAAAAACATGTGTGGCCGAATGTTCAACGCTTTCTATAGAAAGAAGGCATAATGAGGGCGCGCTTTAAAATTCTTGCACCGCAAATCTGTTCCGCGGGCTGAAAATTATTCCGAATATCGAGATATCACGATAAAACCCTCTCACACAGCGGATTTTAAGCTATCGAATAAAATCGTGACTTATGCTAAAAAATTCGATATCCTCAGATCTTTTGTGGTCTTAATAAATGTTCAATAAACATGCTCACTTAAAACAACCGCCCGTTTTTTACTTGGCTTTCGTCACATCGATGTGTGAGCGCTTCGGCTTTTACGTGCTCTCTTACCTCTTGGTTTTATTCGCCAAAAATGTTTTTAATCTCTCCGATACGGACGCATTCAAATTATTTGCAGTCTTTACAAGCTTAGCGTATATCACACCCGTTCTGGGTGGGTACTTAGCGGATAACGTCATGGGCATTAGGCGCGCCATCATTACCGGTCTGATAGTGGAAGCGATCGGTCTCGCGTTTTTAGCCTTTCACTCTACCTACATGTTTATGTTGGGATTGGCGTGCGTCGTCATTGGCGTTGGCTTTTTCAAAACAGGGCCCACCAATTTATTAGCGCGTAGCTACAAAACAAAAGATCCACGCATTGATAGCGGATTTACATTATTTTACATGGGCATTAACATTGGCTCTGGCATCGCCGCATTTAGCGCTGGCATCATACAACATTATTATGGATGGCATATCGCATTTGCCACCGCAGCGGTCATCGTATTTGTTGGATTGCTTTGCTATTTTATACTGCGACAGAGTGCAGAAGATATTGATTCAACTCCAGGAAAAAATAATTTATCGTTTAAGATTATTTTTCAGATCAGCACGGGCATATTGATCACCGGCGCAATATTCACGATGCTCATCCAACACTCGACGATTGCTTACGCCTTCTTTGCCCTTGCAACGCTTTCATTGCTCGTTTATTTCTTGTATGAAATAGCTCGCAGCAACAGGCAGGATAAATTAAAAATTATTGCTTGCATCCTCCTCATCATCATGGGCATGATGTTCTTTATACTCTATTTCCAGATGTATACCTCCATGAACTTATTCGTCGAACGATGCATTGAGCATCGCTTCTTCGGCGTTCACATACCCACCTCTACATTTTTATCCCTCAATGGAGTATGGATTTTGATTTTAAGTCCACTATTAGCCGCACTCTATAATCATTTGGGATCCAAAGGTACGGATCTGCCTGTGACCACAAAATTTCCTATGGGTCTTTTGATTATCAGTTTATGTTTTTTTGTATTGGCGTATAGCGTCAGCTATGCAAATCAAGAAGGTTTGATTTCACCCAGCTGGGTTGTCCTGTCCATTGGCTTATATTCATTGGGTGAGTTATTGATAAGCGCTTTAGGTGTTGCCATGGTCACGCATATTTCGCCGAAACATTTATACGGCGTCATGATGGGCGCTTGGTACTTGTCAACGGCACTCGCCGCATCGCTGGCAAGTCAATTGGCGAATTTATCCAGCATTCCAGCCGATATGCATGATCAATTACAGATATTGCATATTTATCAACGTACGTTCGTTGAAATTGGTTTAATCGGCGCTGTCGCGACAGCGATCGCTTTTATCGCAAGCCCTTATATCAAAAAAATTGCACAGATTGGATGATTATCCCAACGCAGGGGATCCACCTGCGCTCGCTTCAGCAACCGGCACTAATTGCGCACGCACTTCATCAAACTGCACAACGAATTGTTTCATCATTAAATCCTCTATCTCACCGGCTTGTTCTGCTGTAAACCCCATAGCCTCTCGCGCATCTTGTGAAATATGATCATACCAAACTTGTGATTTGGCCGGAAAAATAACGCCGAGTAACTGATCTTGTGTCACCAACTTATCTGCTAAATCAATCTCAAAATTTTTTATCAAAGGTTTTAATCGGTATTGATCAATTAATCGAGAAGATCCTATTTCACGTTGCAAGTGGATACTAGCAAAATAGGCGCTGGACTCTTTTTCATGCATAGGCTTGAGGTCGGGCCAACTCAACGAAGGATTAATATAAAAGCGCCAATCAAGAAATGATAAGCCCGCTGCTACCTCTGGTGACGGTTTTGTAATCTGGCACGCTCGACGAACTTTAGCATACTGATCTTGTAATTTTTCTTTTTGCAAAACTTTCTTAAACTCCTTTTGCCACTCCTGCAGAGTACGCTGATCTCTCGCTCTTTCCATTTTCTCCCGTTGCTCCTCCAGCAAACCAGATAAATCATCTACTCTGGTTATTTCAACTCGCTGACCGTCCCTAACCCTAATCAAGCAATTACTTAACCACTTAGTTTCTAATCGCAACCGCTCGCTTAAATATTTTTTATCCTCCTCAAATTGCGTTAACGCCTTATACATATCATGCTTCGGCGTTTGGCGATTCAGTTCAAAACGATTAACTCTGCTGTCCGCACATATAATTTTTGCTTCAAAGGGAACAATTTTTTCACTCTCATGTAAATGACACAATAAATACGCATCTGTTTTGCGATCAGGATCTGAAAATCCACGAATGATTTGAATCGTATAATGCGGCATATTGAGACCTGTTTATTCTATATTTTAGGCCATTATAGCACGATGTTATGATGACACAATTCGGGGCGTCACAAAAATCAACAACTCTTTGCGCTCTTTCGTGTTTTTATGATGCTGAAATAATTTCCCCAAAAACGGCAGGTTTGAAATAAAGGGAATGCTTTCAACTGCTTGCGTATCAGTATATTCATAAATACCACCCAGCACGACCGTATGACCATCCTGCACAAGCACTTGAGTCGTCATTTGTCGCGTATCGATTGCGGGCACCCCCTGAATTTCTTGACTGCTGCGTTTGTCTTGATTGACCTTGAGGTGTAGCAATATTTTATGATCCGATTGTATCTGTGGCGTCACTTGAAGTTGCAATACCGCTTTTTTAAATGCCGTTGTCGTCACGCCTTGCGACACCGATTCCTGATAGGGAATTTCTTCGCCGGCTTCAATGGTGGCCGTCGTTTGATTTTCTGTTAATAGTTTTGGATTTGAAATAATTTGCGCTTTTCCCTGCGTTTCTAATGCTGATAATTCTAAATCTAGCTGCGTGCCTTGCGTCAAGTTGAGAAGCGCAACGCCTAAACTATTGGTATTCGCGACGGGCGCGTTCGCATTCAAATCTTGCCCGACCGTTAACCCAAAGCGCACACCGAGCGATTTTTCATAATCATAATCCATATTCACAATTTGCGCTTCAATGAGTACTTGCGGAACAACCACATCCAAATGCTGAACAATCCCTGATATCATCGATAATTCGTCCGGCAATGCGCGCACAAATAAACTATTCGTTCGCTCATCCGCCAATAGGCTGCTAGGCGTTGAAAAAATATGATTATCTTTGCTATCAAATAATTTTAAAATATATTTCGCATCGATATGTTTTAACGCGAACCAGCGAGACTGCAAGCTGGATTTTGGCGAACGGTTATGCGCCGACAACGGCACAGATTTTGTCCGCATTTTGACGCGCTGCAATCGATGATAATAACCCTCTATTGATGCATGCTGTCGCCTTTCCAGCACACTAAAAAAATGATGCGTATATAAGATCGCAACCACTGCTACACCACCTAACAAAACAAAAATTATTTTTTGTTTTCTCTTTTGTTCACGCCAAGGCAAAAAATTTATATTCATAGAAGCCCTCTTAATGCTAACCCAAATGCAATCAGTAAACCGTCATTCTTGTCGGATGCGGGTATATCGAATGTTGAAAATGGGTCAATGGAAACAACCGGTTTATCGCTATCGATGTCGCCAAACATATAAATTCCCTCTAATTGGGATATATCATATCGCGCGGTGATATATTGAAAAGGCAGCGCACATCGCTCTTCGTCCACCACTCGTTCGCCCCTGAAAATTAATACACGGAAATGATCCGACTCGCGATATAAAAAAGCTGACAGGGATTGACTCACTAACCCGCTAAATCGAATCGCTCTTAACAGCGCATAACTATCCGGTTCAATACTCACGACTTTAATTTTTAATGCATGCGTCAATTGAAATATCGACACCACATCACTTTCCCTCACCGAAAAAATAGCAACGTTAAAATTGTCATGATGATCAATCACAAAATCAGACAACAGCGACTCTTTTATGTTCGGCAAATACATCTCTGTATTCCGTTTAATCAAGTTTGCCATTTGCCGATCCGTGATGGGGGACTGGAATGCAATTCGCTTTTCCATCACCCGATCAGACGCAACGGATAAATGCGCTTGTGTCGAAAAGCATTTCAATGAAATATCTTGGGATAGCGGCAACGCGACGGTTTGATGATGAATAAAATGAATGTCATGGGCGGTTTTGCTCAATTCAACCCAGGTAAACGCATGCGCGCCAACATGCAGCCCAAGGCTGTAACGTCGTTTCACGATTAATGACTCTTTTGAATAATATGATAGATCGCTAAAAATTAAGGGAATAAAGAAGGAATAAGGAGAGAACATGATCTTCCTAAATTATGGACAAAATAGCAAGAGTTACTATACAAATTTTGAATAGATACTCTATAATAGAAGCTCATATGACACGCAAATCAACATTTAAAAACTTTTTATGGTCGCTGGTCGTCATTATCACGGCCGGACTTGTGATGGCGCTTTTCGCGCTCGTCGTTTTTGAAGCAAGCCTCCCCAATGTGGAAACACTCAAAGATGTGCATTTACAAGAACCCTTGCGCGTGTTCACGCGCGACAATAAGTTAATTGCAGAATTTGGCACCATTCGTCGCGCACCGATCGCTTTAGATGACGTCCCCAAACAACTCATTGCTGCAACACTGGCGACTGAAGACCAACGTTTTTACTCCCATCCGGGTGTCGACTGGCTAGGTCTTGGGCGTGCAGGCATTAGCTTACTGCTCACCAGAGAAAAGAAAGAAGGCGGCAGTACCATCACGATGCAAGTCGCGCGCAATTTCTTTTTAACGAATAAAAAAACTTATAATCGAAAAATCAAAGAAATTTTATTAGCCTTAAAAATCGATCATGAATTTTCAAAAGATAAAATATTAGAACTTTATTTTAATAAAATATTTTATGGCAGTCGCGCCTACGGCATTGAAGCAGCCTCGCAAGTTTATTATGGCAAAAAGCCAAGCGAACTCACCTTGTCCGAAATGGCCATGTTAGCCGGTTTGCCAAAAGCACCTTCCTCTCTAAATCCTATCTATCATCCACAGGCCGCACTTGATCGTCGCAATCATGTGTTAACGCGCATGCTTGATTTACATTATATTGACACGGCAACTTACAACCAAGCAATAGGTGCGCCATTGACCGCAAAACTGCATGAATTACAGGTTTCAGTTTCAGCACCTTACGTGGCTGAAATGGTGCGTCAACTCATGCTAAAACAATTTGATCAAAAAACATATGGTGAAGGTTATGATGTTTACACCACGATAGATAGTCAACTGCAACAAAATGCAAATGCCGCTGTTATGAAAGGCTTACTCGCTTATGATAAACGACATGGCTATCGCGGGCCGATTCAGCACCTCAATGATACCGGTCAATTAGATAATGCCAGCAAAATATTATCGCAAATACCAACACTGAATGGGTTACGACCCGCACTTATTTTGAAAATAGGCAACCAGTCCGCCGATGCGTTATTAAAAACAGGCGATACGGTGACGATTCCTTGGTCTGGATTATCTTGGGCAAGACGGCAGACGATGAAAGGCACACAAGAATTTTTGAGCGCGCCGCCCCAAAAAACATCGGACATACTTAAAATAGGCGACATTGTTTATCTCTCTCCCACATCGGATAACAGCTGGATATTAAATCAACTTCCGGCCGCAGAAGCGGCAACGATCACCATTAACCCGCATGATGGCAGCATGCTTGCTCTCATCGGCGGATTTAATTATTTTAACAGTAAATTTAATCGCGCCACTCAAGCCGAGCGACAACCCGGCTCAAGTTTCAAGCCATTTATTTATTCGGCCGCACTGGAAAAAGGCTTTACTCTTGCCACTATTGTCAATGACGCACCCATTGCCATTGAAGATAATGGCAGCGCCGACACATTATGGCGCCCTGAAAACGATACGGAAAACTTTTCAGGTCCCATTCGCACGCGCATTGCATTGATTAACTCGCGCAACTTAGCCTCCATTCGCGTATTACAATTAATTGGCATTCCATATGCCATTGATTACGCAACCCGTTTTGGTTTTCAAAAAGAACAGCTCCCCGAAAGTTTATCGCTCGCATTAGGCACGACCAACGTCACACTATTGCAAATGGCCGAAGCGTATGCGGTTTTTGCAAATGGCGGATATCGCATCAATACTTATTTTATTGATCACATCGTGAATAGCAAAGATAAAATTATTTATAAGACGGCGCCCATTGTTGCCGGCGACCCGATAGCAACCGATGACCACACCAAAAATATTGCGCCGCGTGTCATTACACCACAAAATGCGTATCTCATCACATCCGCATTGCGCGACGTTATTCAACATGGCACTGGCAGAGGCGCGCGAGTATTACAACGCACCGACTTAGCGGGCAAAACAGGCACAACCAATGATAAACGCGATGCTTGGTTCTGCGGATTTAATAGCAACATGGTTTCCATTGTGTGGATTGGTTTCGATCAGCAACGTTCTTTACATGAATACGCGTCTAAAGCTGCTTTACCGCTGTGGGTAGATTTTATGGCGCCTTCTCTAAAAGACGCGCCCTATGCCACCATGCCACAACCCGATGGTATTGTCACCGTACGCATCGACAGTAAATCCGGCTTATTAGCGCCCCCGAATGATCCAAACGCAATTTTTGAAAAATTCAGAACAGAAGACATACCCACCGAAAAAGACACCGGCCTAACCGCCACGGCACCAGGCAGTGCAGATGATACACCAGCAGATATGAATGACTTATATTAATCCTCAGCTCAGAGGGTGAGCGCGAACCGACATGCCAGTGGCATGTCGCAGTCG
>JBBTCW010000070.1:16824-39599 GCA_038043025.1 Pseudomonadota bacterium | reverse complement strand
TTTTTAAGCCTACTTATGTATAAACCCATGCCGCTTGCGGCGGGGATTTTTATTTTATCGTTAATAAAATGTGATCATAAATATCGCCTGCTTTGTATAATGGTTGTGACAGTTCAGGCCGAATGCCCGCATTGGTAATCTCATATAAGCTAATACCCAGCAGATAAGATTTTCCGATTTGAAATAAAACATCATCCGTATGTTCGGTTTGAAGATTTCTTTCAAATTCAATGGTCCAAAACCCGTTATCCCAAACTCCATTAGCGCGGACATCGGCGCGACTACCCGTGGGTTGCAAAGGATGAAATTTATCAATAACGTCGCCGCGGTATTCAAAAACAAATTGTTCATCATATGCGGGTGTTCCGCTATCTCCTTGTCGTTGTAAGTAATAGGTTGTGTTATTGGGTGATTTAACAGGATTGGATTGCGGCACAGGAGTGTCTGAGAGTAATTGAGATTTATCATCAGCATAACCGACAGGGTTTGTTCTTTTTGCTTTCCAAAACCAAATATCTGCTTTGTGAGGCACGGGATTTTGCAGTGACAAATTGATGTTGTTGCCTACCATACTCCATTTGATGATGCAGACATCCTCCCGATCATTGGCTTGTTTGTATATTCCTTCATTATAATCCCAGGTTAATGATTCATGTGTTACTGACGGCGCGGCGTCTGGATATCTTACTAATAAGAAAATTTTATTTTTCGTATGAACTGATTGTATGGTAATAGGTCGTTGAGATGCATAATCTAAGACAGTCACGGACGGTGTTTTTTGCCAAATGGCATTATCAACCCGTCCATCGATGATAGGAGCTTTTTGTATAAATCTTGACATCAAAAAGAATGTTTTAGCAGGCCGTTCGGGTTTGACTATTGTCAAATATTCGCCCGGCTGTGGTGTGTTGATTTTCTTTGCAAGTAGGTTTTCTTTTGTTGAGATTGAATAATCGTTCGGCAAAGTTTGTGCAAAAGCACATCCTATCAGCAATAGTACAATAGAGAGTATGATGAAATATTTCGATTTTTCCATGTGTATTTCCCTGCTAAATGTGTTAGCTTTAATAAAGATATATTAGTCATGCCAAAATAGCAATGGTAGTGAAGCGATATAGCAGGAGTAAGGATAAAAAAATGGGTTATTTAATAGAAATAATTCGTCAACACATGGGAATACTTTTTTTTATTTATGGTGCTGCATTTTTTCTTTTTGGTTCGCTCATCATTATTCAATCAGATGCTAATAGTAAGTTTACGATAGGCCGTTATTTTTGGTTACTGGGTATATTTGGCGTTTTGCATGGATTTAATGAATGGATTGACATGTTATTGGTGCTGCATAAAACAAGTGATTGGGTGCCGGCTGCCATTGGTATTGTGTTTTTTGTGAGAAATATATTCACTTATGCCTCTTTCATCTTTTTATTGCAATTTGGTGTTTGGTCTTTAGTTTTAGTTTATGATTGTCATAAACTGTGCCGATGGGTTGCCTACGCATTATTATCCTTATCCATATTGTTTGTCGGTATTCTCATGATGCTGCCATTGTTCGGGTTTTATCATGTTCTTGCCAGACATCAAGAATACTTTAAAGTCGGTGAAATATTGGCTCGATATTTTATCGGATTTCCAGGCGCTTTGCTAACAGGGATCTCGCTTCTGGTGTGGCAAAGAAAACCGGAAATAAGGGATATCCAGTCGACAATGATCAATGTGGGTTTTATGGTGGTTGGAATCACCTTTATTGTATACGCGATATTAGCGGGACTTATTGTGCCAGCGGGTGATTTTTACCCTGCATCTGTTATAAATTATGATGTATTTGCTCGCTATGTTGGTTTTCCCGTACAGTTTTTTAGAACACTCTGTGCGATTATCGTATTCATATTTATGTTTTGTGTTTTGCATATCTTTAATGTGGAAAAGTATAAGTATTTCGAAGAATAGTAGTCTTTTATAACTTACGCTTATAACTTACGCTAGAAGCCTTGCTGTGACTCGCTATCCGCAGCTCAGAGCTGCTGAAATTACCATCCCTAGAAGCCTTGCTGTGACTCACTATCCGCAGCTCAGAGCTGCAAGGATTAAAATTTTGTAAGCGATTACTCACTTTAAAACAAATAAATCTTTTGAGCCAACGTCAAGTGATAAGGTTTTTGCAATTTATTTATCTTTGCTAAGCGATCAGAACTCGTATGGTAGTGCCGCGCAATGGAATAAATGGTTTCATGCGCAAGAACGAGATGATAAGCACGATGATCAAGCACTTCCGTCGTCGCATCACGCACAGGAGGTAAAGGATCGGCTGAGATTATACGTTGATCCGGTTTTGGCTTAATGTAATGAGAATCCTCGTCATCAATAGGCGCGATATTCTGTACGGCATCATTATGTTGAACACGACGCATGGTGACTTTGAGATAACGACCATCCTCCTCAGGCGCATGTTCGTCTGATAATTTATCATACGCGCGGCTGAGTTTTTCGCTGGGTGTAGAATAATGGCCGGCTTCATTCTTAATCGGCGCAACGGTGCGCGCAGATGGAGCAAGTACTTTCATCACCGTGCTTTTTGGTTTGACATAATGAAGCACATCATCGCGAACAGGCGCGAGTGCAAAAACAGCAACCGCCGCATATAAATTTAATACACACCCCGATAGAATCCCAACGCGCCAATCCATTTGGCTTTCTCCCTAAAAATACTATCCCTGTAAATAGAATGGCTGAAATTGAGGAATATTGCAAGCAAGTTTCATCATCCCGCGACAGGTGAATCAATTCAAATCCCGCACCCATTCCGCCACATGATCGAACGATTTAAAATCTGTCCAATCTAAACGTAGTGGCGTCACAGAAACATGATTGGCTCGAATGGCATAAAAATCAGTGCCGGCACCTGCATCTGCTTCTGGCCCTAATTCACCAATCCAATAAATATCATTGCCGCGCGGATCTCGTTGTTTGATGCACGGCTCTGCACGATGACGTGTTCCTAACCGTGTGATTTCATATTCACCTAATTCAGACAACGGCACATCTGGCACATTCACATTTAAAATGGTGTTCGAGGGCAACGATCCTTTCGCTAATTTTATCACTAAATTTTTGACGACTTGTGCCGCGGTTTCATAATGCACTGCGGGAAAATTTAATGATACGGCGATCGAGGGCATCCCTAACGAACGCCCTTCAATGGCAGCGGCAACCGTACCCGAATATAAAATATCATCGCCCAGATTCGGCCCTTGATTGATTCCCGATACAACCATATCGGGCGGCTCATCTAACAATGTACTCACCGCGATATGCACGCAATCGGTCGGCGTACCACTAATCGAATAATGATTCTCCCCCATTTCTTTGACTCTCAATGGCCGCTCTAATGTAAGCGAATTACTTGCGCCACTGCGATTACGATCGGGCGCGGCAATCACTACATCTGCAATCTCTTTTAACACCTTGGCCAAACATAAAATGCCGGGCGCTTGACAACCATCGTCGTTACTAATTAAGATTTTCATTATTTCTCCGTTTTTACAAATTGATAATACTGTTCGCCGGGCTTGACCATACCAATATGCTCT
The DNA here is from genome assembly GCA_038043025.1 of Pseudomonadota bacterium. Taxonomy (GTDB): domain Bacteria; phylum Pseudomonadota; class Gammaproteobacteria; order UBA12402; family UBA12402; genus O2-02-FULL-42-9. The sequence continues at coordinate 36,009 of JBBTCW010000070.1, read as the reverse complement.
CTCGCCAAAGCTTCTGTAGATGCTTTCGTGTGCTGCAAATCATAAATCTTTGCCGCCAACTTTTGATTGCGCTTACTCAATTGATCATTTACCTTTTGCTCTTTTACCACCGCTTTATGCAACTGAATGCTAGCAATAACAGAATCCGATTGAAACCATAATTTATATTGCAGCACTAAAAATAACACGGCGAATAACGCAATTAAAAATTTCATAATCTTTTTTCTCCCAAAACCGGCGAATCAACGCTGCGGCGCAATTTATCATCTTCTGGATTCTGTCATGCCGCGACTTGATCGCGGCATCCAGGAGAATTTCGCTGGATCCCGCGGTCAAGCCGCGGGATGACAAAACAAAAAAAGTCATGCCGCGGAATGACAATCCAACGCTATTTTCAATGCCTGATCAAACCAAACCGTATAATCTGCTGAATTCGTTTGTAATGCCTCAACATCTGCCCAACGAAACTCCATCACTTCTTTTTCATTCGGATCAATAACTTCATTATTATATAGACCCATCAGCACATGATCAATTTCATTTTCAATCATATTCTCATGCAGCGACGCTTGATAATGAAATACCCCCACTTCCATCAGAGAAACTGAAAAGCCCATTTCTTCTCGTAACCGCCTCTCTGCCGCCACGACAATCGTTTCACCGGGACGCGGATGACCACAGCAGGTGTTTGTCCACAATCCCGCACTATGATATTTCGTTGCTTGTCGTTTTTGCAACAACACTTCCAACCCTTGATCAACACGTCTAAAAATAAATACTGAAAACGCACGATGACATAATCCCAACTCATGCGCGCGATGTTTTTCGCATTGACCCACGGCTTGATCTTGTTCGTTGACTAAAATGATATCTTCTTTCATCGGCATTGAATCACTTCTACGTTTGAAAAATTTTCTTTAATGATTTTTTCATCTTTCGACAAAAACAACAACTTTAAATTCGGCCCTGCATCTTGTGTAAAATAAACAGATACGCCTTGCGCACGCAAACGCCACACCCGCTGCATCGCTGCTATGGTTTCCGGCAAATAATAGGATATCGGCGGCTGCGCTGTTAACAGCGTTGCATGCATGGCAAGCGCATTGGATTCTGCCGTTTTTCCTAACAAATCAAAATCCTGTTGCGATAATGCTTGCTCTATTATGTTTAAATCATCGGCCACTTGCGCAGGCCATTCTTTATAAAAACGCGATGTGGCAACGACGCGCTGCATCGCTTCGCGCGAGCCCATCGATTTTTCTTTTTCTGAAAAAATTAATAGCCCCATGCGAAAATTTGGCCACTCAATCGACAAAGGCTCCGCGACACTATCCATTCCATCCACCCGCACGCCTACATGCCATTTCACAAATCCTTGCCACAATGACCGACATGCGCTACCACTACCCAACCGCGCCAAAATCGACAAGTATTTTTTATCCAATTGCCATTGAAATAATTTATCCAAGGCCAATACTAACGCCGCAAATCCACTCGCCGACGATGCGACTCCAGCTCCGGTAGGAATATTATTCGTCGTCTCAATCGAAAAATGCAAATGATCTTGAGTGCGAAATAAATCTAAATAAGCAATCAATCGTTTTGCGAATGGCAAATCGAGCGACAACATATCGCCATTTAAAATAATTTTATCTTGATCGTTCACAGAAATTTTCGTGCATGTCCCTTTGTCGCCCAAACTCACCGATAAACTCGAGGTCATCGGCAAATTTAATTCACTATCGCGTTTTCCCCAGTATTTACATAATGCAATATTCGCCGGCGCAAAAGCACTGGCGGTTTGCAACGACGAGGATAGAGGGGGCACAATTTGTTTCACCACATCAAGACGTTTCATGGAATACCCCGGATGCGGAAATTTTAACATCCAATTGTTGAATACCCGCTTGACGTTGCTTGGCATTATGCGGAAAATAATTTTTAGGCATTTCACCGAGCACCATAATACAATCCCCCAAACCTGCCCCCGAAATCTTACCGCCCAACATATCAGGCAGGGCTAATGCTTCCGTTAACAGCGCATCGATTTGTGCATCGCTCACGCCCAATGCAACTTGCAACGCCTGATGTCTATTACAAAGTTTAGCAAACGCATCAATATTTTTTTGTTGTAACGCAACGTAACCTTGGCGCACGATATCACTCATTTTTTCATAAATGGCATCGGATTGAGCGTTTTTCTTTACGCGTTTCACCACTTCTACCGTCGGTGTTTTATATCCCACATATATTAAATGCAGCGGCAACGTGATATCAATTTTTTGCAACTGAAATGGATCCGGCCGATATAAATGAATGCCTCCAAAAATACTGGCTACCACATCAGCACCCGATCCCAGTTTTTGCACGTGACGTACCGCATCTAATGCCAACGAGTAAATTTTATTTTGATCTTTTTGTTTTCTGAGCCACGACAACAAAACGGCAACAACGGCGACAGTAACGGCCGCTGACGAACCTAAACCCAACTGATCTGAAAATTGTGATTGAATCATTAAATCAAATCCAACGGATAATTCAGTTTCAAATTGCAAAATGGCCGCCAACACAAAACGAAAGGGATCTTTTAATGTAATAGCATCGATCGATGTTTGATAGTGACCTAAGCGTTCAGACATAATGCAAATTCGATTATCCGCGCGCGGGGTTAAGACAACTGAAATTCTGTGATCAATCGCACCCACAATGGCGGCAGAGCCATACAACACGGCATGCTCTCCCATTAACATAATACTGCCTGGCGCAGTTGCTTTAAAGGACTCGGGCACCTTGAGGTTCCCCATGAACAGGCATCAGCTCATACCCATATTGTTGACAACACGCGTTAATCGCATTTTTATTTTCACTGACGACCAAAACAATGCCGGCATGATCACCCGCAACAGCACCTGCCCCACAAATTTTTGCGGCCGCGCCGATACTTTCAATTTCCCGTACAAAACGTTGAACTCTGTCAGGTACAACACCAATCGCGACTAACAAGCGATGATTTTCCTGAACAAGCCGTCGAAGCTCTGCAACATTCTGATGTTGCAAAGCCAAATCGATTTCATTAGTTACTGCTTCAAATGATTTCCAAATGGAATCTTTTGCAAAATGTTTTTTAACATACTCGCCGCACTCTCCTGTGCTCACGCTGGGCGTCCCCGTATTCACAATGTATAGGGGCGCCGACGGAAGAGCACGCGTTTCACATTGCCCATGCTGAACGCGCGCACAACCGCCCTTTAATGAAATTTGCAAATCGATTCCGCTTGTTTTGCCATGCTGCAAACTCTCTGCTTCAAAACCTAATGCAAAAAATTTCTCAGGACTTAAATTCAATTTACAATAACGTGAAATGGCATATAACACGCTTAAAATCATGGCCGCCGACGAACCCATCCCACAACCCACAGGAATATCCGATGATGTTTGAACATTGAGTCCAGCAATAATTTTAGAATTAAAATGGTCGATCATATCCATCATCGCAAAAATCGTTAACTCAAAGGGCGCTTGCAATACTTCACGAATGCCAATGTCACCCCGCAAAAATCGTTGATATTGTCCTAACAAACGATTTTTCACTTCGCGCAATGTTTTAATCGTAAAGGAATCATTAAACCGCAATTGCAATAAATTAAATGAAATCATTTTAGATAACTGCGGCGAAATGGTCGTTTCTGCAAAACGATCAACCGCCATTGCAAGCGCAGGCCCCCCGTACAATACTGAATGTTCGCCCGATAAAATAATCTTACCTGGCGATATGGCTTTCACTAAAAAGGATTCACCGTCGATGATACACGCTCTTTTCAGCTTTTTTTGAATAGGCACGATTTCATATTGACGCTGATGATCTTTAATGCCCGACAATCGAAACTCACCCGATTCTAAACGACTTGTTTGATATTCGCTGCCATCTTCAGGTAATTGAAATTTGTAAAACGCTTCGTACTCATCATACGTCAATTCTTTGCGCGCTTTTAATAGCTTTTTATGGAATGCGCTATCCAATACCTTACGATAACCCGGTTGCACGACACCACTAAAATATTCAGCCACACAACCCGATCCATAACTGTATAAGCCAATGCGTTTATTCGTTAAATCCTCTTTACAATGATCGAACAGAGAATTTAAACACACATATAACGCCGCCGAATAACTGTTACCAATTTGGCGCGCATATTGCAAGGTATCGGCCACTTCAACTTGAGTCTGCTCTTCGCTCAGCGTGGCATTATTTAATTTTCGCCATCGATGATGTCCCTTTTCTACCAACCGAGGAACTGGACTGTGATAACAACAATAATCAATCGCATCTGCCGACAACCCCGACTCTGCTTGATACTGTTTCCAGGTATTTTCCAAGGCGCGCAAATAAACCATGGAAGAATACCGCCCTTCGACAATCGCACTCGATGCATAATTAGGACGGAAAAAATCCATCACATCATCGGTGTATAATCCATAATGCGGTTCGATGGCCAACAGTCGCGGATTCGTTGAAATAATCATTGCAACCGCGCCGGCGCCTTGTGACGATTCGGCTGCGGTTTCTAACGCATATTTAGAAATATCCGCTGCAACAATCAACACTTTTTTGTCCGGATGACAAGACACCCAAGACGTCGCTAATTGCAACGCGCCCGTCCCCGCATAGCATGCTTGTTTTAATTCAAACACGCGACAGCGTTGCGGTAATCCTAATAATTTATGCACATATACGCCCGCTGATTTCGCTAAATCAAATCCGGATTCCGTCGCAAACAATAAGGTATCGATATCATTCACATCGACATGACGCAACACGCGCTTGGCTGCATTCGCGCCTAACGTAACGATATCTTCATCCGGCGGCGATACCGACATTTTTTCTTGACCTAAACCCACGTAAAATTTATTGACATCAATGTCGCGTTTTTCAGCCAACGATTTTAAATCTAAATAATAACGCGATGTGTAAAAGCTGATCGCGTCAATTCCTACCTTCATTTATTTTTCCTTTCTAAAACTTCATGACAACGCATTAATTCGCCCGGATTAGTCTGCGCCGCTAATAATGATAATTCACCACATAAAACTGTCGCGGCCGCAATAATTGCTAACCGTTTTGCACTATCTTTTATGTCCAAACAATGCATCATCTCGAGATTATGTTTTACAAATTCTAATTCTTTTCCATTCCCCACGGTACCCACAATAATATTCGGCAACGTGACTGAAAAATATAAATCATCATTTTGCATCTCCGCAAACACAATGGCTTGCGATCCCTCGACAATATTAGCGGCATCTTGCCCCGTTGCCAAATAAAATGCTAACAACATATTCGCCACATGCGCATTAGCGCTACGCATGCTGCCTGCGATAATGGATCCTATTAAATTCTTTTTGATATTCAGTTCGACTATTTTTTCAGGCGTTGTGTTGAGTAATCGTTCACAGATGTCTCGCGAGACAACCATTTCCGCAATCACATTTTTGCCGCGTCCTAAAATACTATTCACCGCCGAGACTTTTTTGTCCGTACAAAAATTTCCCGAAATCGAGATATATTTTAAATCGCCATATTGGCCAAGCAACCACTGGATCAGATGATCTGCCGCTTTGGTCACCATATTATGGCCCGCGGCGTCACCCGTCGAACATTCGAAGCGGATATATAATAGGCGGCCCACTATCTGATAGTGAACATCGAGCAATTGGGCAAATCGACTGGTTTTTTCAACGACCGCAGCCATCTCCGCATACCGGCTCCGCAAGCCTTCCTGGATCGCTACCGCCCTTGCGGCCGTCTGAGCCTCTACCACGACCGATCGCGTCATGCGATCATCGACTAGAACAGCAGAAATGCCATCCGACTCACGGGATACCTTGGCACCTCGATTGACCGACGGAAACAACGGGGTTTCAAAGGTTGCAAGAGGCACCTGAACCTCGTCGCTGACATAGACGCTATTGATCTTGATAGGACCCACGCTGCGCATGGGAATGGTGGCTATTTCCATGAAAAATTCCTCAATATTAGGTGCCAAGGATACCAGTTTTGATCAAAAATAGACAGAATTTCCTCAAGCACAATATATTGATTTTTTGGTAACTATTCACCGCAAAAACAGAAACACGGGTAACGTTCAGATTTTGGATGATTTTTGGTGAAAAATCGATGAAAAAGCGGAGTGTACACGATAGTACATGAGCATTTTGAAGAGATTTTTCACCAAAAAGCGCCAAAATATGGACGTTCCTTGTTTGCGCTGAATAATTACGATTTTTTTGTGCTGATTTAATGTTTCGTTAATCTATTTACCCTATAATCCAATTAAAACTAGGAGGTTCACGCGCAACAGGCGTGATAAAACTTATGCCAGGATCATCAGACCCAACAAGCCCAGTGCTAGTGCCAGTACCAGACCAAATGCCAGTGTCAGACCCAGCGCTAGAGCCAGCGCCAGACCAAATAAGCCCAGAGCCAAAAACAAGCAAAGAAGAAGAGTCATCATTCGGCTTTAAGTCTGCCAATGCCGCACAAGCGGGCTTATCCTCATCACCTCTTTTACTCAGCACGGTAGAGATACTCTCTAGTATCTTTCACATCGTTAACCCGGCTATTTTATGGGCTTCCGGCCTCGGTGTTTTCATCTTCAGCGCGCGCATCATGTACATCCTTAATGAACCCGATCCGATGTTAAAAGCTCGCCTGGCCGCTTTGAAAAGGCAGATAGAAGATATTGAATCAAATAGCCAATACCAACCACGCACATGGGAAGAAATTCAAGAAGCGTTTCCAATGCTTATTCCAGAAACAGATAAGAACGGGTGGTCACGCTTTCGCCGCAAATGCCGCGAGAATAAGTTTGCCCTCTCCGCTATTTCGTCAGGTCTCTCAGCAACCATCTCCGTTATGAGTTTAGGCGGAGAACCGCTTCCTTTTCTCACCGCAATTGGGCTCGGGGTCATCCCGGCTGGCATCGCTATCCCGTTAATATCTATCGCTATACAATGGAGATTAGAAAAAAAACGCGTGGCGATGGAGAAAGAGGTTAAGCGCCTGCGAGAAATAAAAAAACAGGATGTCGAAATAAGAAATGCGCGCCGAACAAAAGGCAGGGAAGCCCTGACTACAAAAATTACTGATACTAATGTTGCGGCGATCGAGCAAGCAATCAACACTGCACAGAAAGAAGCAGACGCTTTTCTGAAAGAAAAAGAAAAAAAAGATATTAGCATAAAATTAACCGCCAGATTCATATCGAGCATATTAGGCCTCATAACCGGCGCTTCTATTTATGCGCTGATAAATGCGTATGCATTGCCGCTCATCATCGCAGCACTGGCAGCAACACCGGTTGGATGGATCATCGCCGGCGGCATCGGCGTCGCGCTCCTCATAGGCGTGGGTATTGAACACCTCAGTTATCAGAGTTTTAACCGACAGTTTGAAGAAGACGAAAAATATGTTACAAAAATAGAGTACCGCCTTAAAAAGCTAAGGCACGAAGAAGTTACAAAGCCAGTACAATCTGCTACACCCACCCATTCTTTTCGTTCATTCATCAAAAACCCAAAAATAGCACAACCGGCTCTCCTTCTTGTGGCAGGCATTGCTGCACTTGTTGCAATGGCCATTTTCGGGTTCGGGCTCCCTCTCGTACTTGTTGCCGCAGGCGCCTTCGTCGCTGTGGTAGCAGCCACTGCATATATAGACCACCGCAGAAAAGAAAAGCGTGAATTGGCTGAAAAATTAAAACGTGCTACGGAATTGCAAGAGATAAAAAAGATAAAAGGGACATTGCTATCCGAAGGCACCTCAATTCCATCTGATGCAGATAGTGAAGCAGCCGGCGCGGCGACGTCTGCTTCGCGCCAATCTTCACCTGCTGCATTATTTCATTCATCAGGAGCCGGCGCTGCTACGCCGGCTACCGGCGAAACAGGCGCAGTCGGCGAAACAGGCGCAGTCGGCGAAACAGGCGCAGTCGGCGAAACAGGCGCAGTCGGCGAAACAGGCAGCGAAGCAGCTGATGAAACAAACGTCGAATCAGACGACCTCTCGTCGCCGAGAAGTCATTGACAACACCACGCATACCGCAAAAAAAATTACCGGAATCACCGAATCGGCAATAACAGCGTTTTACCCGCATAATTCACCTGAGCGCCGAGCATCTCTTCAATGCGCATCAGTTGATTATATTTAGAGATGCGCTCACCGCGTGATAATGAACCCGTTTTAATTTGTCCAACACCCGTGGCGACCGCTAAGTCAGCAATAAACGTATCTTCGGTCTCACCCGAGCGATGCGAAACAATCGCTCGATAATTCGCTTGCTTGGCCATATTAATCGCATCGAGCGTTTCGGTTAACGTGCCAATTTGATTGAGCTTGATTAAAATCGCATTCGCCACGCCACGATCAATACCGCGTTTAAAGATTTTTGTATTCGTTACAAATAAATCGTCTCCGACCAATTGGATTTTTTTGCCCAACGTTTCCGCTAATAATTTCCAGCCATCCCAATCTTCTTCTGCCATTCCATCTTCGATTGAAATAATCGGGTACTGCTTAACCCAACCTTTATAAACTGCCACTAACTCTTCCGCCGTTAAAATTTTACCGGTGGCGCATAGCGTATATTTTTCATCTTGAAAAAACTCATTCGCAGCGGCATCAAGACCTAAATAAATATCTTTGCCTGCTTTAAAACCAGCTTTCTCAACGGCCTCTAACAACACTTCGATCGCAGATTCATTAGACGGCAAATCAGGTGCAAAACCTCCTTCATCACCGACATTCGTTCCCATCCCTTTATCATGCAACACCGTTTTCAATACATGAAAAATTTCCGCACCATAACGAACTGCCTCGTGAAACGTCGGCGCACCGACAGGCAAAATCATAAATTCTTGAATATCCACATTATTATCGGCATGCGCGCCGCCATTTAAAATGTTCATCATCGGCACCGGCATCACAAACGGGCCTTCGCCGCCCAAATAACGAAAAAGCGGTAGTTGCTTTTCTTGCGCTGCCGCTTTTGCGCAGGCCAGTGATACGGCCAAAATGGCATTCGCTCCTAATTTAGATTTATTTTCTGTGCCATCTAATGCCAACATATCATGATCAATTTGGGATTGGTCTGCCGCCTCTTGTCCCGTCAACGCATCATTGATCGTCGTATTAATATGTTTAACCGCCTGTAACACGCCTTTTCCACCAAAACGTTTTGCATCCCCATCACGCAATTCCAACGCCTCATGCGAACCGGTTGAGGCTCCCGAAGGCACGCTGGCGCGCCCCACAACGCCGGAAGACAAAACCACCTCGGCTTCGACTGTTGGATTACCCCGTGAATCCAAAATTTCTCGTGCTTCAATACGTGTGATTTCCGACATGTCCGACTCCTAAAACAGAATAAACCTAGCGTCTCTATAAAAATTCATCTATAATCCGCAAATATCTTATCAAACCAACTAACAGGAAACAATCATATGCCACGAGGAAGAGGACCACACGGCCCCAAAAAATATAGAAAGCGCAAACCAAAATAAATAATTTATAGACCTAATACCGATTTCACAAATGGAATGGTGAGTTTGTGCTGCGCGGCTAATGACGCTTTATCCAATTTGTCCAACGCAACAAACAACGATCCCATGTCGCGCGGACAATGTCGCAATAAAAATTCTGCCACGGTTTTTGATAAATTTAGACCCCGCGCTTTCGCGCGAGCACGTAAGGCTTCTATCTTTTCATCATCCGTCAATGCGTTCACCTGAAGAATCATCGCCTGACTCAATCGCGATTTAATATCCGGTAGGATAATACCGAGCCGGGCGGGCGGTAAATTTCCGGCAACAATTAATCGCCTTTGAGCATCATGCATGCGATTCAAAAAACCAAAAAAGGCTTCTTCCCATTCTGCATTGCCGGCAATGCTATCGACATCATCCAAACACACCAATTGCAATGATTCCAAGTCCTGTAAAATTTCAGGCTTTAAACTCAACAAATCCTGCAATGATAAATAAAAACTCGGTAGTTTTAACTGATTAATGACATGACAACACGCCTGCAACAAATGCGTTCGCCCCACGCCTTTATTTCCCCATAAATAAGCAAATCGCTCACCACGACCATGCGCCATCGCATGTAAAATTTTTAATAGCTGCTTATTTTGCTTGCCCGAAAAAAAATTCTCAAGCACGGCATCATCTCGTAAATTAAGATTCAATGTCATTTGCGCAACAGCCATTTTAACTTAACCCCTCTTGGTAACGAAATTTTAGCACCGAGCTATCCTGGCCGCCCAATTCTTGATCTTGAATAGGTTGCAGCTTTTTATCCAGCTGAATCGTATGCTGCAAGGGCAACGCTTTATTGCGTTCTGTCTCCGACATCGATTGCACAGGAACCTGCACAGAGCAAATCGGCAATGACGTAACCGCCATGCCAGTGCTATACCAAAAGATAGACAGTATCAACAATAGTCCGAAAAAGTAGCAACAAACTTTATGATTCATTTTTAAACACCCAGGGTTATATGTGTTCCATTGTAATCATTTGAGCCCTCAAAAACCATGGAAAACATTTAAATTCCGTAATTGAAAATAAAAATCTCCGCCGCAAGCAGACGGGGTATTTTTATTTGTTTTATTGATCGCCTGCGCGGGAAACCCGCGCGGACGGCGACTCAAGGGGAGCGAACGCCCGCCCCCTTGAGAATCTCCAGGCGAAATGTCCCTTGCGGCAAGCCGCGGGGAAACCTTTAGATTGTTTATATTATTCGGTTTGAGACAGGAGAATACTTTCATCATTCGGCTCACAAGCAGCTAACTCTCTATCCAATCTCACCGAAAAATATAAATAGCTAACAAATGCGATCACCATGATGGTTACAAGAAATCCATAGCCAGAAAGTGACCCTACTTTATCCATCACTAGCCCCACGCTAAAGGTTAAAATCACCTGCAAAAAAGTAGCGATGAAATTCCAGATAGACAGGACTCTTCCCATGTATTCTTTCGGTATTATTTCCATCATGAATGAATTCAATATAATCCGTATGGCAGAATTTGGCAAGCCAAAAAATAAAGTGGCCACATAAGGGATAATAAAATATTTATTAACCGTCATAATACTTAAAGCCAATATTGACATAATAAAGAAAACAATAACGAGATATTTTTTGCTGTATTTTATGGATAAATACATTGTTGCAACACCCGCTAAACTCGCGCCGATTCCATAGCACATATCAAGAAATCCGAAAGTCAAAGATCCCGCTTGAAGATGATGGGTAACATAGCCAGGAAGGACAACATTAAAAGTCATCGTGACCACAAACGGCAAGAAAATAATGACGCCAAAAATAAAAATAATGGGTCTTTTAATGAGGTATTGATATCCATTTATGAGTTTTCGCATGAATTCTTCTTTTTCCACACGTTTTAAAACACTGTTATAGTTTATATGAAACAAGAAGAAATTGCTTACTAAAAAAGTTGCGGCATCAACAATTAAGATAGTTTGAATACCAAAAAATTTGTATATTATTCCAGCCGCCGCCCCGGCGGTAAACATACCTACTTGTAAACTAATTTCTATTAACGAATTGCCTTTCAATAACTCTTCTGTTGAAACGATTTCTTGGACTAAAGCTCTCGATGCGGGAAGATAAAGATTCCAGCCAACGCCGTTCACAATAGCCAGAAAATAGATATAGTAAATATTAAATGGCCGGGTTAATAATAAAATAACCATTAACAATATAAGGAACGCCCTTACAAAATTAGAATAAATTAATATCTGTTTTCTGTTGAAGTGATCTGCAATTGTTCCGGCAAAGGGAATAATAATTAAACCGCTCATAATACCTATCGCCATTAGGAAACCAACTGCTGAGTTCAAGCCTGTTTTTTCTAATACAAACCAATTCATTCCAATAAAACTCATGCCTGAACCAAATTGCGATATGATGTCAGAAAAAAAATAGTGTTTTATGTTTTTGTTGGATGGTAACGTCAGTTGCACCGTATTACTCCTATGTATTTCATTGTCATTATAATTTAAGAATTTCTTGAACCAGATTCTCGCAAGAAATATTTTTATCTATTTTTTGATACTCTCCACAAAATAAAGAGGGAAAACACTCGCCGTCCGTATAAAATAATTTTAATTGTAAATTATGGTTACCAACAAATTCTTTTATACTGCTTAAATAAGGCTTCGTTTTTTCTACTTCAAGAGATCTTATAAAGGCTATTTTCATGTTTTATCGCTCCATGACCACTTGCCATTTTGCAATTGCCTTATCAGCAATATCACAAACTTTTTTATATTCAGTACTCTCTGCGATGACATGACCGATTCGGTCAAGATTACTTTCTGGATTATTTACTACCGCATTCTTATCTTTGTATAATTCTAATTCTACAATACCAGGCAGAGACATTACTGTTTCAATATTAATGTATTCTTTTATTATTCCCTGTTGAGAAGGAACTTTAAAACGAATTGCTGCATACTTTGACTTCGTTGCTTGGATATTAGGTATTTTTCCTAAAGCAATTTGAATATAAATTGCCGCCTCGTTTATTCCTAAGGCTATATCTAACAACTCAACAATTTTATCCCCAGGTAACCTGGCGCCGACTTCAACTACTTTTGGTCCTGACATGGTTAATTTAATTTCTACATGTGCTACACCGTTCTTTATTCCGAGCGCCTGTACTGCCTGTATTGCTACGCGAGCAATGTTTTCTTTTTCTTCTATGGGTAAATTAGAGGGTAAGGTATGTCCCAGTTCAGAAAAATATGGGCCATGAGTGGTTATCTTGTTCACTACCGCTAAAACATGGGCACTGCCTTTCACTACGGCAATTTCAACGCTTACCTCATTCCCTTGTAAAAACTCTTGCAAAATAACTAAATCGTTTAATTTTATCTCATGATATATCTCAAGCTGTTTTGATCTAATTTTCTTAAATGCTGTTTTTAATTCCGTAATCGAATTTACAGCGAGAACATTTACCGATCCAGCATCAGCGCATGGTTTTAAAATAACAGGAAATTGTAAATTCGATGCTGCTTCGATGCACTCTTCTAAGCTTGAACATTCGTAGGTTTTTGCCATAGGTACTTTATTGGCATTAAAGGCTTGATACATTAAACTTTTTTCTCGACAGGCATCGGCTAGAGTTGGATCATTTGTTGGTAGGTTTAATTTATGTGCCGTTTTTACTGCCATTGCAGAAGAAAACTCAAAGCCAGCAACGATACCATGAATAGGATGAGTGTTAGCATATTGACAAATTTTTTCAATCACTGATTGCTCATGGCTATAATCTACAATCAATACCTCATCAATTAATTGTTTTAACTCTTCTGAGTACTCCTCAAAAACATTTTTTCGGGTTGCTATACATATTTGTAAATTTAATTTTTTCGCGCTCTTAATGAGACTTCGTCCACCATAACTCATAGGAGCTAATATCAATAATCGTTGTTTATCCATGATTATTTCTTTCTTCAGTATTGTAAACATTTAGCAAAGGATGTTTTTTTTGAAGCAACTCTAAAACATGTCTTGATAAATCATTATTAATCTCACCGTCATATCCAATGATATTCTGAATATTAAATGGCGCGGTTTTTTCAATTAAAAACATACAACATTCACTCGGGCTTAATGGCCGACAAAGTATGTTAAGATTATTGCATTGTTTCTTAGCTGACATTTTATAAAAAATCAACTTGCCCGAAAAAAAATTCTCAAGCACGGCATCATCTCGTAAATTAAGATTCAATGTCATTTGCGCAACAGCCATTTTAACTTAACCCCTCTTGGTAACGAAATTTTAGCACCGAGCTATCCTGGCCGCCCAATTCTTGATCTTGAATAGGTTGCAGCTTTTTATCCAGCTGAATCGTATGCTGCAACGCCTGCGTACTCGTGGTCAGCATTAAATTAAATTCCACTTGCGACATCGACACGTTTTCAATTGACACTTGCATGACCCCGGACAACCCTTTTAAATATTGCATCACCTTTGCATAATCACCCACGTCTTGCAAATTCATGACGATCAACTGAACGGTATTTTCTTGACCGGTAGTATTTGCTCCCACAAATTGCTGCGCCAACGCATCAGCGACCTTATTAATGCCCGATTCAATCACATCATTCAACGCGGCACCATCCGTTGTCCAGGGTGTTTTTTGATCCTGCGATAACAACAACCACTGCGCTGTCATCGCCGCCGTATTCGTTTCATCAATATTCACCATCAAAATCTCATCTGGACTATAACGCAAAGACGCCTGTTTCACTGTATCAATGGATTGAGCCCAAAGGTCACTGGCACTCACATGACGCATATCAGAAAAATCCAATAGGGGAAATGCAATCGGCAATCCACGCCGCTCTGCTTTTTGCTTAATCAGCCTCACAGCGTCATCGGTTGAATCTCCTGCGACTAATTCAGTTCCTTTCGCGTTTTTTATAGCCAACCATATCAACATCAATGGACGTTCTTTTGACCAAATAGAAAATTTTTGCTGTGTTAGCATTTGATTGATCGCGCTCGGGGTAAAATTTACCACCAAAATCCAAGGCATCGCCGCACCAAGAACTGCTTTTTGATAGCTATATTCGCTCACATAGCGATTGGGTATATTCAACATGCCGGCAATTTGATCGTTTTGACTCACCGATGCATCACCGCTCACACGAATTAACACTGTTTTAAGCGCATCGGGCAACGCTTTATTGCGTTCTGTCTCCGACATCGATTGTACAGGAACCTGCACAGAATAAATCGGCAATGACGTAACCGCCACGCCAGTGCTGCACCAAAAGATAGACAGTATCAACAATAGTCCTAAAAAGTAGCAACAAACTTTATGATTCATTTTTAAACACCCGGGGTTATATGTGCTCCATTGTAATCATTTGAGCTCTCAAAAACCATGGAGAATGGTTAAATTCTCCAATTGAATTGTATGAAATACTTGCAACCGCTATAATCGAATCACTTGGAAGTTGACCTGTAAGGATCTGTGACAGACCCTAAGCAAAATAGAGACGAAATAAATTTAATATGCACAAAACCATACAACCCAATTGGCCCATCCTCAGCACGGATAAAACGCTGACGTTACTCAACACGAATGCCACCACAGGCTTAACCACAAAAGAAGCACACCTGCGATTAAAAAAATATGGCAAAAATATACTGAAAGCAACGCATATCACTCACTGGTATAGCATCCTCTTGCGACAATTCACCCAAGATATATTAATCCTCATTTTGATCGCCGCGGCGGCCATTGCATTTGCGATTGGCGAAATCACGGACGGTTTCACCATTCTTGCTATCATCATATTAAATGGTGTGCTCGGTTTTGTACAAGAATGGCGGGCGGAACAAGCCATTGCCGCACTCAAAAGAATGTTATCGCCACAATGTCGCGTCATTCGCGATAACATCGAACAAATTATCAATGCGGATCACTTAGCGCCAGGCGATATCGTTGTTTTAGAAATAGGCAACCGCGTACCTGCCGATTTACGTTTAGTAAAAACAATTAATTTACAAGTGGACGAATCCGCTTTAACCGGCGAGTCTATTCCCACCACCAAACAAACATCGGCTGTCACAGAAAACACCCCACTGGCCGAACAACATTCGATGGTGAGAATGGGCACGAACATCACCAATGGTTTTGCGCACGGCATCGTCGTCACCACAGGCATGCAAACGGAATTCGGACGCATTGCCCAATTAACAGAAGAACTCGAAGACGAAACCACTCATCTACAAAAAAAATTAGCCGCGCTCGGCAAACAATTGGGTATCGCCTCTATTGGCATCATTATTGTCATTACGCTTTTAGGCTGGCTCTTTGGCCAAAAGCTCACGACCATGCTTTTTACGGCCATTTCATTAGGCGTTGCCGTCGTTCCTGAAGGGTTACCCACCGTCGTCACGATCACCATGGCGCTCGGCATTCGCATTATGTCACGACGCCGCGCACTCTTACGCCGATTACAAGCGGCCGAAACATTAGGTGCAACCACGGTAATTTGTACAGACAAAACAGGCACGCTCACTAAAAATCAAATGACGGTGACACAAATCTGGCTACCCTCCGTGCTAATTGATGTCACGGGCGTAGGCTATATTCCGGAAGGCGAATTTCACATTCAACAAGAACCCTTTGATGCAAAACGAAATCCTGATCTCTCTGCATTATTAACAACCGGTTTAATCTGCAATCATGCACAATTATTCAAAGATGACAACGGCTGGCATCCCTTTGGCGCACCCACAGAAGCCGCACTGATTACGGCTGCCTATAAAGCAGAAATTTTTACGAATGCTTTGCCTGAAAATATCAGCGAATTTTCATTTAATTCAAAACGCAAACGCATGACCGTCATTACACATCATTCCAAAGGGAAAACAGCTCACGTCAAAGGCGCCCCCGAAATTATTTTAGAACGCGCCGCCTTCATTCAAGAAAATTCAAAAATTCGGCCACTGACGCAACAAGATCGCACCCAGATTATTCATGCCTATACTAAAATGGCCGATCAAGGGTTACGAACATTGGCATTGGCCAGACGAACCTTAGATGATAATCTCGAACTCACCGAAGATAACGTCGAAAAAGAACTCGTTTTATTAGGCATCATCGGTATGATGGATCCACCTCGCCCCGAAGTCGCACGCGCATTACAAATCGCACATCAAGCCGGCATCAAAACAATTATGATCACCGGCGATGCACCGCTCACCGCTTCTACCATTGCAAAACAAGTCGGCATGCAGATCGATAATGTCATCACAGGCATTGAGCTCCAGCACACAAACGATGAAGTATTGATGCAACTATTAGACGGCAATACATTATTTGCACGCACAACACCCGAAGATAAATTACGCCTTGTCACGCTCTTACAGCGACTAGGGCATGTTGTTGGCATGACAGGTGATGGCGTTAACGATGCCCCCGCATTAAAAAAAGCCGACATCGGCATTGCGATGGGCGTGCGCGGCACCGATGTCGCGAAAAGCGCATCAGACATGGTGTTAACCGATGACAACTTTGCCTCCATCATCGGCGCGATCGAAGAAGGCCGGCGTCAATTTAATAATATTATTAAGTTTGTGCGTTACATGCTGTCATCCAATTTAGGAGAAGTATGCGCTATATTTTTTAACGTATTATTTGGCGGGCCACTCATCTTATTACCCGTACAAATTCTCTGGATGAACTTGGTCACCGATGGCGTTACGGCAATTGCGCTGGGCGTTGAACATGCCGAAAAAGATATTATGCAACATCCACCACAAAGCACAGACAGTGCTATTTTAACCAAACCCAGCATCATCATGATTTTTATCCTCGGCACTTACATTGGACTTGCCACACTCTGGCTGTTTCATCATTACAACAGCAACTACATGCTCGCTCAGTCCGTCGCATTTACCGGCATTATTATTATCGAAAAATTTAATGTCTTGAATTTTCGCACGCTACACAAACCGCTAAAATCAATTGGTTTTTTCTCAAACCCCTGGCTGCTCATCGCAATTGCATTTAACGTTGCATTGCAAGCCGGCGTAATTTATTTACCCTTCATGCAAAAATTATTTCACACGACCGCATTGGGCTGGTCACAATGGGGAATGATTATCTTAATCGCATTGCCGATATTTCTGGTGACGGAAAGTTACAAATGGATACACTCGGCAGTTTACATGCGCGACTTCAAATAATAAGACTCTGATGCTGGAGCACCCCCACCAGAATCATCACCTGAATGAGACGGAGAAGATATCCTCTTGGTTTGCTCTTGCAACTCATCAATCCGCTGCCAAATCACCTGTGTAATTGCCGGCAACCCTCCTCGCGCTACCATATAGAAAAATATTTTTTAATTTCTTTCGGTATACTCATTATCCCAAAACTTAACTTTTTTTTGACAATCACCTACAAACTATGGTACATGTCATTTTCGATAAAATTAACAATAGGAGCCTAACAATGAAATCATTAAATGATCATCTTGTCGCGAAAAAACTATCTGAGATTACTGCTTTTTTAGATGATACAGCCGATGGTAATTTCCGCGTAATGACGCGATCCCCTTATCATCTTGCTGCTTGGTTTGTTATTTTTGCAGGATTAGATGAACCGAGTCAAAAGGCCGTCGCAGAGAGCTTATACCAGGCACATCAAGAGAGGTTCTCCCTCGAGATTCCATCTCCTGCGGCATTACTTGCTGGCATTATTAAGGCAATTGAAAACGTAGATTGGAGGGAATATAAAAATAAGTTTAGTGAATTTACCGTTAAATTTCAGAGTGAAGTGGATAAAGAAAATTATTTACATAATTTAGCGCGATTTTTTCCTGAATTATTGTCATTGGGACGTGATATCGTTGGCCATGGCGGCGATGCGGATTGCGTGGTAATAACAGAGGTAAAAGAAGAGCCCAAATGGCTTGCCACGATGTCTCATAAGGGCGGTCATTTAGTAGCAGATACAGCAATTTTTTATTGCCAGATGAAGGATAATCAGCTTCAACCAATAACATCTACTGAGGCTTGTCGTTTGCTAAAAGCAGAAGACAAGAAATATCAAGTAGTCATGCCATACAATAGTCCAGAAAGCAAGGTTCTGTTTCCTTTGCCTGAAGGAAAAGAAAAGTTTTCCGTTGAAGTTCCAGAAACAAAAGTAAAAAATGGTCTATACGGATTCTTTGTGGGTCAAGGCTTTGCTCAATTTCAAATTAAGATTTTGATAGTTAAGATCGAAGGGAAGAGTGAATTTGATAAAGAGGGAGCAATGGCAGCTCAAAAACAATCAGTGCTGATGAGTAAAGGAGGGCGACAACCCTCTCCTGGAGAGATCAAACTATTAAATGCGCCGACGGTAATTTTTCCTGATACAAAACTAGTGGTTAACTTTTCTGAGCCATATGATTCAGAAAAAGATGATGTGCCCGTTGATGACATGATTTTTATTGGAATATACACCAAAGGTGGTGGCTATGTTTTAACAACGGCACATCGATTAAGCTCTCAAACGGCATTGAAGGTATTAGAAGCAACGGAAAAATTTAATTTGCCTGAAGCGCCAGAATTGCAAGAGGGTTATGCTGATGA
>JBBTCW010000070.1:0-16724 GCA_038043025.1 Pseudomonadota bacterium | reverse complement strand
ATCAGAGGAATCAGAGGAATCAGAGGAATCAGAGGAATCAGAGGAATCAGAGGAATCAGAGGAAGCAGAGGAAGCAGAGGAAGAAGAGGAAGGTGAGGAGCCTACTTTGGCTGATTTGTTGGATGTTATGGAGATGTTGCAATTTGGGTTTACTTCGGCCGATGTAGCGGCGGGACGCGTCAGCCCGGATGAAGCAAATAAAGTTTTTGATAGAGTGGAGGAGCAGGAGCAAAGGGAGCAAAGTGAAAAAGCACCCGCTGCTCCGGCTCCGAGGCATTAGATCGACTCTTCGGCCGCAATTGATTTCGTCCCGCGCGGGGCTACCCGCGCGGACGGCGACTAGCCCGCATATCAAGCGAAATACAGGCCTTGCTCAAGGCCTCGGCGGCAAAAAGGCAATGCCTAATTTAACCGGCGAAGCGCAATCGCTCTTGTAATAACAAAATTTCTGCTGGGGCTGATCGATGAGTTGCGGAAAACGCGCGTGCATTTCCCCTGAAAAATTTTCACGCTCAACATCCCAAACGAATACCGCACCTTTACGTTTTAAATCCTTTTGATTAATCCAAAAACTTTTTACTGAATCTGCATCAATATAAACTTGTGGTTTATCTTCAGAATAAAACGCAACATTTCCCGCCTCAAAACGCAACCCCATGACATACGACAATTTTGTGTGATATTTTTGATGCCATAATGCTGTCACACCCGCCGCCATTTTTTGCCCCGGATAATGTGCGCTCGATGAATCGCCCGCTCGCCACATCGATACAGCGTAACCGACCCAGAAGACAATCAATAAAAAAAATCCGATCGCAACAAATCGATAAAACCGTTGAGGGGTCACCACCGGCTGCCATGCGATCACTAACATGAGCGGCCATAATGTTAATAATGGCTGCCCCCAACCTGCATTTAATACCCAACCAAAAATCAATGACAGCAACACCGTTATCACAAAAGGGCCAAAGCCCATCCAGAGCAAGAATTGCCATTGAGCCCTTGTCACCCCGCCGCTTGACCGCAAGATCCAGGTTTTTTTACCCAAATACAAACTCCCAAACAATAACAACGGCAAAATACATGTTTCTAAATACGGCATCACAAACTTATAGGGATATAAAAAATGACTCCACACTGTCAGATGACCATCATTCACACGTCCAAACGCATAATGAATCGTCACAAAATCATGATAAAACAGCCAAATAAAATGGGGCAATGAAATTAAAGTGGCCACCCCTACTGCCAAATATAACCCCGCTTGCGAAAATGTTTTCCGTGAATGCATCAACAAAAACAAAAACATCGGCAAAAATAAAACCGCGGCATAATATTTCGTCATGACCGACAAGCCAGCAAAAATACCCGCATAAATCCAATCACGAATTTTTTGATCAAAGACAGCAGAATAAAAAAATAAGATTGTTAACATCCACAAAGCAAGCTCTAGCACGTTATCATCGAAATCAATCGCATCCAAGTTGTAACTGGTCATAAACGCCAATAAAAAAACGGCAATAAATGCATAGGTGGGCGATGTCAATTTTCGTGCAAAATGATACAACGCAATAAAACAAACCGCGACCGACAACTGACCCAACAAATAAATCGTCCACCCCTGCGTCCCACTCACATGAACCGCGAGACCGGTCAACCAGCCATTCATAAACGGATTTTTATCATACCCCAGCGAAAAATGCCGACCCCAAATCGCGCCCTCAAGAGCATCCATCGGCAAATTGTACCGAAAAACACTCGGCAACAATGTCCAAAAAAAGACATGGATAGATATAAAGAAAGCGAACCAGCGATTGATGTGATTGATGTTAAGTTTTGATTTCATGAAAAACTTTTAACACCCTAATATCAATAAATCAACCGTATTGCTCGCAGCTCTGAGCTGAAATGTAAGTCATGTCTTACGATAATTTAATCCACCCAGCTCTGAGCTGTTAGAACCAAGATACGGCGCGGACTTCAGACCCCCCTTTACCGGCAGCTCTGAGCTGCAATGTAAGACATATCTTACAACAATTTAATCCACGCAGCTCTGAGCTGTTGGAATCAAGGCACCGCGCGGACTTCAGACCCCCCTTTACCGGCAGCTCTGAGCTGATATGAACTGATATTGAGTAAAAAAAATGCATTTTTTGCATTTTTATTTCATTTCAAGAAATTTCCAAAAAACTGATGCATCTTTAATTTTAGGATGCTAGGATAAATTATGTAGATGAAACAATGGATTAAGGGTCTGTAACGGACCCTAAGTAAGGACAAGCGGGTGATTAAATCGGAATTGATTACAAAGCTGGCCATGAAGCAGCAGCATCTCTCTGAGCAAGATATTGCCTTATGCGTCAATACACTCATCGATAAAATGATGGAGCATCTTGCCGATAATGGCCGCATTGAAATCCGCGACTTTGGTAGTTTCGCGTTACACTATCGCCCCCCTCGTCTCGCCCACAATCCACGGACAGGGGAAAAACTTACCACAGATGCCAAATATGCCGTTCACTTCAAACCCGGTAAAGCCATGAAAGAACGCATCAACGAATCGCGCCATCTACCGATTAAAGAAGCGCGGGATGAGGATGAATAGACTGTGTGTGGAGGTGCCTCATCATTGATAGTGAATGAGACAATTAGCTTTCAATAATTTCAGAAAACACATTGATAGCATCTACAGCAGCGGGAAACCCAGCATACACCGCCAATAATAGTATGAGTTCGATAACTTCTTCTTTTGCCCAGCCAACTTTAAACGCGAGTTCCGGATAAGCTTTGTCAAAACTGAAATTTTCAATACAATGCTTAGACTTCGTGCGAAAATGCGCCAGATTTGGCCAGATGAGGCATTTATCGCAAAATAAGCGAAGATGTAGTCATTCTACATTGAGCTTATTTTGCGATAAATAACGAAATATGGCCAAAAAATGGCGCATTTGCAGCAAAACGCTTATCCGGAACTCGCGTTTAAAGGTCGATAACCTCCCTCCCCCTGATCGGACTCATCGGAACCAGAATCATGAACAGACTCATCAGAATCAGAGCCATGAGCAGACTCGTCGGCATCAAAATCAGGTTGAGGCACCTGTGACTGCATGTCCTTGATATAAAACTCATAAGAATAAGCACAAGTCGATGCTTTTGCTGCCGATAATTGTTCAGCATGATAGCGACAATATTTATCCGGTCGTGTCACGCGAGGACTTAATAAATGCCCATATTCATCCTGCTCAATAGAATCGCGACTATCTCCAGCTCTGGGTTCTAACTCCATATCCTGGGTATCGGCTGCAATATGGGAAATTTCATGAATTAAAATATCAGCCTGTCTTTTAAACCCTTGTTTGTCAAAAAATATAGGGGGTAAATCGAGTGTGCGCCCACGTGATCGACCATGAAATGTTTCCCCATCTTCTGGATGAGTAGCTATTTTTTGTATGGTGATAAATTTATCCGAATTTAAAAAAAACAACATATTCCTCAGTGTCTTGAGAACAATCTCTCGACTATCCACTCTCTTAAACCATCTCAAGAAGTGTTGTGTAGGAGTAAAATAATCATCCCCCATCAACGGTGGAGCCAGTGTTTTTTCGCGCTCTAGCGCGTGTGCTATCATCTCTTTAGCCTGTGCATAGGCTTTATTTACAATTTCTTTTTCCCTTTGCGTCAACCCCTCAAAATAAAATTGCATAGATATTCCCTCGTATCGTAAATTTATTAACCCCTTATCCCTCTTACGCCTTCGGCAACGTCACCCCTTTTTGCCCTTGATATTTGCCGCCGCGATCTTTGTAGGACGTTTCGCAAGTTTCGTCTGATTCAAAAAAAATCATCTGCGCAACGCCCTCGTTGGCATAAATTTTAGCGGGCAACGTCGTCGTATTTGAAAATTCCAACGTCACATGCCCTTCCCATTCGGGCTCCAATGGCGTGACATTCACAATAATACCGCAGCGCGCATACGTCGATTTACCCAAACAGATCGTGAGCACATCGCGTGGAATACGAAAATACTCCACCGTTCTGGCTAATGCAAAAGAGTTCGGCGGAATAATACAGACGTCCGATTTCACATCCACAAAACTCGCTGAGTCAAACTGCTTGGGATCAATCCAAGAAGAATTAATATTGGTAAAAATCTTAAATTCATCGGCACACCGTACATCATAACCATAGCTTGATGTTCCGTAGGATACGACTTTTTTTCCATCCACATGTCGAATCTGTCCCGACTCAAATGGTTCGATCATTTTTTGAGCGGCAACCATGCGCCGAATCCAGCGATCAGATTTCAAACTCATACTTCACTCCTGCAATTGAAATAGGTAAGATGCCGTATTGTTATACAACAATACGGAAAAAAATCCAATTGAAAAGCAAAAACTCACTCACAAAACGAGATAGCTGGCTCATCTTTGTCATCGGCCTATTCTTGTTTACGATATGGTTGCGCCCTGAATTTCTCAATTTTCAAACACGATTTGCACTATTTGCTCAAACAATGTTTCACACCGGTCTTACATTTTTTCCCCAAACCTATCTCGGCTCCTATCCTGATTACACCGCCGCATCAACGATTGTCATCTATGGTGTTTCACGACTTTTTGGTCAAGTCACTCCCTTCTCCGCCATTTTACCCACGGCCATTGTGTCATCACTCTCTCTCGTCGTCACCTATCGAATCGCCGCGCTGCATAATAGACAATGGGGAATCTATGCCGTTTTATTTTTATTATTAACGCAAGGATTCATTCAAAACGCACGCGATATTTCTCTCGATCAATACATCACGCTCATCACGATACTTTGCTTATACCTATCGCATTCTGCTTTTATTTATCATCACACGAAGCGATTATGGTTTCTACCGATTTTATTTGCGATAGGATTTGTTTTTCGCGGGCCCATTGGCCTTGTCATCCCAACCACCATTATACTGGGATACTATCTATCCAATGGTAACTGGAAATTATTTTTCATCGTGGGCATCACCGGACTTGTGCTGCTCATTCTTTTAAGCATGGGATTATTATTTGCGGCCAAGCAACAAAATAACGCTGATTTCGTTAATCAAGTCATTGCCATGCAAGTAGGATCACGCCTGACGGGAAGTCATTCGTTAGGAGCCTATAGCTTTTACTGGCTCAAAAGCTCTTACTATTATGCGCTCAGCTACCCCGTCGCTTTACTCGTGATCGGGACACGCTTCAAATCCATTTTCAAAAAACAAACGTTAAATTTTCAGTTATTACGCAATCTGACCATCGGCATCTTACTCGTCTTGATCGGCATGTCGATCCCCGGCAATCGAAAGCTCCGTTATATTTTAGCGCTTGCCCCTTTGTTTAGCATCATCGCCGCTTATTTATTTGTTGACCCCAGCATAAAAGGATTTTTATATCAAAGCAAAAAACTATTGCTCAGAATACTATTGGTATTTCCCTATATTTTATTATTACTCAATATCCTCGCTTTATGCTTCATGAAAAAATTTCATATTAATATTTATGTTGACATTTCATTCGCCATTTTTTTATTAATCACGCTCATTTACATCACGCACAATTCCAAACAGCCCATCGTCATTTTAAGCGCCGCCCTATTAACGCTGTTTATTTTAAATATTTTTATCTTTGACGCCGTCAGTTATCAATCCGAAAAAACACAGCCCTTCACGCAGCAAGTTGCAAGGCTCGCCCCGCGCCCCATTGTCTTTTACTTTATTGGCCCCGATGCCGAAGATATTAAATTTATGGTGAATTTTAATCGACCCGTCCAATTACATTTTATTCAGGAATGGGCTCCGAACCAGCTGTTTTCCTACCAAAAACCCGTTTATTTTATCGCATTACAGGAAAATTTTGATAGAATACCCAAACAAATCACAAAACATTTCAACGTCATTTTGACAGGCAAAATCGGACATCGCGATTGCGTCGTTTTTACAAAAAAGTGATCAGCCTATGAGCAAACGTAACATACTTGTCACCGCCGGCCTCCCCTATGCCAACGGCTCCATTCATCTGGGACATTTGGTTGAATATATACAAACTGACATTTGGGTCAGATTTCAAAAGATGAGCGGTCATCAATGCTTTTACATCTGCGGCAGCGATAGCCATGGCACGCCGATTATGTTGAAAGCGCAAACCAAAAACATTCCCCCCGAACAACTGGTGACAGAAATGCGTAAGGAACATATTCAAGATTTTAAAAATTTTTATGTAGCGTTCGATAATTATTACACCACCCATTCCGATGAAAACCGCGTATTAACCGAATCCATCTATAAAAAATTAATCGCAAACCATGACATCACCACGAAAGAAATCGAACAAGCCTACGATGCAGAAAAAAACATCTTTCTGCCCGATCGTTTTGTCAAAGGCGAATGTCCAAAATGCGGCGCTAAAGATCAATACGGCGATAATTGCGAAGCCTGTGGTGCGACATATACCCCCACCAATTTAAAAAATCCTAAGTCCGTATTATCCGGCACGACACCGATCACCAAAAAATCGCTGCATTATTTCTTTCAACTGCCGCATTATACGGACAAGCTGCGCGCATGGATGAGCGAAGGACATTTACAAGAACAAACCATACGAAAACTGGACGAATGGTTTGAACAAGGTTTGCAAGCTTGGGATATTTCACGTGACGCACCTTATTTTGGTTTTGAAATCCCCGACGCCCCCGGTAAATATTTTTATGTTTGGCTAGAGGCGCCCATTGGTTATATGGCCAGCTTCAAAAATTTTTGCGATCAGCGCGAGGATATTAATTTTGATGACTACTGGGCTAAAAACACCAAAACCGAACTCTATCATTTTATCGGCAAAGATATCATGTATTTTCATTCACTCTTTTGGCCTGCCGTGCTCATGGGCGCGAATTTTCGCACCCCCACGGCCATCTATGTCCATGGATTTTTAACCGTGAATGGATATAAAATGTCGAAATCACGCGGCACATTCATTAACGCTCAAACATACAGCAAACATCTAAATCCAGAATACTTGCGTTATTACTTCGCCGCCAAATTATCCAGCCATATTGAAGATATCGATCTCAATTTAGAAGATTTTCGCTTGCGCATTAATTCCGATCTTGTCGGCAAAGTCGTTAACATCGCCAGTCGCTGCGCGAAGTTTATCAACGTCTCATTCAACAACAAACTCAGCAAAAATCTACCGGAACAAGACTTACTCAATGCATTCATGACCGCGAGCGATGAAATTGCAAAACATTACGAGTCACGCGAATACTCGCAAGCCGTTCGCAAAATTATATCGTTGGCCGACATGGCCAATCAATATATCGATGAAAAAAAACCTTGGACGCTTATAAAAGAAGACGCGCACGCCACTCGCGCTCAGGAAATTTGTAGCGTCGGCTTAAATTTATTTCGATTATTGATGCTGTATCTAAAACCCATCTTGCCTGAGCTTGCAAAACAAACGGAGTGTTTTCTAAAAATCGCGCCGCTCACTTGGGCTGATCATCAAACAGTATTAACGGATCATCGCATTGAAATTTTTCAACCGCTCATGCAGCGCATCGACCCTGCCAATATTGAAAAAATGCTCGAGGATGCTAAAGCAAATGAATAAAGCGATTTGCCGAAAAATTTTTGAAACATTTGAAAAAAATAACCCCTCCCCCAAAATCGAATTAAACTATCGTTCTCCCTTCGAATTATTAGTCGCTGTTTTGCTCTCTGCACAATCCACCGATGTCGGCGTCAACAAAGCAACACCGGCCTTATTTAAAAGAGCAAACACGCCAGAAAAAATGGCCGCGCTTAGCGAGACAAAATTAAAAACCTACATAAAAACTATTGGCCTTTATAACCATAAAGCAAAAAATATTATAAAAACCAGCAAGATACTCGTCGACCAATATAAAGGAAAAGTTCCCGATAATCGCGAAGCACTTGAAAATCTACCCGGCATCGGACGAAAATCTGCAAATGTTATTCTCAATTCTGCATTTGGACATGCTACCATTGGCGTCGACACCCATGTTTTTCGCGTTTCTAACCGCACAAAATTAGCCACGGGGAAAAATGTATTCGACGTCGAACAAAAACTCAACGCCATTATCCCAAACGCATTTAAACAACACGCGCATCATTGGCTCGTTTTACATGGCCGATATATATGCAAAGCCAAAAAACCGGACTGCGCACACTGCATCATTAACCCACTCTGTGAATACGAGGACAAGGAGAGATAATTTATGGAAAAGGCTTCTCTTTCTATTGCAAAAACATTTGCGCCATTTGCCATATTATTTTTATTTTTCTTGTTTTCATTAAACCCCTGGATTGATCGCATGGCACTGCCCGGATATGCCTCCTATGACATCAAGCGCATCGCAGAATTATTCGCACTATTGACAATCAATAGCTATTTAGTTTTTTCCACAACCTATCGACGTTATAGTTACTCTATTTATTCCAAGCTCTCTCGCTCCACGCGACTATCTCTCGTCGGACTATTCTATCTGGGCATCATATCCAGTTTATTGGCGCCTTTAACCCATTGGGCGTTATTAGAAGTCATGCTTGACACGCAATTGTTTTATCTCGTTATTTTTATCGCCATTCATAATCTTATATGGAAAAAAACAAGTGATTACCTGCTCATAGCCATCATATTGATCAGCGCATTAATTTATACTATTACATTTTTTGTTGCATTCATGCAACAACATGCTAATCCATCGGCCACCTATTATGAATTTCCCGGCTTTATGAATTTGCGTTTTTTTGCACAATATCAAATAGGGACGATCCCCATCATCACGTTACCTATTTTGATCATGCATAACAAACATAAAATTTATGCAGCACTCTCTTATGGTCTTGCCACTATTTGGTTTACGCTTGCCATTCTAGATGGTTCCAGAGGTTTATGGCTCAGCTTAATTTTGAGCATACTGTTGACGCGCACTATTTTCAAACGGCACCTATCCCAATGGTTATGGATCCAAATCAAAGCATTGATGGGCGCCATTTTATTTTTTTTGTTTATCCTCGGTATGATTGTTTTCTCACACGACTACAACCTATCTGAAAAGTTCTATCCCCTTTACAACTCGCTCTCTGATCACTATACCTTTCATGCATTAATCGGCAGCGCATCCGCTCGTATTCAACTGGCCAAAACTGCGATTCAACTTGCGCTAAACAACCCATTGTTTGGCGTTGGTCCCCTTCATTTCTCGTATTACGACCCCGGTGATATCGCCGCACACCCCCATAATTCTATTTTACTCATCGCATCAGAATGGGGTATTCCCGCCGCATTATGTGTCAGCATGCTATTGGTAAATGGATTTACGCAATGGATTAAAATGCAAAAAAATAAAATGCTCAAACAAACCGACAAACAAACCATTTCGATGATACTAACGGTTTCGTTGATCGCTGAACTTATCTATTCACTCATGAGCGGCGTTACGATAACCCCCTTAAGCCAAATCGTGTTTGTTCTCATTTTAGGATGGATGCTCGGACTCTATCATCGAAGCGATAAAAAGATTATCGAGAGTACCAATATCCATTGTTATCTATTTTCGCTCACCATCATGATAAGCACGCTATTGTTGTTATCTCTTTCAATTGTTGTCACGCATAACTTACCACAAAAAGAAATCCAATGGTATTTCCAGCAACAAACCGGTCAAAAACATTTTTATCCCCGGTTTTGGGTACAAGGAGAGCTTCGATAAAATGATATTGCAAAAGCATTTCGCAGCAACGCCGGATACCTACCTGTATGATGACGACGCCATCCGATACAAACTCGTTCAAACGAATCCCAACACAATAAATTATAATTGGCTCTTTGTTCCCGGCGGGCCGGGCGCAGACTCCAGCTATTTTTTAGATTTAATCAATTCGTTGGATATGCCAGGCAATTATTGGTTAATTGACTTTCCGGCCAATGGAAACAACTTTTCCGAATCCGTTCCCGCGGACTACGATTTTGAAAAGTGGCAAAAACATTTAATGACCGTCATTCAAAAATTTGAAAAGCCCATTTATGTCGGTCATGCGTTTGGTGGCATGTTTCCACTGTTATTTCCAATGCTAGAAAAATGGTTGCAAGGATTCATCTTGATCAGTGGCGCCCCCACGTTATGGTTAACGGCCGCTGAACAACATGCGAATGCAAACAATATATTACCTGCAACCGCGGCACGAAATAATTTCAGAAACAATCCTTCACAAGAAACATTTAAAACGGCGTTATTAGAAAACGCGCACTATTATTTTCCCGCACACAGCCTCGAAAAAGGGAAGAAACTACTGGAACAATTGCCCTTTAATTATCATGCGACGCGCTGGTGGATTAATAAAATTTACGACTTGCCCTTTCGCGCCACTTGGGTACCACAAGATATACCCACTTTAATTATTAATGGCACGCATGATTTCATCATACCCTATAAGCTATTCGAAGACAGCTTGCGTTTTCAACGAAACAATATCACTATAAAAAAGATAGAAAACGCGGGACATTTTCCTTGGCTAGAAGAAATGCCGCTGATCACAGCGGCATTTCAAGAAATATTCGAACAAATTGCGCTGATCAACGCTTAGAAATACAACGCCATTTGTGCCGTTGCGATATCATTGGCTTTACCCAATTCGCTGGCTGTAAATGCCGTCATCCCCTGAGCCATTGCCCTATACGTTGCGCCATAATTAACATTATGTTGATACTCCAATTCTGCAAATAAATTTTTCATAATGGATATCGATAATGATGTATCATAACGCTGCCAAGGCACATTAAAGGCTAATGCTTGACTCGTACGACCATAACCGACTGCAAAATTAAAAGGATGCTCAAAAGCCTGAAATCCATATGACAACTCTGCGTTCATGGCCTTCGGTCGAGCGCCGCGTCCATTATACGTCACATTTGTCGGAGCAAAATCTTGTAAGGCCGTGACCACTTCTGCAATCACACCAAACGGGCCATAGCTCGCATTGCCATAAACCGTCGCACCGCTCACGCGATGCACCAAGCCTTCTGCATTAGATACATCAAACCCTTGAAATCGTGCAGGATTTAACTGTCCATTATTTTGCATATAATTCGCATCCGCGATATTCGCAATATAACTCGCACCTACATTCGCATTATATATAGGCTGTAACACACGAAATGCGGCATCAAAACCCAGCTGTCGCGCCAGTCCTTTGCCCGCTTCATTACTGTTGCCCCTAAAGAAAAAGACATGCGCCACTGGCGTGAAATCTTTAACCGGCTCGTAGCCTACTACGATCGCACGCGCCTTAGTGGCACCCAAGTCTTTTGTGAGCGGAGACACGATCATATTTGTTGAATAACGACCAAACGGTACATAGTTTTGACCCAACGTGCCATAAAAAGGAGACTGATGGAAATTACCAATAGTTAAAAAACCTTTATCTAAATAGATGTTAGAATTGCTCACGCGGCGTGGACGAAATATGCTGACCGGATCACGATCGTAAGAAAATTCCATCAGACCATTCACCCACGGCGTCACTTCCGCATAAGTATCCAACTCAACGTCTGTCAAATCAACATCCGTCTGTCGTGGACCCCAATACGGTCGTTCATAGCCCACGCCACCCGCCACCTCACCACTTAACACCAACCGGGGATGTTCCGAGATTTTTTCGCCCGCGGCCAATAAATCATGCTCTTGATAAAATCGTCGATATAATAACTTAGCATCCATATTGATACTCGGCGCATTGACAACCAATGTCGGCCCGCTGTTATAAGTGGCCTTCCCCGTATATGGCGCGACAACAACGTAATTATTAATAAAATCATTTTTATCAAATAATTCACGTTTTTGCGCTTTTTTATTCGCTTGTTTCTGCTGAGATTTACTCGTCGGCTGCGCCTGTAACTGATTTAAGGCCGTCTGAACGGAATCTAGCTGCTGCTGCAGCACGTCAATTTTCGCCTGCGAGCTGGGCGCTGCGAATGCAACACTTGACGCGCATAACGTCACCAATAAAGATCGTTTATAGAATTTTTGCATAGGGTCTCCTGTTGAAACTCATTAATCGTAAAACAATCGGAAAAATAACGTACGCCATTACAACATACAATACCGTGGTCTGTCCAGCAGAAATTCGTGCATGCCCCGCCGCTATCATAAAGATCAAAAAACAAACAGCTAACAAACTCAAATTTAAATTGAGAAATCTCCGCCGCTTGCGGCGGAGTCAAGGTATAAATTAGTTCATGCGATTTGATAAAAATCGCTTTAACTTTTCACTCGTTCGTTTTAATGCATTCGATCCGCGCGTAATTTTTGCAATACTCACACCGAGATCACTCGCGATATCTCGTTGGGGCTTTTGCGCTAGCAATAATTCATGCACGATTGCATACCGCGTCGCGATGGATTCCTTTTCATCGAGCGTTAAAAACAAATCCAATGTTTCATCGAGTTGCTCGGCGGTTTTGTGTTGGAGACATAATTTTAAAAACTGCCACCAACCCTCTTCGCCTGAATTTGAATGCATACGCCACCTCCGGATCAGAATGTACTGTCATAATAGTACATCCGAACGAGGTTTGCAAGGGGACATTTATACTATTTATACTATCCTCAGCTCAGAGGATGAGCGCGAACCGACATGCCAGTGGCATGTCGCAGTCGCGCGAACGACTGGCCATGGATGGCCATATCTTACAATCCTCAGCTCAGAGGGTGAGCGCGAACCGACATGCCAGTGGCATGTCGCAGTCGCGCGAACGACTGGCCATGGATGGCCAGGCTGGACAATCCCAGGGATGGCGGGGTGATAGATGAATGTTTCGCGTCCTCTGAGCTGAGACCGACTTAACCTCTATCGTCATTCCGGAATTGTTGCGCCGTTGCGCAACAATGTCCGGAATCCAGAGAATCGAAGTGCGCAACTAAAGCGTTCCCTGGATACCGGCTTTCGCCGGTATGACGAAAGTCTGGATGCCGGATTTACTTATCCAAACACTTACAACAATGGCCTGCAAATAAATTATACAGCCAGCCAACGATCAAACCGCAAAAGAATGCGTCAAGAAATGCCCAAATAAAGCCAATGAAGATGCCCATGCTAGTTGCCGCGTATCCGACATAGAAAGTACTCACAAAATGAACAAAAACTTGGCCATAGCTGCTATTCATTGCCATCAAGCCCATTCCGACAACGGCCAAAGACCACACAATAGCCAATGCTAACCCCAAGGCGACAGAACAAATCCGTCCACAACCATTATGATGACTCATTACATTTTCCTCCATGTTATTGAGTTCAACTTTTAGATTACGCGGGAACAAGGGAAATTGCAAGTGGGTAAAAATCGAACTGCACGGGAATTTCGGATAGATAGGCTCTTTGTAACGCGAGTTTCAGATAAGCTTTGTAAAAACTAAAATTTTTAATACAATGCTTAAGTTTCGGGCGAAAATATGGCCAAAAAATGGCGCATTTGCAGCCAAACGCTTGTCCGAACCTCGCGTTACTACTATGCGATCTGTCAATTATTCAATCAGCAAAAGGTCTCCTCATGCACAAACAAAACGTCCAGCACAGTCTAAATTGCATCATCAGTTTGTTTGCGGGCGCGATTTTACCGCTTAGCTTTGCGCCACTCGATCTGTATTGGATCGCGCCAATCTCGCTCGCACTGTTGTTAAAAATCATACTCACCCAAAAACCCTTTCATGCGGGACTTTACGGATTGTTCTTCGGCTTTGGCTTATATGGTGTTGGCATATCCTGGGTTTTCATCAGCATGCATCAATACGGTGGCCAAGGCGTGATTGTCTCAACAATTTTTACTTTTTTATTTGTTTTATTACTGGCGTTTTTCATTGCGTTACGTGGTTTTTGTTTTCGAAAATTCTTACCGTTAAATACTTTGAGCAGTTTATTATTAGGTTTTCCGGCATGTTGGATTTTCGTGGAATGGATTACTGGCTGGTTATTTACCGGATTTCCATGGCTTTTTCTCGGCTACAGTCAAACCAGTAGCTGGCTCGGCGGCTATGCGCCACTATTCGGCGTGTATGGCGCTTCTTTTATGGTCGTCTTAAGCGCCTCGTTGCTCGTCATCGCATTTTTTCCTGCCTGTATTGAACGAAAGCATTTTATGCAAAAAACATTGCGCTATCTAAGCGTATTATTATTACTTCTCATTTGGATTGGCGGCGGATTACTGCATCACGTACATTGGACAACACCGATAGACAAACCCATTAAAGTCACGCTCGTTCAAGGCAACATTCCACAGCATGTGACGTGGTCACCGGATGATACGTTATTAGCGTTACAACGTTATAACACATTGACGAATCAACATTGGAGCAGCGACTTAATTGTTTGGCCTGAAGCGGCTATTCCAACATTACAACAAGAAATTACGCCCTATTTAAATAGTTTAGCCACAAAAGCAAAAGCGCATCGCACCACGATTTTGTTCGGCATTCCCGTCGAGTCATCGGATAATAAATTCTATAATGCCGCCATCGCCATCGGCGCATCAACCGGTCGTTACGACAAACGACATTTAGTGCCCTGGGGCGAATATTTACCGTTTGAATCGATCATGTCTAAAGTATTCAACGCGTTAGGCGCACCGATATCGCTATTTACACAAGGACAACCCAAACAAAAACTCATTCAATTGAACCATATATATATTGCGCCCTATATTTGTTATGAAATTGCATACGCGGGGTTGGTACGGGGCGATTTACCACAAACAAATTTATTGGTAACCATCACCAACGACGTTTGGTTTGGAAAATCCTGGGCGGCCGCACAACATTTACAAATTGGACAAATGCGCAGTTTAGAAACCGGGCGATATACATTATTTGTTGGGAACAATGGCATTACTGCCATCATTACGCCAAAGGGAAACATCATCAATCGCCTTCCGCGTTTTGAAACCGCTGCACTCACCGATCAAGTCTATGCGATGGAAGGAACAACGCCGTGGATATTTTTAGGCACCTGGCCAATTATGGTTGGGTTGTTTTTGTTATGGCTCGTTGCGGTGATACGGCAACAGGTAGCCGAGTGAGATTTCTCGTCGCGATAGCGGCGGAGATTTCTCACTTTAAAAAACACTGTTTGAATCAAAACCACTTTTTGAGAATGTCTCCGTCAAATTTGGTGGCGGAAACCGCTAATAGTTTGACAAAATATTGGCCAAAATAATGGGGTTGTGCTATGCTTTGTCTCAAATCCGCTGGCACAAACCCATCCGGAATTCGTATTGTTAAGGCAGATAATAATAAATAAAGAGGCTACCCATGAAACAGTTACAGTTAAAGCAATGGATTCAAACAGCTCTTGATGATTACGACGAACACAAAGGCTGGTTGAGAAGAGCCGAACCTGAAAACCGAATCGCAAATATAATTGCTCATTTTATGAATCGACAAACCGGCGATTCGCTTATCATGCTGCGTCTACGAGAGATACTCGAAGGCTTGCCTGCCAATCCTGGTGAAGCTGACGCTTCTCCAGACCAAATATGGCCGTTAATTGATTGCTTATATAATACGCCAGAAAGGGTCTTATCTCCTGGTTCCTTAACAAAAAGAATTTTTCTGGAATTAAAGAGAACTTTAGACGCGGAACTTGGCGATCACACCACACAGGCTATTGATATCTTACGACGAGCCCGCATACTTGACGAAGAAAATATAACGCTTATTTTACAATACCCGCAATACGCTGAGAGTATCACGCGTGTTTTTAGAGACTGGGTGCGTGCGCTCATCGCCGAGAGTACGTTGGCGATGCCGCAACTGCCGGCATTAACCTACGGCGCAAGGCATGCCTTACGGAACGCTGGGGTGCGTGAACTCATCACCGACGTGCCTACCGAGCGTACGTTGACGATAGATCAAGTGCTGGAATTAACCCACGCCGCATGCGATGCCTTACAGGATGCTGGGGTGCGTGAACTCATCACCGACGTGCCTACCGAGCGTACGTTGACGATAGATCAAGTGCTGGAATTAACCTACGCCGCAAGCTATGCCTTACAGGATGCTGGGGTGCGTACACTCATCACCGCGGGTACGTTGACGATGGAACAAGTGCTGGCATTAACCCACGTCGCATGCCTTGCCTTACAGAATCCTGAGGTGCGTGCATTCATCACTGCGGGTACGTTGACGATACCGCAAGTGCTGGCGTTAACCGGAGCCGCAAACTTTGCCTTAAAGGATCCTGGGGTGCGTGCACTCATCACCGACGTGCCTACCGAGCGTACGTTAACGATGGAACAAGTGCTGGCATTAACCTACGCCGCAAGCAATGCCTTACGGAATGCTGGGGTGAGTGAACTCATCACCGCGGGTACGTTAACGATGCCACAAGTGCTGGAATTAACCAACGCCGCAAGCCATGCCTTACAAGATCCTGAGGTGCGTGCACTCATCACCGACGTGCCTACCGAGCGCACATTAACGATAGATCAAGTGCTGGAATTAACCGATGCCGCAAGCTATGCCTTACAGGATGCTGGGGTGCGTACACTCATCACCGAGGGTACGTTAACGATGGATCAAGTGCTGGCGTTAACCTACGCCGCAAGCTTTGCCTTACGGGATCCAGATACTCAACAAATGATTAGAGATGGCCGAATCACTATTGCAGAGATATTAGCTCCTGTTTATCACCATGA
>JBBTCW010000069.1:0-10776 GCA_038043025.1 Pseudomonadota bacterium | reverse complement strand
CGCCGTTGCGCAACAATGTCCGGAATCCAGGAGAATCGAAGTGCGCAACTAAAGCGTTCCCTGGATCCCGGATAAATGCTTCGCATTTTCCGGGATGACGGCTCTTTTTTACGTCATTTCGAACCGACCTCCGCTTCGATCGACCTGTTCGTAGATGTTTGAAGCGGAGAGTTAATACATTTCCTGCAACTCTTTACAAATCCTCGTCTGCATTTTGCGGGCGTATTTTAATGGTTCGGCGACATGATTTGTATAAATCGTAAAGATTAATGTCTTTCCTTTTTTTGTTGTAATGTAACCGGCGAGTGTTGAGGTGCTTTTCATCGAGCCGGTTTTCGCATACACATGCGGCGGTAAATATTTTTTGTAAATATAATCTTGTTCAAATGTCCCATCGGTGAGCCAGCCCGACTTGGGCAGGGCGTCGATCAATGTTGTTTTATAGGGCGAATGATAGGCGGCATATAATGTTTGAGCCATTTGCATCGGTGTTAATAATGTATAACCCGTTCCGGCAGTATCATAAATTTTGGAGCCATTTAAATTTACGTTGAAGCGTTCAAATAAAATTTTCTTAATCGCATTCGCTCCCTCTTGAATAGAGGGATTTTGAAAAATTTTTTCGCCCAATGTTTTTCCTAAAATACGCGCATATAAATTATTGGAATCTTTGAGCATTGTTTTAATCAGTTTGCTGATGGGCGCGGATTCATGATACGCGACTTGGCGCTTGGCGAGCTTGGGCGTTTTTCCTGTGACAAAATGTCCATTAAATTTGATCTTATATTTTGTTAAATTTTCTTGAATAATTTTTTGGGCAAATAACGTCGGATTTTTAACGACGATATCAAGTTCCGATGCGGCGCCGCGAATCGGCCAGCAGCCACTTAAATGTACCTGATTTTTATCGCTCACTTCCAATATCAATTGACAATGATGTGCCGCTTGTTTTTCAGATACCGTTATGACTTGATTATTCCAAGTCATATATTGTGCGTTTTGTTTAAATTTGATCGTGGCTTTTTGACCGATTTTATGCGCGGGAATAAGTTGGATGGTTGCTTTGTTTTGATCAATGATAATGCTGGTGGCGGGCGCACTGTAATACCAATTCACATCTTCATATTCGATACCCAATGGATAAGGGGAGCCTTGGAAGCGTGTGTTGTCTAATATAATGTTGCCGTCGATTTCTTGAATGCCTGCAGACAATAGCATTTTAACTAATTCTTTGACATCTTCTGAGGTAAGCGAGGGGTCGCCGTTGAATTGCAGGGTGAGGTCGCCATGCAATATATGGTTTTTTAATTGGGTCACATCGATTAATGCTTGTGTTTTATAAGTATAGTTCGGTCCTAATTGCACCAAGGCAGCAAAAGCGGCGAGCACTTTTGTCGTGCTCGCGGGTGAAAAATCTTTGTTGG
The DNA here is from genome assembly GCA_038043025.1 of Pseudomonadota bacterium. GTDB lineage: Bacteria > Pseudomonadota > Gammaproteobacteria > UBA12402 > UBA12402 > O2-02-FULL-42-9. Next base: position 9,352 of record JBBTCW010000069.1, on the reverse strand, counting down.
CATTTCGCGAATAGAGTATCTGTCCATTTTTTGCATCCATGACAACGATGCCGATATATGCACTGGGAATATATTGTTGAGCGAGCTGATCCACATTGAGTGTCGACAACGCAAAAGCACTGCTAAGACTGCAGAGCCATAATACCAATGGGTTAAGAATCTTTTTCATATTATAACCATGGATTAATGATATCTAATCCGGGAAAAACAAAATCATGTTCGTTTCGGGTGACCAAGCGAAGATCATAACGAAGCGCTGTTGCCGCCAATAAACTATCAATCGCAGGAAGGGGGCGTTGCATCTCGTTAAGTAATCTGCCCCAACGATCTGCGATAGGCTGATCAATGGGTATAATGCGTTCGTCAAACCAATTTGGTAATTCATGTTCTAACCATATTTTTAATTTTTCTTTGCGTTTGCTGGGTTTAAGCATTTCAATACCTTTGCGAATTTCTCCAAGCGATAAGACGCTCAGATATAATGCCTCGTTTGGGATATTATCAAACCAGGCCAATACTTTTTGAGAGGGTTTTTTTCGTACTAATTCAGATAATACATTGATTGATCTCGGGATAAATTGAGCGAAATGCCTACAAGAGGGGACTGCCGCATAAATTCAACCAAAGAGGGTTTTGTTTTTTGTAATTTTTTGTAGTCAGCCCACGACAAAATAACAACGGCAGGTTCGCCGCGGACTGTAATATCCTGTGGGCCTTTAAGGATGGCCTCTTTGACTACTTTGCTAAAATGAGCTTTAGCTTCCTGTAATTGCCATGATTGCATAACCTTGTCCTCTCTATTATGACTAGTCAGTCTAGTCTAGTTATAAGTGTAATCCCTGAGCACTTGCTTGTCAAACAAAATACCCCGACGTTATCGGATATCGTCGATCGCGGCCGAAGGCTTTTTCGGTAATGCGAACACCGGGAGGGGCTTGTCGACGTTTGTATTCATTTTTTAAGACCATCGTTATAACTTTTCGGACGATTTTTTCATCAAACCCTTGTGCGATAATGGCGTCAACGTCCAGATCTTTTTCGATAAATAAAGTTAAAATCGCATCGAGTATTTCATACGGCGGTAGAGTATCTTGATCGATTTGGTTCGGTGCTAATTCGGCTGAGGGCGGTCGATCAATGACGCGTTGTGGAATAGCGAATGATAATTGATTGCGATAATTCGCTAATTGATACACCATCATTTTAAATACATCTTTTAATACACAAAAACCACCGACCATGTCACCATATAAAGTGGAATAGCCCACGGCCATTTCGCTTTTATTGCCGGTCGATAAAACTAATCGGCCCGTTTTATTGGAAAGCGCCATCAATATCATGCCGCGAATGCGTGCTTGCAAATTTTCTTCTGCGACACTGGGTTTTGTGTTGAACGCCAATGTTTTGAGTGCTTGCTGAAACATGTCATCGATCGGAATTACTTGATATTCAACCCCGAGCATATCAGCTTGTTGGCGACTATCTTTTTCACTGATGTCAGCAGAATATTGTGATGGCATAAACACCGCGGTCACGTTATCGGCGCCTAACGCATCAACGGCGATGCTTAATGTTAATGCCGAATCAATGCCGCCTGACAAACCCATCAGCACGCCCGGAAAATTATTTTTAGTGACATAATCTTTAACCCCTAATGTTAAGGCTTGATAGATATCGGCTGAGATAGAGGTGTCTTTCTCAGGAATGGGCGTGCGATCTAACTCGAAGACAAAAAGTTCTTCGGCAAACGCGCTTGCTTGCGCACAAATTTGTCCGGATTTATCCATCATGAATGATCGGCCATCGAATACTAATTCATCTTGCCCGCCAACTAAGTTCGCATAAAGTATTGGCTTGTGGTGTTTTTGCAAGACAGCTCGACGTTGTTCAAATTTATAAATAGAATAGGGCGATGCATTGATGGTGATCATCACATCTGCGCTGTGTGAAACCGGATCATCGTACCACGCATCTTCACAAATCAATAATCCAAATTTAATGCCGTGCAATTCAATGACGGTCGATTTATTACCCGGTTTAAAATAACGCAGCTCATCAAAAACACCATAGTTGGGTAGTTTTTGTTTGCGATACGTGATAAGCTCTTTTCGTTCTCTGATCCAAACCGCACTATTAAATATTCCTGCCGTTGTTTTTTCTGGAAAACCCACTATCACATCGATGCCTGTTGAGACTGATTTTATTTTGGATAATGCGCTGTCGACAACTGTAAACAAATAGGATCGATGCAATAAATCTTCGAGCGGATAGCCGGTCAATGCCAGTTCAGGAAAAATAATTAAATCAGCATGATGTTGATCGCGTGCCAGTTGCAGTGCGTTAATAATTTTTTCAGCGTTGGCAGCAATTGCGCCGACTTTAAAGTTGAGTTGTCCGATGGCTATGCGCATAGAGTTTCTCTGTATATTGGCCTGCAGTTTGGCAATACTAACACCAATTTATGATTAAAAAAACCGCTTTTACACTGTATGAACTGATTATCGTTCTGGCGATAATTGGCATTTTGAGTGCTGTTGCGATTCCATCGTGTCATAGCTGGATCATGCAAAGTCGACGCGATGCAGTGGTTTATCAATTATATCATGCATTATTTTTGGCGCGCAGCGCAGCGATTCGCTATCGTGCGATAGTAACGATCTGTCCCAGTCGGGATGGATATGATTGTGATATGGCCTGGCGTCAGGGATATATGGTGATTACAGGTAGTCCAGAGCGCCCCGAGCGAATTTTAAAGGTTTTTTCACCCAAATCAGGTACGTTGTCCTGGCATGGTTATCCACAATCTCCTTATCTGCAAATGACGAGCCAAGGCTTTACAAATCACCAAAATGGTACTTTTTATTATTGCCCCGCGAATCGTGACCCTCATTTTGCAAAGGCCATTTTTGTGATTCAAAGCGGTCGAGTTCGGCTTTCTCAGGATAAAAATCATGATGGAATCGATGAAGATAGCGAAGGAAAACCCTTGCATTGTTTTTAGGCGATGTTATCTTTACAGTAATCAGTTAAGGGGAGGTAAAAATATGGATCTATCCGATATTTCTAATCATTTTCTTTCCGGCCCTTTGTCGGGCTTAAATGGGTTGTTGACTGCAGCTGCCTATATTATTGGCATTATGTTGCTCGCCAGCGTCTATCAAAAACATAAACATCATCATCATAATCCGCACGAGGGATCGCTCGTGACCTGCTTGATTTATGTCATACTGGCATTGATCATGTTTATATTGCCCTTTGCGTATTCTGCGACAGGACAACATTATTTTTAAGTGATTTTATGAAAATACGATATGTTTTTATTTTGAGCTTTATATTTTTATTGACCGGCTGCCATCATCAGCCGGATGAGATTTATTTAGTCAAACACCCTGAGAAACTAAAAATAAAAATCGAAAACTGTCGAACATTGGGGGACGTGGAATTAAAAAATACCGATTGCATGTTTGCTGAAGATGTTTTTTTAACCGCGAGTCAGTACTATGGTCAGCTCATCCAAAACCAGATCACTTTTGGTCAACAGATTTTGCAAAAGCAGATGGAGCTGGGAAAAATCGAAGAGCAACTTGCAGAAAATCCAATGGATAAACCATTATTGACGCAGCGCCAGCAGTTGCAATATCACTTAAATATCATGAGAACCTTGGTAGCGAGCGTGACTGGAATGTAGATTAAAACAATAAAAAATGTTTATTATCAATATGTTATGCTGTATTTTTAACAAAATAGATTATATTTATTTTATTAAGAATGAATCAAAAAATGATCAATTTTAATATTTCTTTAAAAATCGCCTTTAGAGCAGATGACCTTCGATACGTTTTTGGTTACACTAAATCCTTACAGCTATTAAAAGGATATAACAGAGGCCATGGCGACGCGTTTAGAAAAAATAAAACTGTCTGGATTTAAGTCATTCGTTGATCCGACGAGCATCGTATTCCCCAGCAACTTGATTGGTGTCGTGGGTCCGAATGGTTGCGGAAAATCGAATGTGATCGATGCGGTTCGCTGGGTGATGGGTGAATTATCAGCCAAGCAGCTTCGTGGTGAATCCAGCACCGATGTCATTTTTAATGGTTCGCGCGATCGTAAACCCGTGGGTCAAGCGTCAATCGAATTGGTCTTTGATAATTCGGATAGCACCTTGGGTGGCGCACAATTTGCGAGTTACAGTCAAATTGCTATTCGTCGAGAAGTCTCACGGGATGGTCAATCCAATTATTATCTAAACGGCACAAAATGTCGACGTCGAGATATTACCGATGTGTTTTCAGGGACGGGATTGGGATCGCGCAGTTACGCCATTATTGAGCAAGATATGATTTCTCGCTTCATCGAAGCCAAGCCAGAAGAATTGCGTGTTTATTTGGAAGAAGTGGCAGGAATTTCAAAATATAAAGAACGTCGTCGTGAGACCGAAACACGTATTCGCAATACGCGCGATAATTTAAGTCGTGTCGATGATTTATGCAAAGAGCTCGCGACACAGTTGGAGCGATTACAGCGGCAAGCAAAAGCCGCCGAACGCTACAAAGTGTTAAAAGAAGAAGAGCGTGTACAAAAAGCGCAACAATTGGGCTTGCGTTGGTTAAGTTTAGACAAAGAAATTGGCGATTTTACAACCGTGCTTCATGAGCGTGAAAACATATTAGAAGCACGTCGCGCCGATTTGCAGCATATCGATACACAAATTGAAAAATCCCAAACGGTCAAGACTGAGTTTAACGATGATTATCAAGAAATTCAGAGTCAATATTATGAAATGGGCAGTAACATTTCACGCATTGAGCAAACGATCGAACATCACAAAGATCGCCATAATCAACTTGAAATGGACTTACAGCAGCTTGAAGAAAACTGGAAAGAATCACAAACGAATTTAACGGCCGACGAAGCGAAGTTGGTTGAATTAAATCAAAAGCTGAGCGACTTAGAACCGCAATTAGAAACGATACGAAAAAAAGCGGAAGCATCAGTGCAAGCATTGCATCAAGCGGAAGAAAATATGCAGGTTTGGCAGGCAGAATGGGATGAGTTTAATCAAAAAGCGTCTGATGTTGCGCGTACGGCTGAAGTGCAACAAGCACGGATTCAGCATTTAGAGCAGCAGCAAACGCACGCGAATCAGCGACTTTCAAAAATCGACCAAGAGAAATCCCATTTATCACACAGTGACTCCATTCAAACGGACTTGGATCAACTCATTGAGACTGTTGAACAATCACGTCAAGTGGCGGATGAAAAACGGATAAAACTGACCGCATTGATTTCTAAAATTGATGAGCAGCGCGCAACACGTCAAGAAATTTCCGGCCAATTAGATAGCATGAAACATGACTTGCAGCAAAAACGTGAAACGCAAGTTTCATTAGAAGCGGTACAAGCATTAGCACTCGGGCAAAAAGATGATAATGTTTCCATTTGGTTGGAGCAACAACAATTGACCCATAAACCCCGATTGGCACAACAATTGGAAGTCGAAAAAGGTTGGGAAAAAGCAGTTGAAATTGTATTAGGTCCCTATCTTGAAGCAATTTGCGCTGATCATCTCGAAATTACTGACGATTTATTTGGTGCGCTGGAACAAGGCACCGTTACCGTTATTGATCTGCATGCGAAAATAAACAGTGTAACGCATTCGTCTTCCCGATTGAGTGATAAAGTGCGCGCCCATGCGAACGTGCAACATTGGCTCCAATCCGTGTATGTTGCTGACACGATCGACGATGCCTTGTCATTGCGGCCTCGTTTGTCGGAGCATGAATCCGTCGTGACCAAAGAAGGGTTATTGATGGGTGCCAATTGGTTGCGTGTTTCAAAAGGGGAATATAAAACCGCTGGCGTAATTGAGCGCGAACAAGAGCTGCGAGATATTAAACATGCGATGATTGCGCAAAAAACATTAATTGAACAGGCGGCACAATCTTTAGCATCCAACGAGACGGTATTGACGCAATTAGAGCAACAGCGTACCGATTTAAAAGATGCGTTATCCGAAGCGGAAGCAAATTATGCGGGATTAAATGCAAAATTACAGATGATGCAAGCGCAGATCGAGCGCTTATCGCAACATCACGCGCGCTTAAATGAAGAATATAATGAACAGCATCATCAGATTGAAACATCCGTCGCCGCGCTGGTGGACGCGCGCCAATTATGGGCACAAGCGACTGCGGATATGGAAAAATATACTGAGATCCGCGAAGGTTTATTAAAGCGGCGAGATGAAAATCGACATCACGTTCAAATGGCGCGTACCGATGCCGAACGGGATCAACATCAATTGCATGATTTACAATTGCATTGGGAAACCGCCAACACGCAAGTTAATGCATTAAAACAATCGATTGAGCGCATACATCATCAAGTATCTGGCTTGCAAAAACGCCGCGATCAGTTGATGACGGATTTAACAGAAGATGACGCGCCGCTCGAACAATTAGAACAAGAGCTCGACGTTGCATTGGAAAAGCGCGCGGCGATTGAAACAGCGTTAACGGCGGCCAAACAAAAGGTCGATAATATTGAAGCTGAAATTCAACTATTTATTCAGCAGCGTCATGAAACAGAGCAGACACTCGAAGATGCGCGCAATGCACTCGAAGAAAAACGCATGCATGGACAAGAATTAAAGATTCGTCAAACGACATTGAATGAGCAGCTGAGTGCATCGTCATTTAATTTAGAGCAGGTGATTGAATCGTTACCCGAAGAGGCGACGGAAGCCGAGTGGGCTGACAGGTTGGAAAAAACCGCCACTCGCATCGGCAGATTGGGCGCTATTAACTTAGCGGCTATTGAAGAATATGGCCAGTGTGAAGAACGCAAGAACTACTTAGACGCGCAGCATGCCGATTTAGAAGAAGCATTGACGACGTTGCAAGATGCGATTCGTAAGATTGACCGCGAGACACGATCGCGCTTCAAAGAAACCTTTGACAAGGTGAATATAACGTTTCAAGCATTATTTCCTAAAATCTTTGGTGGCGGCAATGCGTATTTAGAATTAACCGGTGATGATTTGTTGGATACCGGTGTTGCGTTGATGGCGAGACCGCCGGGCAAACGAATTTCCAATATTCATTTATTATCGGGTGGTGAAAAAGCGTTAACAGCAATGGCACTTGTATTTTCATTATTCCAATTAAACCCCGCGCCATTTTGTATGTTGGACGAAGTTGATGCGCCGTTGGATGATGTCAACGTGGGACGTTTCTGTGAGTTAGTGAAAGAAATGTCTCAGCAGGTACAGTTTATTTTTATCAGTCATAATAAGAATGCGATTGAAATGGCGGATCATTTAATGGGAGTTACCATGCATGAGCCGGGCGTTTCCAGAATTGTGTCGGTCGATATTGCAGCAGCCGTGTCCATGGCGGAAAGTTAATAGGGAGAGAGAAGTCATGAAAATGTTTGTTTATGTGGTCATTGCGATTGCGGTCATTTATTTTGTGGTGAAAAAAGTGCGTAGGAAAAAAACTCCTATTATTTATAAACAAGATTTGCTTGAAGAAGTCGATCAGTTACCGGATGAAATGTCCAACAACATTTCGGACGAAGAGGGGATTATTGAGGTTCGTGAAAGTGTGCAAAAGGATCCGGCGATCAAGGTCAAAGATTTTGTGACCATCTATGTCGTTGCGCCGATGAAACGATTGTTTGGTGGATATGATATGTTGCAAGCTATTTTGGCGACGGGTTTGCAATATGGGGATCAACAGATTTTTCATTATTATCAGGGCAAAAATCGAACAGGTAAAAAATTATTTAGTGTCGCTTCAGCCGATGAACCCGGTGAATTTGATTTAAGTAAAATAGGAAATTTCTCCTGTAGTGGTTTGATTTTATATCAAAAAATAGCTGATTATCAGAAGCCGGTGACCATTTTTGATCTCATGTTGGACGTGGCTTATCAATTGGCTGAAGATTTGGGTGGAGAAGTTCGATTAGCGAAAGATTACCCCTGGACAGAGGAGCTGAGTGAATCGATTCGCCAGCAGCTCTTAAAACAAACTGTAATACAGCAGTAAAATCAGCGAGTTATATTTGTAAGCAATTACCTACGCGGTATACTGAAAAAATCTCAATTTTTTTTGCGCTCTTAAGATTTCCTTAAGGTTCGGTTGCTATATTGATCATGCCCGAGAAAATAATAATAATAACGGGCAGAATAATAATAAGCAAAAATAAAAAGAAGTGTAGGACGAACCAAGCACTCTTTTCCTAAAAAACCGAGCTCCAAAGGCTCGGTTTTTTTTTGACTTTCATGCCGATCCATTATTCACCCCGATTTCAATCGTTTATATTATATTAGCATTATATTTTATTAATCAAATATCTATTAATATTTAATTCTAAAAATATCAATTATTAGAGCAATTTAGCAACCCTCTGCTACAACTTTTCACCTATAATGAAAACAATAAGGAAAAGCTACAACTACTGGAGGAAAAGAAATGAATAAAACAAAAAAAATCTGGAAAAATGGCCAATGGATTGCATGGCACAAAGCACAAACACATGTTCTCACGCACGCACTACATTATGGTTCTGCTGTCTTTGAGGGAATACGCTGTTACCAAGGCAAAAAAGGAACTGCTATTTTCAAATTAGAAGAACATATTGATCGCTTTTTCTTTTCAGCAAAGCAGTTAGGAATGAAGATTCCCTACACCTTTTATGAAATATGTGATGCAACTATCAACACGGTAAAGAAAAATCGCTGTAGTGAAGGTTACATTCGACCGCTCGCTTACTATGGCTATGGCAGCATGAAACTCACACCATCACCGGAATTGCCTATCGATGTTATTATTGCTTGCTGGCCATGGGGCGATTATTTACCTGTGAAAACAGTCGATGTAGTGACGAGTCCCTTCATTCGTATTCATCCTAAATCCACCATTACAGAAGCTAAAATTAGCGGCCATTATGTGAATAGTATTTTGGCTGGACTTGCTATTCAAAACTCACCTTATCATGAAGCAATTTTGCTCGATAGTGATGGTTTTGTTGCAGAAGGGAGTGCTGAAAATATTTTTATTGTCAAAGATAACAAACTCATTACAACACCTAAAGGGACTATTCTTGTTGGCATCACGCGCAACAGCGTGATTGAGATTGCAAAAGAACAAGGGGTTGAATTTGAAGAAAGAGTTTTTAAAAAAGAAGAAATTTACACTGCTGATGAGGCGTTTTTCTGCGGCACTGCCGTTGAAATTACGCCCATTCGCTCTTTAGATAATCAGGTTATCGCATCTGGAAAAATAGGCAAAATCACAGAAATAATTAAAAACCAGTATCACAAAATGATCCGCGGTGAAATCGCCAG
>JBBTCW010000068.1:0-6156 GCA_038043025.1 Pseudomonadota bacterium | reverse complement strand
CTTAATTTCCTCTGGTCAAAAACCAGTCATACACAACTTTGGATCATAGCTCATGCTATCAAATGCAGAGTACAAAAAGCTAAAAGCCATTTATAGAAGAGTGTATCATGAATTAGCTCATGATTTGCCACTTGGTGCAGGTGCAGCAGCTGATTTACAAGCTCTTGAGTTCTTGAGAGTTGTTCTAGTAGAGCGACGTCAAGCGGTCGTTGCGAAGAAAGAATTCATTTTAGATGCTATTGTTAGACCGATAGGATTTTCTTCGAGAGCAGAAGCAGAATGGAGTCTTTTAAACCGCTATAACGACCCGGATGCAATGCGAGTAAGCATGCAGGGCCAAAAAGAGGTACTGGACAGAAGTCTGGACTTAATGATGCAAAATTCGGACATGCCAGCTCTGCCAGCTCGGCACGTCGAGACCAGAGAGGAGATAGATCAACGTGAAAGAGCTTTTGATTCATTGCTCCCGTGCTTGGAAAAATTCTCCGATCTCGTGAGATACTACAACTTGAAGGAAGGAAAACTCAAACAGGCAGCAATTACTCTCGATAAGAACATTGTGATATTACGACAAAAATTAGCTGAACAGATTGCAGCAGAAGAAGAGGTTCCGGAAAAGGGAAGCGCGGCGAGAATGCATCCCTAATATGATTTATGAATTGGATATGGGTGATGTGTTGTGCTATCGCTGCCCCGTCAATGAAGCACTTTTCAATGAAGCACTTTCCCCCCTGGCCGATCCTTCTTCTTCATCAATAAAAAAATCGTTCGATTTGCCAGTACACTGACCCCAGGTTGTACCTGCAATACAACTTACAAGACAATTTGCAAAACAAGCTGTCATTGTTCCAACTAAAGCCCCCATAGCCATGTATAATGCCACATCTCTCGTTGCATCTCCAATCTCTTCTTGAGCATTTTTAGCGAGACCAACTGCCGCACCGACTGAACTTCCCAGTGCAACACCTGCAAAACAAGCATATTTATACCATCTAGGTACGCAAGGATTTATTTTCTTACATGAACCAGTCATAAAGTTATCTCCTTATTTGAATTATGAACAAGGCATTCTAACTCCTACCATTTAAGAAAACAAGAAAATAGTAATAAAAAATATGTGATTAATAGGGGGATAAAAGAAAATTAACTTTTACCCCGCTTTTTTTAATCTCTTGCAGGCGAATTTATAATTGATCTGGTATGCGATGAAGGACTATTTTCTTCTGCAATACATGAACCGACCCACCATTATTGCTTTGTCAGATATACTGAATCAGGATAAAAAAAATTATTATCGCGCGCTCGCCAAAAATAATTGCAGCAATGAAATCACTGCATGGTTATTTTATTTTGCACAATCCATTCTGAAGGCGCAGCAACATACGCTGGCTATTATTGACTTTATTATTGCAAAAAAGAAATTTTATACGCGTTTTTCAGAATTGTTAAATCAAAGACAATGTCGAGTTATTGAGCGTTTATTTCGTGAGGGGACAAAGGGGTTTGAAGGGGGATTGAGTGCAAAAAATTATATTAACATTGCAAAAACCTCTGCGTCCACGGCCACGAGAGATCTTCAAGAACTGGTGAAAATGGGGGCATTGTCGGCCGAAGGAGAGCTAAAAAGTCGACGTTATTTTTTAAAGTTAATGCACTATACAGCCGCGCATAATTAGGGGAGCCGGTTTCTAATGAGGAAATCGGCTTACTCGACCTTTATTTCTCAAAACGTTTCTTTTTGCGCTAAAATGACCATTAAAACTAGTCAAATTAGATAAACTATAAAATTTTTATTGATTTTTTTTGTATTATGTCTACAATGACTACTATGAATAGACAAATAAGTACTAAAATAAATAAATTACTGCAGCAATGGCCGAAGGGAACACTTGTCGTCCAGTCCTGGCTTGAGCAACAAGACATCTATCGTCAGCTCAGCGACGCCTATTGTAAACATGGTTGGTTAGAACGATTCGAACCAGGTGTTTATAAACGCGCAGGAGATGATGTTTCTTGGACTGGTGCACTTTATACCTTGCAACGAGAAATGCAGCTTAAAATACATGTTGGCGCACAAACCGCATTAGAATTAACGGGTTTTGGCTATCATGTGACAATGGGGCATAGACAGTCGCCGCGGCTCTTTACCCCTTCAGGCGATACACGCAAAATCCCCACTTGGTTTAAACGTCATTTTATAAACAATAAGATGGCCTATGTTGCTTATAATAAACTATTTGGCCAATCATGGGATTTTGGGTTGCAAGAATATTCCATAGATAATCAGTATAGTATTCTTGTTTCAGGCCATGAACGCGCTATCATGGAATGTCTCTATTTGGCACCAAAACATATCAGTTTAGAATATGTGTTTAATTTGATGCAACCGTTAAAAACATTGCGGCCAGATATGGTTAAAATGCTTTTAACACAATGCACATCAATCAAAGTAAAACGTTTATTTCTTTATTTCGCTGAACAACAGAATCAACCCTGGTTTGATCAGCTCGATGTTAGCGAAATCGATTTAGGTAAAGGGATACGGCAAATAGGGGCGGGGGGTAGATTTGTTGCCAAATATCGCCTATCCATACCCGATCTAAATAAACATGAGGGCTATCCTGAAGATGACACCGCTGTTTAATGAACGCTATTTAAATCAAGTCAAATTGCTTGTACAAGTTCTCCCATTAGTGGCCGAACAGAAATGTTTTGCCTTAAAAGGTGGGACGGCGATCAATCTATTCTTACGTGATATGCCAAGATTGTCAGTCGATATTGATCTCATGTATTTGCCCGTCAATGACCGTTTGACCGCCATCACTGAAATGGAAAATGCTTTAAAGGATATCAAGAAGCGCATATTGCAAATCTATCCCGATATCGAGGTATTAGAAAATATTACGCAGAAAGGGAGATTGTTATCAAAACTACTCGTAAAGCAAAAGTATACACAGGTTATTATCGAGCCCAATTTTATTTTACGCGGAACTCTACATCCAGCAAAACCATATAATTTAACACAAAAGGCAGGGCGCTTATTAAATATGTCTGTTTCGAATATGCCATTATTGTATCCCGCAGAAGTGTATGCGGGAAAATGTTGTGCTGCATTGGATAGACAGCATCCCCGCGATCTTTTTGATATAAAAATGCTATATGAAAATGATGGCTTGACTAAAGAAATTCGACAAGCTTTTGTTGTATATCTTGCCTGTGCACCAAGACCCATGCATGAATTATTAGATCCTAACATACTCGATATGCAAACCACATTTCAGGAAGAATTGTTAGGCATGACTGACATAGAGGTCACTTATGACCAGTTATTAGCAATAAGAACACAATTAATTAATGATATGCGAACATTGATGACAGATAAAGAGAGGCAATTTTTACTCAGCCTAAAGCAGGGGGCTCCAGATTATACTTTAATGCCGTTTAAAAATTTAGAGCAATTGCCCGCACTGCAATGGAAGCTCGTAAATATCAGGAAAATGGGCAACACCAAACATCAGCAGATGGTAGATAAATTAAAGGAGGTTTTGAACTCATGAAATGAATTTCATTTCAAGTTCAGCTTGCAACTCTATCCGGATAAGCTTTGTCAGAACTGAAATGTTTAATACAATGCCTAGGTTCCGGGCGAAAATGCGCCAGATTTGGGCTGGATATGCGGAAAAACCCAAGAAAGATGAAGAAAAAATTGCATATGTCAAAGAAAAAATTGCATATGTATCCTTTTTGGGGTACACTTGAAACTAGGGGCATTAACGGATAAACGAATAGGTGAGGATATGGAAACAAAGCGCGATTACATCAGAGCGAGGGTTGAGCCACAACTCAAGATGCATGTGGAGAGTGTTTTTAAAAAAATAGGGGTGACCCCGACACAGGTCATTACTATGCTGTATAAGATAATTGAGCGTGAGAAAAGAATACCTTTTGATTTGTATGCTACGCCTAATCGAGAAACCGCACGAGCGATTAAAGAGGCTAGGGCAGGGAAGGGATTGGTTGTTTGTAAAAACGCTGATGATATGTTTGATAAACTCGGGCTATAAATGCTAATACCTGTTTATAAAAACAAGTTTGCCAAAGATGTTAAGCGTCTTAAAAAGCGGGGTAAGGATTTAATAAAACTAAAGCATGTGGCTGATGAATTGATTAACGGCAACGTTTTAGATAAAAAATATCTTAATCACCTGTTAAAAGGGGAATATACAGATTGTCACGAATGCCACCTAGAACCGGATTGGTTGTTGATTTATAAAATCGAGAATCTCCATATTATTTTTTTGCGCTCAGGATCCCATTCGGATCTTTTTAGTAAGTAGTAGTTAAATAACAGGAGATTTCTCCTCCCTTCGGTCGTCGAAATGACAGAAAATTTTTTGTCATTTCGACGACCGTTTTTTGTTTTGTCATTTCGAATCCCGCCAAAGGCGGGGCCGAAGGCGATGGAGAAATTTTTTATTATCCGCTAGGAGTTTCTTTTGTCTAAACAATATTATGTTTATTTATTAACAAACACAAATAATAAAGTTCTGTATTTAGGCGTTACAAATAATTTGCTTCGCCGACTTTATGAGCATAAAAATGGACTAGTCAAAGGATTTACTAAAAAATACAACGTGCATAAATTAGTGTATTATGAAGAAACAGATAATGTATACGCTGCAATTAGTAGAGAAAAAGAAATTAAAAAATGGCGTAGAGAAAAAAAGGATCGTTTGATTATTAAAAAAAATCCTGACTGGAGAGATCTAAGTGAAAATTGGGAATGAGCGTTTTTTTGTTTTGTCATTTCGACGAGCGTAGCGAGGAGAAATCTCATGAATTACGCTTTGTACCAAAAGATTTCTCACTTATCAATCATCCACAATAACAGGAGATTTCTCCTCCGCTTGTGGCGTCGTTGAAATAACAGAAGTGGCAGGAGCCGACTGCAGCTCAACCTTTTCAATCTTATTAAACCGCGACGCAATTTTTTTGGCGGATTTATTCACATCTTCGGCGTCTTCATGCGCTAGGCGAACATGTTTGGCTAAATTGTCCATGCGCTCCTCAAAACGACTAAAGTCTTTTGATAACATGATTAAATGTTCTCGAATGATATGCACTTGTTGACGTGTCGCCTCGTCTTTTAAGACTGCACGGGCAGTGGTTAAAATCGCCATCATGGTGGTGGGTGAAACCAACCAAACATGCATGTGCTGTGCTAATTCATTGAGCTCTGGAAAATGCGCATGAATTTCTGCAAACACCGCTTCAGCGGGAATAAACATTACGGCGCCATCGCTTGTTTCTTCAGGAATAATATATTTGCTCGCGATATCTTGAATATGTTTTTTAATGTTTTGTTTAAATTGTTGTGTAGCGGCTTGTCGTTCAGTAGGCGCTAACGATTGATCTGTCATGAGCCGGTAACTTTCAAGTGGAAATTTTGCATCAATGACAATATTGCCACTCGGTTTTGGTAAAAACAAGATACAGTCGGCGCGTAATCCATTGCTTAATGTGTGCTGTAATGAAAAATGATTTTCAGGCAACATATTGCGAATGAGCCCAGCGAGTTGCACTTCACCAAATGCGCCACGCGATCGTTTGTCATTTAGAATTTCTTGTAAGCTGACGACATTGGTCGAGAGTTCTGATATTTTCTTTTGCGCCTCATCGATCAATGCAAGCCGTCTGATGACATCGGTAAAAACCTCGGTGGTCTTTTCAAAGCCGGCCGTTAACCGTTTTTCGACTTGTCCGCTGATTTCTTTTAAACGTTGATCGGTTGATTGCGTCAGGCTATCGATACGTTTGCTCACTTCTTCGCGAATATGCGACATGGTCGTTTGCAGACTTTCTTGGAGTGTTTTTAAGCTTTTTAATTGGTGTTCATCAAATTGAGCGCGATGCTGATTGAGCGCTTGCTGCAGAGTTTCTTTTAAATCACCCAACGTTCGTTGTTGATAAATAGTGCTATTCGTGAGGTTTTCAAACAATTTTTGTTGCGTTTCAGCTGAAACTTTGCGGAATAGATCATCGCTAAACCTAGAGTTTTCTTCCATTTTATCATATAATCTTTTGATTTTATTTGAATTTAAATACCCAAATCCCGATATAGAAATTAAAATTAAGAATATTGAATCATATTTTGAG
>JBBTCW010000067.1:0-9169 GCA_038043025.1 Pseudomonadota bacterium | reverse complement strand
AATTACACTTGCAACAGATGTCACCGGATGTCAAAGAAGAATTTCAACGCGAAGCAAGTTTTATGGTGGGTTTGCGTCATCCTAACATTGTGCAATTATACGGGGTCTGTTTGGATCCAGGACATTATGGGATGGTGATGGAACTGATGCCGAAAGGTTCCTTGTATGATGTCTTGCATAATGCTGGCGAAAAACTGGATTGGAAAATGCGTTGGGAGATCGGCATGGATGTCGGTCAAGGCTTAGCCGTGTTGCACAGCGAAGGCGTTTTACATCGAGATTTAAAGAGTTTAAATGTGCTTTTGGATGATCGTATGCGTGCAAAACTCACGGACTTTGGATTATCACGTGTGAAAACAGAAAGTATTGCCTCGACGAGACAGCAATCCGTGGGCACGTTGATGTGGATGGCGCCGGAGTTGTTTAAGCGCAAAGCTAAATATACGCAAGGCGCCGATGTTTACAGTTATGGGATGATCTTATGGGAATTAGCGTCCAGGAAAATACCCTACGCAGATGCGGCGAGTCCCGCGGTCATTGCGCAATGGATTCAAGCAGGCGAAACCGAAGAAATCCCCGCCGATTGTCCCGAAACATTTGGTCAAGTTGTCAAAACCTGTTGGGTGATGGAACCAGAGTCAAGACCCACTGCCGCGAAAGTCGTCGAGCAACTGCGTGCGGGTTTAGAACAACAGGGGCTGTTTGGTCGAGGAGCCGGAGCCGGCGGAGCAGCTGCAGCGAGTCCTGCACGAGTGGGTGTGTCGACGCTGGTCCAAGAAATTCACAGAATTGTAAAGGGTCAAGAAGCCAAAGCGCAGATGGAATTAGAAGCGCAGTTGTTACCGGATATCTCGCCAGTGTAGTCCGTTCAATCCTGCTCATGCGAACAGGCTGGTCTCAGCTCAGAGGACGCAAAACGTTCATCTGATTCTAAGCAATCTGTTTTCTTCCTCGCTCATTCCATTCTTCCAATGAATACCTGCTTACCTCTGAGCTGAGGATTGTAAGATATGGCCACCCCTGGCCAGGCGTTCGCGTGACTGCGACACGCCACTGGCATGTCGGTTCACGCTCACTCTCTGAGTTGAGAATAATATATACTTTACTCATGCGAACAGGTCGGCAATAGATGACAGCAGCATTATTCTTTAGAAAATCCCCCATCACCATAATGATAAATCAACGGCACGCCGGTCGGGATTTCTAAATCAACCACTTCATCAGATGAGAGATTATCTAAATACATCACAATCGAACGCAAACTATTTCCATGCGCAACCACTAATATGTTTTTATTGCCGGCTAACTGCGGCATAATCGTTTCTTTAAAAAATGGAATGGTTCGATCAGCGGTATCTTTTAAACATTCGCCTTTGGGCGGTCGCACATCGAAACTCCTTCGCCAAATATGCACTTGATCCGCGCCATACTCATCAGCCATTTCTTTTTTATTTTTACCTTGCAACTCACCATAATAACGTTCATTCAAATGCCAATCGCGATGCACCGGAATAATTTTTGAATTCATTTTATCGCTATAAATTTTTGCCCATTTCTCACGTCGATCGGCTTCTTCGTCATGAATAATCACCGGCGTTTTTCCCGTATGCGTTTTAGACAAACAAATCATCGCGGTGGCCATCGCACGATCGAGCGTTGATACATAAATGACAGAGAAATCAATGTCAGCCAATGCTTCTCCCGCTTTCAAAGCCTCCTGAATACCTTTTTCCGACAACGGAACATCGACCCAGCCCGTAAACATATTTTCACGGTTCCACATCGATTCGCCATGGCGAAGTAACACTAATTGACCCATTTTTGACCCCTCGTGTATCATGCAGATACCGAGCGTAAGTCTTCTGGATCCCGCGGTCAAGCCGCGGAATGGCAAAAGTGAGCTTTTTCTGTTAAAATGCTGACTCGCTTAATTGTTAAGGGGAAAACAGCATGCAACGATTCAAAAATATGTTACTCATTTATCCAGAATTTCCCAGCAATACATACTGGAGCTTTAAGTACGCGCTTAAATTTATCAGCAGAAAAAGCGCCATACCACCCTTGGGCTTAATCACCGTCGCCGCACTATTCCCTAAATCATATAACCTAAAAGTTATCGATATGAATGTGGAGCCATTAGATGAAAACGATATTAAAAACGCTGACGCTGTATTCATCTCCGCCATGTTGGTACAAAAAAAATCATTCGATGAAGTCGTCGCTCTCTGCAACAAACATCACATCCCTGTCATTGCAGGCGGCCCCCACGCCACGACCAGCCATCAAGACATTACGGGCGTTGACCATTTCTTTTTAGGCGAAGCAGAAGATATGTTCGAAAGTTTTTTGAATGATTTAGAAAATGGGACCGCAAAACATATTTATCCCGCCAATCGACCTGATATCACCCACACATTGACCCCTCGTTTTGACCTGCTCAAACTCAAAAAATATGCGTCGATGTCCGTACAATATTCACGTGGCTGCCCCTTTAATTGTGAGTTTTGCGATATCTGGAAAGTGTATGGCCGAAAGATCCGATTAAAACACCATGAAAGAATATTAATAGAACTCGACACACTCTATAAATTAGGCTGGCGCGATTCCATCTTTTTTGTCGATGATAATTTCGTCGGCTATAAACAAAAAGTCAAAGAAGACTTATTGCCCGCCTTAATGCAGTGGCAAAAACAACATAAAAATATATATCGATTTTACACACAATCATCGCTCAATATTGCGGAAGATGATGCATTATTATCGGGCATGCGAAACGCGGGATTTAACTCGGTTTTTTTGGGCATTGAAACACCCTCTGAACTTTCTTTAAAAGAAACCGGCAAGTTTCAAAACGTTAAAATCAATATGCTCACCGCCATCCGTAAGATTCAAAAATATGGCATGGAAGTGATGGGCGGATTTATCATTGGCTTTGATAATGATGCCGAAGACATTTTCGACAGACAAATTAATTTCATTCAAAAAGCGGGCATTCCAAAAGCGATGGTCGGCTTATTAAACGCACTACCGGGCACCGATTTATATACGCGACTCGTGAAAGAAAAAAGATTATTAAATTTTTCCTTGAACGGCAGCAACACACATCGTTTACAAACCAACTTTATGACAAAAATGAATCCTGAAAAACTCAGAATCGGTTATCGAAAAGTATTGGAAACATTATACGGTTATAATTTAAAAAATTATTTTAGCCGCTGCAATAAATTATTAGATAATATTCCCAAAACACATTTTTTTGCGCGCCGCGTGCGCTTTAATGAATTCATGGCACTCGTTAAATCACTGAGTTTTCAGCCGTTTACGCCTTATGGCTATCAATATGTGAAATTCTTAGCACGAAACTTGATTAAAAATAGAAAAGTGTTTGCCGAAGTGGTCTGCATGAGCATCGAAGGACATCATTTTTATAAAATTACAAAGCAAGCGTTAAAGATGAAAACGGTAAAAGCTTATTAATGCATTAATGCAAGTTCCGGAGCTATCCCCTCTACACTCTCACCAGCTTTCTTGCCAGGGACATCCGGTGACAATGCAAAAAAACGAGTGGATGGGCCGCCTAATCCGATTGGTGATCGTGCCGCACCCGCTCCTACTCCTACTCCTACTCCTACTCCGGCACCTGGAATGAAGATAGGTTTCGATGGTGTAGGCTGCCATCCAGATTTCTCTCTATCTTGCAAATCAGCATACTTCTGCTTATATAGTTTAAGCAAACCGGAAGTATCACGCACTTGCTGACTACCGGATACAACAGCACCAATCTCGCTCACCACTTGCATAATTCCTGCTGCTTCCCGCTCCAACGGTTCACGCTTCTCTTTTAGCGTCTCGTCAACGTCAAGCGATGCCCTTCGTTGATTCGCTTGCGCAAATTCACGCGTTGCCGCGCGATAAGTTGTAATGACAGCAACCGCGACACCCATAATAGCTAAACCCGCGAGTACACCCCATCCCACCACCGGAATACCCGCCATAGCAGCTGCAACAGGCGCCCATCCTGCTAATAAATGAAAGGCCGTGAAACCAACGCCGCCAATACATAACGCACTGGTTAAACCCACGCCGGCTGCTTTAACTCTTTCGCCGGGTCTCACCCAACCTTGTGTTGCATCTGGACCATTATATGGCGACGGTCTCATGGTATTAATTTGCGTCTTCAGACCTGCATGACGCGCGAGCAACCGCGTAGCAAGATTACGCAAGTCCCGAATACCCTGTTGGCAATTTGTAGAATCAAGCACATGTTCAAGCCGGCCCACAATTGCCTCTAGTTCACGCCGAGCCCCAGCAGTCTCAAAATTTCTCATCGTCTGTTGACTAGCGCTCTTCAGATATCCATCGCACTCCTGATGCAGTCGACTCACCGGCCGCATGACAAGAAAATAGTGACTCGCCGTAGCCAATGTGCCCAACAACGCAGCACCACCGACCCACCAAGTGAAAGCAATCGCAGCAATAGATTTAAGACGATACAAAAAAAACAAGGCACGAAGACTAAAAATATTCGCAGCAGGCGTTAAAAAAGCAATTAACGCTAAAAAACTAGAGCGTACACGATCCCTTTGCATAAGATATAATCCACTATCTTTCATTTTACTCTACCGAATATACATCACATCTTATATCATAAAATCAAAAATTTTGGTAGTACATGTTGTTGGGCGAGCGCATGCGCTCGCTCAGAGGACGCTTTGCTGCTCTAACTCATGCGAACAGGCTGGTCGAAGCGGAGAGGACGCAAAACGTTCATCTGATTCTAAATAATTCATCATTACTTCTGGTAAATCAATATTCCCGCATTCTGCTTCGCTTCTTTGTCATGCCGCAGTTTAACCGCGGCATCCAGACTTTCGTCATACCGGCGAAAGCCGGTATCCAGTGATTATATATAATTAACGGTACTCCGTTATCATAATCTTTAATATAAATTTTCTGGATGCCGCGATCAAGTCGCGGCATGACAACGTTCTGCGAACAGGCTGGTCGAAGCGGAGAGGACGCTTCACTGTTATGACTCATGCGAACAGGTCGGTCTCAGCTCAGAGGACGCGAAACGTTCATCTGATTCTAAAAAATCTGTTTTCTTCCTCACTCACCCCATTCTAACGATGAATACCAGCTTACCTCCTGAGCTGAGGATAATATATGGCACAATAATGGAGCTGGCGATGGGATTCGAACCCGCGACCTGCTGATTACAAATCAGCTGCTCTACCAACTGAGCTACGCCAGCTTATAAAAAAAAATCTACACTCAAAAAAAAACATAATCACAATTCTTACATCGATCACTTCGTAGCAATGCCCTCGCAAGCAACATCCATGTGACGCAATCCGGCCGGCCATCCATGGCCGGCGTTCGCCGGGCAAACGATTATTAATCGTTTGCTACTCCCGGCTCACCCAACTGAGCTACGCCAGCTTATAAACCGTTATCCATTATCTCCATTCTTAATCAACTTCAACGCATTAAGCGCTCCTTCGTCGCGTTAACCTACCCTATCTCCTTTAGTTGCCACATAATACAGCAACCAAAAACATTTTAAAACCTGTTTAACAACTCGGCCGCAAGCGGCGCAGAATAACGACAACGGCAATCAAAAAAAATCCCTAACAGCGTTAACCATTAGGGATTTTTACAAATAAAATGCTTGGCAATGTCCTACTTTCACATGGAAAATAACCATACTATCATCGGCGCTGAACGTTTTCACTTCTGAGTTCGAGATGGGATCAGGTGGTACCCGTTCGCTAAGGTCACCAAGCAAACCGTTTTTCTCTGAAATTTCTCCTCGCTTCGCTCGTCAAATGACAAGAAACAGCACTCGAAATAACAGAGGATAAGAAATTTTAAAAACACATAAACTGTATATGCGATTCGTTATATATCACCACTTAGGTGTTATATGGTCAAGCCTCACGGTTAATTAGTACAAGTTAGCTCAATGTATTGCTACACTTACACACCTTGCCTATCAACGTTGTAGTCTTCAACGAACCTTTAGAGACCTTACGGTCTGTGAGATCTAATCTTGAGGGAGGCTTCCCGCTTAGATGCTTTCAGCGGTTATCCCGTCCATACATAGCTACCCGGCAATGCCACTGGCGTGACAACCGGAACACCAGAGGTATGTTCACTCCGGTCCTCTCGTACTAGGAGCAACTCCTCTCAAATCTCAAATGCCCACGGCAGATAGGGACCGAACTGTCTCACGCATGTTATTCCGATAGTTTCCTACCAGCATGGACTATATCTTCACCCTAGATCAAAGCTTATTCTAATCTAGGAGCTGACATTTGAACATTCACTTAATATTTTTTACATGAACGTTCTCATCTTACGTCTGTGAGCTACACAGACCTAGGAATCAGTCTCTACGGGATCAAAAAGATTATGTTTTATAAAAAAAATAATCTCCGCTTACCCTCGGTATTGCCATATCTATTCTCTATGACAAGAAATAGATGAAGGTTTCACCGATTTTAGTCAGTTTATTATCATCGTATTACTACGAAGGAACGCAATGTTGTTTACGTTCTGAACCCAGCTCGCGTACCACTTTAATTGGCGAACAGCCAAACCCTTGGGACCTGCTACAGCCCCGGGATGTGATGAGCCGACATCGAGGTGCCAAACACCGCCGTCGATAGGAACTCTTGGGCGGTATCAGCCTGTTATCCCCGGCGTACCTTTTATCCGTTGAGCGATGGCCCTTCCATACAGAACCACCGGATCACTAAGACCTGCTTTCGCACCTGCTCGACTTGTTTGTCTCGCAGTCAAGCACCCTTCATGCCTTTGCACTCTACACGCGATGTCCGACCGCGCTGAGGGTACCATTGTGCTCCTCTGTTACTCTTTAGGAGGAGACCGCCCCAGTCAAACTACCCACCATACACTGTCCCATACCTCGATTCAGAAATACTGGTTAGAACCTCAAATTCACCAGGGTGGTATTTCACGGGTGACTCCACTCCGCCTAGCGGCAGAGCTTCAACGTCTCCCACCTATCCTACACAGGTAAATTCAAAGTCCAGTGTAAAGTTGTAGTAAAGGTGCACGGGGTCTTTCCGTCTTGCCGCGGGTACACTGCATCTTCACAGCGATTTCAATTTCACTGAGCCTTGGGTGGAGACAGTATAGCCGTCGTTACGCCATTCGTGCAGGTCGGAACTTACCCGACAAGGAATTTCGCTTGTTATCTTAATTCAACAAAATGTTGAACGAGTAATATGCTTTTATATTACTCCTGCATGTCGCCATGCAGACGGGACCATATCATCATCCAATAAAAATTATTGGACGTTCGGCGTGTGGTCTCTGAGGATTCTGATTTAAAAATTAAACCAGTCTTTCCTGCTGATTGTCCGCACCTAACGAATTATCACTGTCAAAAATATTTGAATCAGTATCGTAGGATACTCGGATGTTCCAGCATATAGCCAAATGCATTCCATATTGTTACCAATATGGGGGGCAGCTTTTATTTCTACCTTAGGACCGTTCATTGATTATGTTAACACTAACTAAAAAAATTTAATTAGCGCGGTTATTACTCAGAAATAACCCTCTATATCGCTATAGAGATCGGACTATATCATCACATAAATTCGGTCATTTATGCGCTCGGCGTATAGTCTCTGAGGATTTTCTTCATTAGTGGATACTATTTAGTATTTCTGTATCAGAATATTTGCATTTCCCACCATCATTCATGTCTTTTCGAATATTGATAATTTCGATTACCCCCTCTTTTGTTAGATGAGCCTTATCTTTTATCAAACAAGCAAGTTGTTTAAATTTATTAAAATCTCGCTTCTTCTTTGCAGATAAAAACCCAAACATATCAAAAAAAGGAATCACATTTTCAATGATTGCGTTAAACGTATTAACTTCGTAATACCACACACCATCATGACGCACACGTAAAGTTCCACATTTCAAATGTATTTTAAATAAGGTTAAAATAACCTTATCACGTTGTGAGATATTAAAACACAACGACACCTTCCAAGGTAAGGCATAATCTTCACGTTTTCGAAACGAAAGATTAAAACTTCCCTCGCCATCGGTAAAACCAGCTAAGTAATAGCCAATATTCAATGGTATATTTGAAACTTTTAACGTCATAAATGGTACTCCTGAAGAACCTTTCCTGCTGATTGTCCGCACCTGAAGGATTGTCACGATCAACATTACAGTTGATTCGTACCACAGGATACTCGGAGTTTCCAGCATATAGCCAAGTTTATTTACGTAACTACAACGATTCTTATAGTTACGGCCGCCGTTTACCGGGGCTTCAATCAAGAGCTTCGTCCGAGGACTAACCCCATCATTTAACCTTCCGGCACCGGGCAGGCGTCACACCCTATACTTCCTCTTGCGAGTTTGCAGAGTGCTGTGTTTTTGATAAACAGTCGCGACTATCTGGTATCTTCGACTTCTCGAAGCTTGTAAAGTGAATTCACTTACTCCAAAAAGCACACCTTCTCCCGAAGTTACGGTGTTATTTTGCCTAGTTCCTTCACCCAAGTTTGCTCAAACGCTTTAGTATTCTCTACCTGTCCACCTGTGTCGGTTTACAGTACGGTTCAATAAATCCCATAGCTTAGAGATTTTTCTTGGAAGCATGGCATCGACTACTTCCCCCACTAAAAATAGCGGGCTGGTCATCACCTCTCGGGATTAACGAGCGTCCGGATTTACCAAAACACTCTCCCTACCTGCTTAAATCACGCAAACCAATCGCGTGACTAGTCTAGCCTTCTCCGTCCTCCCATCGCGGTATTTATTGAGTACAGGAATATTAACCTGTTGTCCATCGACTACGCTTTTCAGCCTCGCCTTAGGGACCGACTCACCCTATGTCATTTTATGTTGCACAGGAAACCTTGGACTTTCAGCGTGGTAGCTTCTCACTACCATTATCGTTACTCATGTCAGCATTCGCACTTCTGATACTTCCAGCATACTTCTCAATACGCCTTCATTAGCTTACAGAACGCTCCCCTACCATTACACCTAAAAGGTGTAATCCGTAGCTTCGGTATGTAGTTTTAGCCCCGTTACATCTTCCGCGCAGACCGACTCGACCAGTGAGCTGTTACGCTATCTTTAAAAGATGGCTGCTTCTAAGCCAACTTCC
>JBBTCW010000066.1:0-16678 GCA_038043025.1 Pseudomonadota bacterium | reverse complement strand
AATGATGAATTATTTAGAATCAGATGGACGTGTTGCGTCCTCTGAGGTGAGACATACTTGTACCCCTGAACTTAGACCGACTTGTTCTCCCGCGGCTTGACCGCGGGATCCAGTCATACTAAGATGATGACCTCATTTGTTTATCCAAGAGACATATTATGTCACAAGATAATTTAAAAAAAATCGCGGCAGTTGCTGCATTAGCGTACGTGCCTGAAAATAGCATTATTGGTGTCGGCACGGGATCAACGGTTAATTATTTTATCGACGCATTGGCGACATTAAAAGATTCCATTAAGGGTGCCGTAGTCAGTTCCATGGCCAGTGAAAAGCGTTTAAAAAAAATCGGTATTACTGTGATTCCCTTAAATGCGGCGGATGATATCCCAATTTATGTCGATGGCGCAGATGAAATCAACGCGCATCTGCAAATGATCAAAGGTGGCGGTGGTGCCTTGACCGGCGAGAAGATTGTTGCTTCGGTATCGAAAAAATTTATTTGCATTGCTGATCAATCCAAAAAAGTGGATTTATTGGGGCAATTTCCTGTTGCGGTTGAAGTGATTCCGATGGCAAGAAGTTATGTGGCGCGTGAGTTAGTAAAGCTCGGCGGCCGACCGGTTTATCGCGAAGGATTTGTCAGTGATTATGGCAATATTATTTTAGATGTACACGGATTAGAAATCCTCGAACCTTTAAAATTAGAAGAAACGATCAACAACATCGCCGGTGTCGTAACCAATGGTATTTTTGCTAAAAATAAAGCGGATGTTTTGTTACTGGGAACCGAGGGCGGCGTGAAAAAATATTCTAAAGCATAACTTGCATGAATAAACCAAAACGAATCCTCATTCAAATGGCGATGTTTGATGAAGCAAGGCCATTGAGGGAAATTTTTAATTTCACACAAGAGCAGTTCGCGCATGACAGCGTACTTTTTGATTTATATAAAACAACTGTAGATCAGAACATATTATATTTAGTTATTCCTAAGAAATGTCATCGATACGATGTGTCGCGTGTGGGTTCGCAAATGGCTGCGCTTGTTGCGTGGGCAGCAATAGAGTTATTGCAGCCGGACTTAATGATTAATATGGGCACCGCTGGCGGATTTCAATCAAAAGGTGCGAAAATCGGAGATGTTTATCTGGCAGATAAAGCCACTTATCATGATCGTGAGTTTCATCCCATCCGCGATGCTTTTAAAAAATATTCTGTTGGCGATTATCCTGTGTGTTTTGATGAGAAATGGGTTACTGCTCTGGCACTTAAAAAAGGTATCGTCTCTTCAGGTAATCGTATGTTATTGATTGATGCAGATGCGAAGCAGATGGAAAAGAATCAGGCGGTCGCAAAAGATATGGAAGCGGCAGCGATTGCTGAAGTAACCGAATTAAAAAACATACCTATTATTATTTTAAAGTCCATTACCGATTTGGTAGATATTAAGCAATCTTCACACGAACAGTTTGATCAAAATTTTCATTTAGCTGTAGAACAGTTGATAAAAAAGGCGCAGGGGCTTATTTTATTGTTAGGCAAATGAGAGGCTATAAAAATGATAGATTTTTCTAATACAGTGACGGTGATTATTGGTGGTTCATCGGGCATCGGCGCCTCAACAGCGGATTTAATTTTACGCTGCAATGGCACCGCGGTTATTATTGATAGCAAACCACCTTCAACAGGGTTAAATAGAGCGGATTTTTTTCAAAGTAATGTAGCAAACCATGCATTATTAACTGCCGTGATATCTCAACTATATAAAAAATATAATCATCTTGACCATCTTTTTTTGAACGCCGGCATTCATAGTCCCTTTAATATAGAAGATGCAACTCTTGAACATGTGAATGAGGTTATCGATGTTAATTTAAAAGGAGCGGTTTATTCGTTAAAAGCAATATTGCCTTTTATGAAAACTCAAAAAAAAGGCGCTATTGTTTTAATGAGCTCCGACCAGGCTTTTATTGCTAAGAAAGAAAACGCAATATATGGTGCAACCAAAGCAGCCATTGCTCAACTGGCAAAAAGCACTGCGATTGACTATGCAGATTACAATATCCGAGTTAACGCAGTTTGTCCCGGGGTTATTGATACTGAATTTTCTCGTCGAGTATTACTGTATCGCGCAAAACAACGAAATTTATCTGTACAAGCACTATCGGAGCAAGTGGTAAATAATATTCCTCTAAAAAAATTCGGCAAACCAGAAGAGGTCGCAAATTTAATTTGTTTTTTATTGTCGGATTTAGCTTCTTATATCACCGGGGCTACATACGTAGTGGATGGTGGTCTTACTGCAATATGAGATACATAACAACTAAGTGATGCGTGTCAATTTCGTAATCAATTCTTTATGTGCTGGGTATTCTGCTATTAATTTTTTTCTATTGGCTAATTCAAGATCTGCATAGTCAAAACCGGGCGACACATAGCAGCTGGCTAAAACATAGGAGTCGGGTTCATCGACAGTTTCAGCAAACCATACATTGGCCGGCAATGTTATTTGAAATTGTGTGTTTTTGTTTTTTATTTGATTGCCGAGTTTGTGCGTGAGTAGAGTGCCGTCAGGATATATGACATGAATGGATAACGTACCGCCAGCATGAAAAAACCAGGTTTCATCCGATTTGACGCGATGAAAGGTACCGAAATCATTTGACTCAAGAAAATAATAAATGCCCGTTGCCCATGCACGTGTTTTTGCATTAAATCGCGCCGGTGGTTTTGCAAGTTCAGCAGAACGATAGAGTTCTTTATAATAGCCGCCCTCGGGATGTTTTTGCAGTTGTAGTTGACTGACTACTTCTTTAATCATTGTGTTTCAATTGACTCCTAAATTGATCAATTATTTTTTTATAATCTTTTTCCCCAAAAATTGCTGAGCCCGCGGCAAAGGTATCGGCGCCGGCTTGAGCGGCTTGTGCAATTGTATCAATATTAATGCCGCCATCAACTGATAAGCGAATCTTTTTGTTTTGGCTATCAATTAATTCGCGCACGGCTTTAATTTTTGGAAGCACGTCGGTAATGAATTTTTGTCCGGCAAAACCTGGATGCACCGTCATCATTAAAATTAAATTGAGTTGATCTAAAACGGGTTTAATATAATCAATTGAGGTTTCGGGATTGATTGCTAAACCGACTTGGCAGTGATAGGTTTTAATTAATTCGATTGTTTTTTGAATATTGGGCGTTGCTTCTGGATGAAAGGTGATGCAGGTCGCGCCTGCTTTAGCAAAAGCGGGAATAATGGCGTCGACGGGCTCAATCATGAGATGCACGTCGAGAGGAGCTTTGATGCCATATTTTCGTAGCGCTTCACAAACAAAGGGGCCGATCGTTAAGTTAGGCACATAATGATTATCCATCACATCGATATGAATCATATCTGCGCCGGCTTGGATCACGTCATCGACCTCTTGGCCGAGTTTTGCCATGTTGGCAGATAGAATGGACGGTGATATTAAGTATTTCATAAGTAACACATTAGCATAATTTGGTTAGCAGAGCTGCTATCTCTTCTGATAAAAAATGATACCTTATATCAAATGTAATCTATATCTCAAGGCGTGTAATCCATGCAGCTCTGAGCAGGGGAAAGTCAGTCAGAGCAAGGGATTTAAGGTGGGCATTTTCGGCAGCTCTGAGCTGGGGAAAGTCAGTCAGAGCAAGGGATTTAAGGTGGGTATTTTCGGCAGCTCTGAGCTGCTGAGAGGTTTGGCTGGTTGTTTTGGTGAAAAAATGGTATTTAGTGAGCGATGCGTTACTTGTATAACTTATTTTGCTACATTTTAGTGCCATTCGTTTTGCTTCGTCTTTTATGGCAATCCCGCAAGGTGCCTGGCTATCGCCATCGCGTGCGCGAACGCTTCGGCTATTTTAATATCCCTGAAAGATATCAGCATGGTATTTGGGTGCACGCTGTTTCTGTTGGCGAAACGCTTGTCGCCGTTCCGCTCATTCGGGTAATACAGGCGCGCCACCCCCATTTGCCGATTACATTAACCAACATGACGCCGACAGGTGCTGAACGCGCAAAAGCATTATTGGGGGATACCGTTTTTCATCTGCATGTTCCTTATGACTTGCCAAACGTCGTTTTGCGATTCTTAAAAAAAGTTAAACCGAGATTGTTAATTTTAATCGAAACAGAACTCTGGCCGAACATGCTGCATTATTGTCATGCGGCGCAAATCAAAATATTATTGGCCAATGCGCGATTATCCGAACGTTCAGCTAAACGTTATGCGCGTATTTCAAAAACAGCGCGCATCATGCTGCATCAGCTTGATGCGATTGCAGCACAAACGGAAGATGATGCAAAACGTTTTGAAAACTTGGGTGCACCATCAAACAGAATTCATGTTACCGGTAGCATTAAATTTGACATGGAAATTCCGGCGAGTGCATTAGAAGGTCGCGACGTTTTGCGTGTGCAATTGGGCGTGAGCACGCAAATCTGGATTGCGGCAAGCACACATTTGGGCGAGGAAAAGTCTATTTTAGAAGCTTTTTTAAAGGTTCGTGAGCGTTTTCCAAATTGTTTATTAATATTGGTTCCGCGTCATCCTGAGCGCGCCTTGGACATTGTAAAATTATGCCGTGCACAAGCATTGTCGGTTGCTCTGTGCAGTAAAAATGAATTTAGAGACCAAGCGGTTTTGTTGGTCGATATCATGGGCAAATTGATGTCGTTCTATTCTGTTGCGCATGTTGCATTTGTGGGGGGCAGCTTGGTCTCGATAGGTGGACATAATTTATTAGAGCCCGCGTTATTTTCGTTGCCGATTATTTCTGGTTCGCATTTATTTAATTTTGCGCAAGCGAGCGACTTGTTACAAAAAGCCCATGCGTTGACGATTGTTAACGATGAAAAAGAATTAGCGCATGAGGTTATTCGGTTTTTAGAAAATAAAAAATTATCTGAAGAATATGGTCGGCGCGCTTATCAAGTGGTGACTGAAAACCGCGGCGCATTGGATCGTCATATCAAAATTATTCTTGCATTATTAAAGATATAAGAGGAGACAATATGTCGCATCATAAATCGTTGACGCTTTCTGTTTCTATCTTATTATTATTGGGTTTTATTTGGGGTTCAGGCTATGTGATTGCGCGTTATGTGGAGCAGCATGGCATGCCAGTGCTGGATTATACATTTTGGCAGACACTGGGCCCGGGTGTTTTATCTGTTTTATATTTATTGTTTCGCGGCGCAACATGGTCTGCGCTCAAGAAATATTGGCAGTATTTTTTAGTGACGGCAGTCTTGGGGATTGTGATACCCAATACTAATATGTATGCGATGGCAAATAGAATGCCTTCTAATATTTTGGCGATTGTGATTAACATCTCCCCGTTGATAATTTATCCATTAGCGTTGTTGTTTCATTTGGAAAAGTTTTGGTGGGTGCGATTTTTTAGCGTTTTGTTGGGTTTATTTGGCATTATGTTGGTTGTTTTGCCTCACTCGAATTTTTTAACGAGTCATTTTACTTCGTGGATCCTTTTGGCGTTAATAACACCATTTAGTTTTGCCTTATGCGCGATTTATATTACACGCTTTAGACCGCCGGATGTTGATTCCGTCATGTTATCAGCGGGTATGCTGTTATTTGCAACCGTGATTTTGTTGCCATTTGTGTTGTCTTATCAACCTCAAAAATTGTGGATTCCGATCAATTTTGTGGGCAGTTTGGTGCTGTTACGCATTATATTGGCCGCCATTGGCTATATTTTATTATTTACCCTATTAAAATTAGCCGGCCCAGTTTATTATAGTTTAGTAGATGGGGTTGTCATTTTAACAGGCATATTTTGGGGCTGGGTTGTTTTTGGTGAAAAGTTGAATGGTTGGTTGATATCCGCAATTGTGCTGATTATCTTCGCCATTCTTATTATGAGCTGGAGCAGTTACAAGCAAAAGGCGATAGAATGAACTGGGTCATTGATAAATATCTCTCTGCAATATGGCAAGATCGGCGTTTAGCCGGGTTGTTGCTGTGGCCGGCACTTTGGGCATTGTGGATTGCGAATCATGGCTTGCGATCTTTTTCGATATTGTTCGCATTTTCTTTATTATTGCTGTTAGCGTATGTAACGATTTATCTCTCAATCGATATTGCACAGCAAAATGATCGCATTGAATCGATATTAAAATTTACCCCATTAAGCAAAAATAAAGTCACCTTAAAAGGCGTATATGTTTTATTTATACTAATATTTCTATACGAATTATTATTTGGACTCTTCATCCATGGGTTATTTTTGGCTGTCACCGGCGCCGCATTTTTAGCGGCATTATTGTTTCAGCGGATGCCGAATGTAAAATATAAAATACAAGGGTTTACCTGTTTATCAATAGCGTATGTTATTTTTATGCCGTTTACATTGGTATCGGCGCAGTTGCCCATTATAGCATACGTATTAGCGATTATTGCGCTTATGATTTGGGGGTTAAAGGGTATTGCAGATAAAGTATTTCGGTTGCGCACGTATTTTTTATTAAAATTTATCAAACGCGATAATTATTTTTTAACGATGGTGGTGTTTCAAGTGATCATTATGAGTTTATTGATTATCTTAGGTGTCTTTGCCGGATTAAGTGTTTTTTACTTTTTGTCTTTGCTGGGCATATTGGGTATTTATATTTATGAACGATACGTGATTCAAACACAAAAAATAGATCTTTATGGTCGCATAAAAACATTGCATCAAAGCATTAGCTGGATTATCTTTTTAGGAATTTTTCTGAGCTATTAACGCGAGTTCCGGATAAGCGTTTGGCTGCAAATGCGCCATTTTTTGGCCATATTTCGTTATTAATGTAAAATATGAAAATATTCTTTAATGCCGGTTAAGAACATCTGAACAGACAAGGTTGTTAAAATCATACCCGTCAAGCGTTCGATCGCTGTAATGCCTTTTTTGCCTAATAGTTTACTGAGCTGTGTGCTGGCGAGCAGCAAAATCGTGCTGGCCGCCCAGGCAAGCAACAGTGCAATAAAAACAAAACCTATATGTCCATTTTCCTTGTCGGCCAGTAATAATATCACGGCCATTGTGGCCGGCCCCGCAAAAAGCGGAATGGCCATGGGAACTAAAAATGGTTCATTTGTGGGCTCAAGATCCTTTTGCTTGTCTTCGGGGGGGAAAATCAGTCGAATGGCAATAATAAACAGCACAATACCTCCCGTGATGCCGAGCGCTTGCTCTGAGAGCCCCAAACCTGCCATGATATATTTGCCGGCAAATAGAAAGACGGTCAGTGTAATAAGGGCGAATATGGATTCGCGCAGAATGATGCGGAAATGTCTCGCCGGATCGACATGATTCAATATCGATAGGTAGGCGGGAATATTGCCAAGGGCATCGAGTACCAGAAAAATCGTTACCGTCATTGTATATAAATTCATAACCGCTCTGCTGTATTTTTATTGCGCTATAAACATACCAGAAATCCTATGGGTTGGCTATGGGTTGCTGAAAAATAAAAAGCCCCACAACTTGCAGGGGGGATTTTTATCATTATGTAACGTAGATAAAAACACTAAAATACTTAAAATTTGTTAAAATTTGTTATTTCAACAACCGTTATTTTATGTATATACTATAATTGAGGGCAAAAGAACTTTTAGGAGAAAGACATGAGCGAACAAGAAAAAAACTTAGACGATTATACCGATGAGCTTATGAAGCAAGTTGAAGAGCGGCAAGCAAGGCCGTATTCGCAACAGCTTGGGGACCTCATGGCTGATATCGATAAACCCCTCCCCACGCTGGAGGAGACAAGTAAACAAATAAAGCGCGACATTCATGAAGAGTCTGAAAATACTCGACTACGAGTCGAAAAAGAAATTCAAGAACTAACGAAAAATAGTAAAAAAATCACGATACAAGACGAAGCAGAGCGTGTAGAACTTAACAGACAACGCTTCAATAAACTCCACGAAATTCCTAGTCGGTTAAGCGAGGTAAACCAAGGCAAGAGTACCTTCGATTTGCTTGAAATGCTTGGGGTAAAAAAACCGAGCCAACAAGCAAGGCCAGAGCAACGCGAGGCAAACATTGATATCATGGCAAAAGAAGAAAATAAAGAAATGGCGCAAGCAAAACAAAAAAGAGAAGCGCACCAAGACAAGCTTGCTAAGCAAAATACGGTATCAGAAAAAGCGGCGCAAAAAGCGACGGCATCAGAGAATGCTGATACTGCAAAAGTCGTCGTGGCAGATTCTGCAATACCATTTCAAGCGCCCACTCCGCAACCGCCGAGCAAGTAAGTTATTCTGAATTGCCCATCATAAAAGAAAGTCGTCATCCCGGAAAATGCGAAGCATTTATCCGGGATCCAGTTTTTGTCATCCCGCGGCTTGACCGCGGGATCCAGAGAACGCTTTAGTTCTGCACTTCGATTCTCTGGATTCCGGACATTGTTGCGCAATGGCGCAACAATTCCGGAATGACGAGACTTTGTTTTCCAGGGAATGCTTTAGCTCTGCACTTCGATTCTCTGAATTCCGAAATGACGATGTTGTTTAGAACAACAACCTCACTCAATTTTTTCAAATATCTTTGAATCAAAAATCAATGGCAAGAGCGGCAGAGGCGTCAACCATACGGGCAAGTTGATGTTAAGCGCGCCCAAGAGACCACCGATAAATCCGG
Source organism: Pseudomonadota bacterium (assembly GCA_038043025.1). Taxonomy (GTDB): domain Bacteria; phylum Pseudomonadota; class Gammaproteobacteria; order UBA12402; family UBA12402; genus O2-02-FULL-42-9. The sequence continues at coordinate 8,008 of JBBTCW010000066.1, read as the reverse complement.
TCATTGCCCAGATGGACATAACCAACATAAAGCTTAGCCCCATGATTTTACCCTGATCATCTGGCGATACGGCGTTCGAATATAAGGTTGTAATGACGCAGTAGACAATCACATCAGCGGCTGCAATGGGTAATGCGGTGATCCAGAGTAAGCTCTTGCTCCACGCAGAGTGAGGTGAGATCGTTGCAATCGCGTTAACAATCAGTCCAATAAATAAAACATATACCGATAGGCGCGCAATTTTTTTGAAATCAAACCAGTGGGCGAGCCATTTCAATCCAAATAATGCAGCCACACTTAAATAGAGCGAAATCAATGCGACAAAGACACCAATGTATAGCGTATTTGCGTGCAAATTAACTTTTAAGACTGCCGGCATAAATTGATAATACGTGCGCCAACTGATTTGTGTTAAGATTAATAAAATTGAAATAGCGACGGTTTGTTTGTTTAATAAGTGGGTAAAGCTGCTCCAGTAAAATGCGCTGCTTTCTTTTTTAGGGGTGTAACTTTCTTTAAAGTAATATTTAACTAATAAAAACGTAACGATGCTAAAGAACGTACCCAAAATAAATGGCGCAGAAAAATTTAATTGGTTAAAGAAAAAACGCTCGGCAAACAAGCCGCCGATAAGCGGGCCAATAAATGCGCCGATCGAAATAAAAAGTTGCAAATAACCCATATTAATTAATTTTCGTTCAGCGGTTGAGTGGTCGGCGACAACGGCTGCAGCAATCGGTTCCGTGCGCGCACAAAGTCCGCTGATGAATCCGCCCAGAATGATAAAGGATAAGTAACCATAAAAGATACCGATCGCGGTAAACAAACAATAAATGAATACGCTAATTGCCGCGAGCAATAAAATTTTTTTGCGCCCCCAATAATCTGAAAAGATGCTTAAGAGAGCGACGGCAGCAATAGCAATAAGATGTGGCAAGCCTGATAAAATGCCGTACCACATGCTGCGCACCGCATGCGAGGTCGTGATGGCAAAGAGCCGGGTTTTTGGATCAAAGCATAGCGAAGGTAGAATAGGCGTTCCAACCGTCAAGCCGATTTCATCAAAAAGAATAATCAGAAAAATGGGCAATAACTTATGTCGGGGTACCTGTCGCATGGATCAAGTCCTCTCTTATAGCTTTTTTGGAATTATATCGTAAACTATACGCTGATACCAAGGAGAATCGCATGTTAAAAATTGCTTTATTACAGATGCACGCAGGTGAATTAGGTCAAGGCGAAGATTTTTGTCGCCAAGCGCGTGAAATGGGCGCAGACATCGCGCTGTTTCCAGAGATGTGGAATATTGGCTATACATTTGAAGGAAATTGGAAAGAGTGCGCGATTGATCAACAATCTGCGTTTATTTTGCATTATCAAAATCTTGCTAAAGATTTAAATATGGCGATTGCGATCACGTATTTAGAAAAAAACTTGCGCAATACCGTTTCATTAATTGATCGGCATGGCGAAATTATGTTAACGTATGCAAAAGTGCATACGTGTGATTTTTCTGTTGAATCTGAATTGATATCTGGCAATGATTTTTTTGTTTGTGATTTGGATACAAAACAAGGTAATGTAAAAATTGGCGCGATGATTTGTTATGATCGCGAATTTCCGGAGAGCGCGCGCGTTTTAATGTTAAAGGGGGCGGAAGTTATTTTAGTCCCGAATGCCTGTGAATTGGAGCAAAATCGAATTGCGCAATTACGATCACGCGCGTTTGAAAATATGGTAGGCATCGCTGTTACGAATTATGCGCCGCCGAAAGCGAATGGGCATTCGATAGCATTTGATGGCATGGCGTTTGATAAAAAAGATGGGCGGTCACGCGATCAATTGATTATCGAAGGCGATGAGCGTGAGGAGATTGTGATCGCAGAATTTGATTTAGAGGCGTTACGTGCTTATCGTGCCCGCGAACCTTGGGGCAAGGCTTGTCGCAAGCCGAAGTGTTATCGGCAGTTGCTTGAAAAGTGAGTCTTTCATCGAAAAAACGCTACAACCAGGAGGGCTTGAATATTTATATGAAAATAAAAAATGCACTTAAAAGTTCGGCATATATCCTCATAACAATTTTGTTATTGTGCTCAAACCTATTGGCACAGGCTCAACCGCAGCGTTGCTTTATTATGGCTGATTTAAAATCTGGAAAAATCATTCATCAGGAAGGCGATATTTGTCAGACACGGCTATCACCATCCTCAACCTTTAAAATTGCACTAAGCTTAATGGGATATGATGCTGGTATATTGAAAGATGCAAAAATACCAGAGTGGAAATATAACGAAAAATATCCATCATGGATTTCTTCTTGGAAGCAACCCCACAACCCAACCACGTGGATTAAAGATTCTTGCGTTTGGTATTCTCAAGTTTTGACGCGAAAATTAGGAATAAAGAAATTTCAGTATTATGTCCACCTGCTGAACTACGGCAATCAAAATCTTTTGGGTGATCCGCTCAAAAAAAATGGATTAACCATGTCGTGGTTAAGTTCCTCATTAAAAATTTCTCCCTCTGAACAAGTTTCTTTTTTACAAAAATTTTTAACAAAGAAATTTCCCTTATCGAGCCATTCATACGATATGACTCAACGAATTTTGTTTATAGAAAAACTAAATAACGGTTGGGATTTATATGGAAAAACCGGCATGGGATTCCTGAAAAATCTGGATGGCACATTTAATGAAAACAAGCCTGTCGGATGGTTTGTTGGCTGGTTGACGCGAAATGACCAAACGTTTGTTTTTGCTAATGTTGTCGTGGATAAAAACATCACGGGGCTAACTGCAAGAGAATATGCAAAAAACTTTATTCAGAGAAATAGTAGAAAAAGGACATAGACTAATGAGCCACCTCGAGAAAATTTTAGAATATTGGCAAGCCGTTGAGTATTTCTCCCCTCAAAAGATACCCGATATTAATCCAAGAGCAGGCTGCCCAGTTCATGAGATTAATAAAAATGAATTGGTGCCTTGGGATATAAATTATTCGCTTGCCTCGCGTGATTTGCCTTCTAATTTAACATGGCAATATACAGTCTATTGTGCACTATATCCTTATAGTAGAATTACGGATATTGTTGAAAATGTTTTTGGCAAAGACGAGCTTAGTATTGATGAGCGTATTGATACTAAAAACTGTGTTTTTGCATTTTCTCTGTCTGATACTGGCCGCCCATTCTTCGAGAGCTTTATTTTATCTACCAATGCTTGGGTGTTAGCCCATCTGGAAAACATTCCATCATCAAAGTTAGATTGGTTAAATGATTTCGAAAATATACAAGATACATTGAAACAAGATTTTATGTCGTGCTGTAAGCTTGAAGAAGACGATGAGGAAGGTCGGGAGCTTCAAGAAAATGACTGCTATGTGGGAAGGCGGCTAACGAGTGGCGGTCTATTTGATTTAACGCAAGTACTCTTAAAGAAATTAAAATTTGGTTTTGATGAAAACAATCTACAAATCAGGATCCAGAGTGTTCGGCGTGGTTCTAAAAACACTTATGAGGTCAATGAAACAGATTTTCTTAATAGTTTCTTCTTAAAGGATATAGAAAAAGTAAAAAAAGCTGTTAAGAAAAATGATTATGGTAGTGCTTTGCGAAAATACCTTGCGATTGAAACAGATACTCAAAGTTATTGCGACGTTCGACACGAGTTAGATGCGGTTTTTAAGACATTAAGTCCCGCTCGCTTTCCGCACGGCAAATGGCCAACGCCATCACACTATCCACTTGTTCTTAGTCAACAATTCGCTGTTAACGCTATTTTTAATTCTTTTGATAAAGAAAACAGCGGTATTTTTGCTGTTAACGGTCCACCTGGAACAGGTAAAACAACGTTGCTCCGAGATCTTATTGCCGAAATTATCGTAAAACGTGCAACTTGCTTGGTTAATTATAAGAGCCCGGGTAATGTATTTTCTGCTATTAAGACTGGGTGGAAATCAGCCAATTATCAGCGATCAGTTGCAATATGGCCAAAAGAGTTTGCTCATTTTAGTATAGTAGCGGCATCAAATAACAATGGCGCTGTGGAAAATATCACATTAGAAATCCCGGGAATTGATGCAATTGATCCCTCTTGGCGTGACATAAGCGATTATTTCGCTTCTCTATCTGAAGCCTTAATCGGAAAAGAAAGCTGGGCGTTAATGGCGGCAAGGTTGGGCAATAAACAAAATAGAAATAAGTTTGTTAGTGATTTTTGGTATGGTAAAAAGGAAAATCAAGGCATAAAGTATATGCCTTTTCTTCAATTGTTGAAATCAGAACAAAAGAACCCTGCATCTATTAACTGGGAAAATGCTGTTCGGCAATTCAGGGCGGTTTTAAATAAGGAGGAGAAAATACGAAAAACCAAAGAAGATACCTACAACATTATCGTTGATATTTCCAAGCTACAACAAGAAGAAAAAGATCTTTCATCAAAAAAAGGAATACTCAAGATAGAGATTGAATCGAAGATGAAAGAAAAAGCAAAGCTAGATTCGGATTGTGATTTAAAGGGGCTTTGCCAGAAACTAGGGAGTATTGAAAAAGAGCGCTTAAAACACCAGCAATTTAAGCCGGGCTTGCTTGAAGCCCTTCTTATTCGTAGGTCAGCCTATAAAACATGGGCGCAAAAAGATAAACTTTTACAAGAAGAATATTGGCAGATAAAGCAATCAATGGATGTTCATATAAAAGAATCATATAATATTGAAAAACTAATAAAAGCGCTTGAAAAAGAGCGTAATCAAATTTCAGGCTTACTCGAAGGCATTGCTACTCAATTGCAAAATTTAAACTCCTCTCTTCAATCTTACACAAAAATTCATAACCTTCCTGATATTACCGCTTGGCTAGAAGATGAAAATAAAAAAGAGTTGACCTCCCCTTGGGCAGATGAGGATTGGAATAAAGCTCGAGCAGCAGTTTTTCTGGAAGCTATGAATTTACATAAAGCTTTTATCTTAAAAAACGCTGACATTTTCAGAAAAAATTTACAAGCCACCATGGATATCCTAGAAGGTAGCGTGCCACATGACGCGCCAAAATCTGCCTTATTAGCCGCTTGGCAAACATTGTTTTTTATCATACCTGTCATATCAACAACATTTGCTTCATTCGATAGGTTATTTAAACACTTAGATTCAGAAGAAATTGGTTGGCTATTGATCGACGAGGCTGGCCAAGCAACACCTCAATCAGCAGTGGGTAGTATTTGGCGTTCAAAAAAAGTTGTTGTTGTTGGTGACCCTTTGCAGCTTGAACCCATTGTTCCGCTTCCTTTCACTGCACAACAATCTTTGCGTAAGCATTTTAAGATAGATGAAAAGTGGTTACCTTCTAGGTCGTCAGTACAAATGCTTGCTGATAGCGTCACACCATATGGCACCTATCTACCATATGGTGAGAATAAACTTTGGGTCGGTTCACCTCTGCGCGTACACCGCCGCTGTGAGGATCCAATGTTTTCCATCGTTAATAAAATCGCTTATGATAATTTTATGGTACACGGATTATCGAAAAAGGCCGACATAGCGCTGCCACCGTCAGAATGGAGAGATGTTTCAAGCATTCAAGCGGACGGCCATTTTATTCCTGAAGAACTCGCACAAGTTTGTTTGCTGATTGATCTGTTGCTTGCCAGTGGGATCACCCCTGATGAAATTTTTGTTATTTCACCATTTCGACAAGTGGTTGAAGAGTTGTATAAGCTTCGTAATAAAAACGAACGTCTAAGTACACTAAATGTTGGCACAATTCACACCACGCAAGGGAAAGAAGGCAAAGTTGTTATCTTGATTCTGGGTGGAAATCCAAAAAAACAAGGTGCAAAAAAGTGGGCATCGCAAAAACCTAATTTGCTTAATGTTGCTGTTAGTAGGGCAAAACAACGTCTTTATGTCATTGGTGATAAATCTAGCTGGAAATCATATCCATATTTCGATGATTTAGCCCAATTAATTTAGTGCTTTCCTGACTCCCAGATTTTCATGGACAAGATATTTACGCTCCAGTAATGGCGCAGGTTTTAAGAGATTTTTAGTGCAACATCATGCGCATATTGTGTTAGACGCCATGAATGGCGAATGATGAATTAAGAAAAAAGCTGGTGGTCAGAGGGATTTTCAGTCCATGTATTGGCGTTTTTTTTCCATATCTAAATGTAAAAATATTTGACTTATATATTGACAAAAATCCTGACATATCTATAATGGTAGATATATAGTGGTTGGGAAATCATCATGATGACGTCAATGGGGCAATACATACAAGGGCTTAGGAAAGCACATAAATTCTCGCAGCAAGACGTTGCAAAGAAATTAAAGCTTTCTAGGCCGACTTATATCCAAATCGAAAATAATAATCGAGAGATATCATTGGAGGACGCCAAGCAGCTAGCGGCATTATTTAATCTTTCCATCGATGATTTTATTCGGCAGATCTCACCCTCAGAGATTTCAGTGACGATTGTTAAAGATAAAAAATTTGTTCAAAATGAAAAACCAACTTTACGAATAAACGTTCCACAACGCAACATTAAAAAATTCAAAGAAGTGCTGCTTTATATTTTAGAAAAAGTAGGTAGTAAATCGAATGTTGGCATGACCGTTTTATATAAGTTGCTTTATTTTATTGATTTTGATTTTTATGAAAAATATGAAGAGCAATTAATTGGCGCAACCTATATTAAAAATCATTTTGGACCAACGCCGGTTGAATTTAAGAAAGTGATTGATGACATGAAAAAAAAAGATGAAATAGAAGAAGTTAAAAGCCATTATTTTAAATATGATCAAACAAAGTATTTGCCGCATCGAAAAGCGGACTTGTCTGTTTTAACGGCGATTGAAAAAGAACTGATTGACGATGTGTTGATGCGTTTATCGGATAAAACCGCAAAGGAATTGAGCGATTATTCGCATAAAGATGTACCTTGGTTAACCACGGAGGTGAACCAGCCGATCGATTACGAATCTGTATTCTATCGAACCGAGCAAACCTCCGTGAGGCCATATAGTGAAGATTGAGCGAACAGCCATTTTTCAATGTGAATTGGCGAAATTAGCTAAAAAATTTCGCACGTTGCCCGAAGATCTTAAGGTTGCTGAAAAAAATGCGATTTTATTAATGCATGTTAATAAGATTGACAATAAATCTGTTGCGCTATTGACAGCGAGTGAGGATCAGAAGATAAAAATTTATAAATTACGAAAATTTGCTTGCCGTTCGCTTAAAGGCCGAGGTGTGAAAAGTGGTATTAGAGTAATATACGCATGTCATGAAATGGACAAGAAAATTGTTTATCTTGAAATTTATTTTAAGGGGAAGAAGGAAAATGAGGATCGGAGACGGATTCAAGAATATTTGTCGAGGATCATGGATCGATCTATAAATTGATCCTTATTGCTTGTTTTTCGACCATGATTATCGGCAATTTTCATTGTTAAACGACCATGAATATTTACAATTACATTGTTTTTCAGCCATTTTTGCACTACAGTTACCTTGTTTTTCAACCATAAATAGCCCGTAAAATAGCCCGTAGCCCGTAGGTTGGGCTGTCAAGCCCAACATTGTTGAATAAAGTTTTTGGGCTTCGCGTGAGCTCAGCCCAACCTACGCGTTCAATCGCGTGAAATATCCGTTCATGGTTGGCATTGAGCAGTTTTTAGGTTAGACTTTCCATAATGTTTATCTGGAGTTCGCGTTTTAAGGAGAATATATGAAATCACGTTTTATGGGAATTTTTGTCAGTGTGGTAGCGACGAGTATCTTGGGAATGGGGTTTGCGTTTGCATCAACACCAGAGGGAACAATTCAGATAAATGAGTACACTTGCAAAAACACAGTGTTTGACTACGAGTTGATATTGAAGGGTGGTGATCCTAATGGTGATGACTGCTCTGAGAGCATAACAGACGGAAGGCGCCGACCAAAGCGGATGAGTTGGACGGTCAGGGCTCCCGCATTAAAATTTGAACAATATCGGTAAGTGGCTGTATGATTCAT
>JBBTCW010000065.1:0-10760 GCA_038043025.1 Pseudomonadota bacterium | reverse complement strand
AGTCGCGGGGGTTAATGTTGGCCGCGTAACAGATATTGCCTTAAATCCAACGACGTTTGCCGCAGTGGTTACCCTGAATATTGAAAACAAATATAACAATATCCCGACGGATTCGACGGCAAACATTTATACCGCTGGATTATTGGGGGCAAATTATATTAGTATTGTGCCGGGATTTGATAGCACTGTTTTGAAGAATGGCGGGGTGATTGAACACACCAATCAGGCGATGATTTTGCAAGATTTAATTGGAAAATTTATGTTTAATACCAATAAAACGCAGAGTGCTACAACCAAATAAAGGAGAAATCGGTGTTGAAAAAAATAATGATTGGTTTGTTCATTTTATTATTGAGTACGGCGGCGATGGCAGCGACACCCGATCCAATGATTATGATGCGATCTATGTCGGATCAGATGTTGTCAACGCTCAAGAAGGAGCGAGCCAATTTAAAGAAAGATTCAGAATTGCTTTATAGTTTGGTGAATAAAATTGTGGTGCCACATGTTGATACGGCTGGCATGGCGCGCTCCGTATTAGGGCGAACTGTTTGGCAGGAGGCAACCGCTGCTGAGCAAAGCGCATTTATAGAAGCCTTTAAACGCGTGGTGGTCAATACATATTCGTCTGCATTGAATGCGTATAGCGATGAAACGATTAAATTCTTTCCGATCCGTGGCGGTTATGAAGGACAACAACGTATTAAAGTCAATAGCGAGGTCATTCGTACTGATGGTCCGCCGGTCGCTGTTAATTATTCATTAGCGTTGTTTACAGCCGTCTGGAAAGTGTATGATTTGAATGTCGAAGGGATTAGCCTTTTGCAAAGTTTTCGCGCGCAGTTTTCAGAACAAATTTCGCAAGGCAAAAATATTACGCAGATTACACAAGAATTGCGCCAACAGAAAAAAGGAAAGTAAATGCATTTAGAGCTAACGGACAAAGGATTTCATCTGGAAGGCTCCTTAACATTTCAGTATGTCAGAGATATCTGGAATGAAAGCCAAGAATTCTTTGATCAATTTGAAACGCTCGAAGTGGATTTGGCCGATGTCTCACATTGTGATAGTGCTGCGCTGGCATTGTTAATTGAATGGAAACGATTGGCAATAAAGCATAATCAATCTATCGTCTTTAAAAATCTTCCTGTGCAGCTTATCAAAATGGCGAAGATGAGTGGGGTAGAGCAGATTTTTATAAACTGAATTCGCGTTCCGAGCATCGCTGCGCAACGGCGCAGCGATGCCGGATAAAAATATTAAAAAAGACACAAGACCTTTTTTTATTCTCCCGTATTTTTTCGGTTTTTTCTAATTTTTCTAGCGCGACGTCTGTAGGCTTTTTTGATTTTTTTGACAGGTCTCATTGCCGGAGCAGTAGACGTAGAATCTGCTTGAGCGACGACTGGTGCGGTTGTTGCTGCTGTTGCATTGTCCGTTGTGGCTGCATTGCAAGTTAACGTCAGCAAACCGCCCGCCAAAATGGCTAATAACTGATATTTTTTCATATGATATATTCCTTAGAATTTATTTTCTGTGGGTTAATCCACCCGCGTATAATAGCATAAGGGCTTAAAAGTAATATTTATTTTGTATTATTTTTTAGTGTTTTTTGTTGGTTGATCGTTTTTTGCTCGCCATTAAATAATAAGCCGTTGGGATAACGAACAAGGTCAATAATGTACCAAAGCTCATGCCGCCGATGATGGTTAAACCCAATTGTCGTCGACTGATGGCGTTGGCACCCGTCGCAAGCGCTAGCGGCAAGGCTCCCAAGATAATGGCGGTTGTGGTCATTAAAATCGGTCTTAAGCGGGTGGCGGCGGCATTGATAATGGCATCTCGAAACGCAATGCCTTGGTTTTGTTCTTGGTTTGCAAATTCGACGATGAGCACACCGTTTTTTGTGATCAAGCCGATTAACGTAATGAGACCAATCTCGGTATAAATATTTAAGGTACTGCCGCTGATGAGCAATACTAATAAGGCGCCAGCCATGGCTAAGGGTACGCTCAACATAACAATTAAAGGGTCTTTGAAGCTTTCGAATTGTGCGCTCAAAATTAAATAGATGAATAATAATGAGAAGATAAATGTTTCAGCCATTTCTGTTCCCGATTCAATATATTGTCGCGAGACGCCTGCATAATCTAATTGCATCGTGTTAGGTAATGTTTTTTTAGCGAACTGTTGAACTTTTGTAATGGCTTCACCCATGGATACGTTAGGAACAGTCGCCGCCGTAATTTTAGCGGAACGCAATTGTTGAAAATGTGATAATGATGAGGCGGTGACTTCTTCTTTGACATCAGCGATGGTGGAAAAGGGCACGAGTTTATTGTTTTGCGTGCGGACAAATAAATTATTAATGGCGCTGGGTTTGTCTTCATATTGCGGATAGAGCTCGGGCATGACCGCATAACTACGACCGGCCATACTAAACCGAGTGATGATCGGTTTGTTCAAACTGATATTGAGTGCATCATTGATTTCTTGCATTGAAATGCCGAGATCCGAGGTGAGATCTCGATTAACATCGATGAGTAGTTGTGGCGTATCAAATGTGAGCGAGCTGGTTACATTGGATAATCCGCCCCAAGCATTGATGGCGGTGATCAGTTTTTGTGTGCTGTCATTAAGTTGCTGATAACTATCTGCCGGTGTTTTAATAACGAATGACAACTCTGCGCTGCTTGCACCCGGCAATGTGGGAAAGTTCATCGCAAACGCTTGGATACCTGGGAGCATGAATAATGGTGGATTGATGGTATTTAAAATCTGCTCAACATTTTTTTTGCGTTGATTCCAGGGCGTGAGTGATACTATACCAAAGGCGGTATTAACGCCTTGTGCACCATTGATAATGGCATAGTGTGCAATTTCAGGTACTGTCGCGAGAATTTGACCGATCGGTTTGGTGTGATTTTCTGTATAAGTGATATTGGCTGCATCAGGACCGGTGGCCATGAGCATAAATCCGCCTTGATCTTCGGAGGGAGCCAATCCTTTTGGCATAGCGATATAGAAAAAATAGCATGATATATAGACGACAAATGCAGCGATTAAAATAAGATATCGATATTTTAAAGTGAGGTTTAACAATGATTTGTAACCGAGTCTCAACTCTTCAAACGTTTGATTCACGCGATGTTCAAACCCGCCTTCTTCTTTGCCATTATATAATTTCGAACAAAGCATCGGCGATAATGTGAGAGCGATACAACCTGAAACGATGACCGCGCTGGCCAGTGTAAATGCGAATTCCGTAAATAATTTGCCCGTCATGCCCGACATAAATCCAATCGGCGCGTAAACCGCTGCGAGTGTAAACGTAATGGTGATGACGACAAATGAAATTTCGCGCGCACCTTTTATGGCAGCTTCTTGCGGTGTTAAACCGTGCATAATATGTCGATGAATGTTTTCGAGTACGACAATCGAATCGTCGACGACTAAACCAATGGCTAAGACAAATGCTAATAAGGTGAGTAAATTAATACTGTAATGCAAGGCCAGCATGAAAGCGAAGGCTCCAATGATGGATAATGGAATAGTGATCAGCGGAATTAAAACGGCACGAAAAGAACCGATCATGATAAAAATCACTAGAAAAACGAGCAGACAAGCCTCGACAAAAGTGTTTTGCACGTCATGTAATGCGGCAGAAATAAACGTTGCGCCATCCCAGAAAATTTCTGCTTTAACACCGGCAGGTAAGTGATTGATGATCTCAGGTAAAACCTTATGGATCGCTTTAGAAATATCAAGCGGATTGGCATCGGATTTTGGCATGATGCCGATAAAAATAGCGGGTTTGCCATCGGCGATGACTGAAAAAGTATGACCGGTGTTGCCCAGTTCTGCATGGCCGATATCTTTGATCTGAACGAGATGCCCCCCTTGATTGCGCACCACAATATGGTTGAATTGTGAGGCGGTATGTAAATCCGTGTTGCTCGTTACACTAAAGCTTTGTTCGGCGCTGCGAATTAAACCCGCGGCCGCTTGTATATTGTTACTATTTAAGGCTTGTTGTACGTCAGATGCCGTGACTTGATGTGCCGCCATTAAAAAGGGGTCGAGCCAAATGCGCATCGCATAATCGAGCCCTCCAAATATAGGCGCATCGCTCACGCCGGTTTGTGATTGCAACGTGGGACGCACGGTGCGATCGAGATAATCAGATAATTCCTCTGGATTGAGTGAGTGACTGCTAAACGAGAGATACATGACCGCATCGCCATCCGGATTATTTTTGTGTATGACGGGATCTTTAATTTCACTGGGCAGATTCCCGCGAATCGTGGAAATTTTGTTGCTGACGTCAATCGTGGCTTGATTGATATCGTAATTGAGTTTCATATGGACTTGAATATACGAATAACCCGCGCCGCTTTCGGATGAAATATAATCGATGCCGTCGATACCTGAAAGGGCGTTTTCAACCGGTGTCGTTACAAAACCTTCCATGATGTCAGATGCGGCGCCGGAATAATTAATCGAAATGGCGACAACCGGATATTGAATCTCTGGAAATTCGCGTATATTTAATTTCAGAAAAGAAATAATGCCAACCAGCAGTATTAATAAGCTGACGGTGCAGGCGAGCACGGGTCGTTTGATAAAGATATCCGTAAAGCGCATTAACGTTATCCTGTGGGTGGCGATTGTAATTTATTGGCTTCGATTACGGCAGCACCATCTTGCAGTTTAACCTGGCCACCAATAATCACAGAATCTTTTGCGTTCAAACCTTGGGTGATAATGACTTGATTGTTCGATAATTTTTCACCCAGCGTTATTGGGGTGTTAACCGCTTTGTTTTTGACGATGCGGTAGACATAATCACCTTTATCGGAATAACTCACCGCCGTTTGTGGGATGATGAAGACAGGCTGTGGTGTGCCAATAAAAGCGGTGACGGTGACAAACATGCCGGGTAATAATTGATGTTGTGTATTGCCGATTTCACCTTGTATTTCTAGTGTGCGTGTGTCGATGTCTAATTTAGAATTAAACGCTGTGATTTTGCCTTGATAAACACCTTTTGCAGCCGGGCTTGTGAGCTGTATTTTATTGCCAATGCGAAGTTGTAATGCAGACGCTTCTGGAATATCAAAATTTACTAGAATAGGGTCAAGCGCTTGAAAATCCGCGATGGGTTGCCCCGGCGTCAAATAGCTGCCGACACTGACATGTGCAATGCCGATGTTACCGTCGAAGGGGGCTTTAATTAAGGTTTGCTTTTCTTGTGCTTGTAAGTTATCGGCTTTTGCTTGATTGACTTTGCGCGTTGCGGTTGCTTTATCAAAATCTGCTTGAGAAACAATATGTTGTTTATAGAGTGTTGAGTAACGTTGGTAATCGGCTTCGCTCAAATTGAGTTCTGCTTGCGCTTCTTGTAGTTGCGTGCGAATCAATGCATCATCGAGTTGTATCAGCGGCGTACCTTGTTTGACAAAATTACCTGACTTGAAATAAATGGCGGTGACACGACCGGTGGTTTCGGCGGTTAACGTCATCCCGTTATAAGCAACCAGCGATCCAACAGTTTCAATGCTGGGCTGCCAATTTTTTTGTATCACGGGCGTGCTCTCGACGACGATCGGCGGCATTTGAAAACCATCGGCTGTGTTTGCTGTGCGGTAAAAATGTTTGACGATATAACCAATGACGAGCAGCAAAATGGCGAAGAGAATGGCTATTTTTATTAATTTTATTAATTTACATTTCTTCATTGTTATTCCTATTTGATGACGACAAATGCCGCGCCTCCTTTGCGTAATATATTCAGCAACAAACCATTTTTATTTTTATCTGCAATCGTTAATAATGCCGGAATAGAGGCCGTGCTCGTATGATCGGCGGAGATAATGATATCATCTGGGCGTAATCCTGCAATAGCGGCGGCGCTATAATCTTTTATGCTCAGTATTTTTACCCCTTGGATATAGCCATTGATGGGGTCTTGTTGACGAATTTCCTTTAATTCTGTGCCATACAAGTAGGGATCGGCTTGCTGGGCGCTTATTTCGCTGTCTTCGGGATTGACGGTAGCTATTTGTATCGATAGCGTTTTTGTATCGCGTAATATCTCAAGTTTTACACGGCTACCCATGCGCAATAGGCCGACGGCATTGTGAATATCGCTATTGTTTTGAACGTTGTCGCCATTAATTTTAGTGATAATGTCGCCAATTTTTATCCCGGCTTTTGCTGCGGGTGAATAGGGGATGACTTGTGTGACCACGGCGCCCTGTTGATTCGGTACGTCAAAGGCGCTCGCTAAATCGGGCGAAAGTGTTTGAACGAGTACGCCCATTAACCCACGATGCACCTGACCGAATTTTAACAGTTGTTGCATGATGTTTTGTGCCATATTGATTGGAATGGCAAAGCCGATGCCGACATTCCCCCCTGAATTAGAAATCAATGCGGTGTTAATGCCAATGAGTTTCCCTTGCACATTCACCAGTGCGCCGCCGGAATTGCCGACATTAATCGGCGCATCAGTTTGAATAAAGTTTTCCAATCCTTCTATCCCTAAATCGCCGCGATGAATTGCGCTAACAATGCCGGAACTGACACTTTGATTCAGTCCAAATGGACTGCCAATCGCCGCCACAAAATCGCCCACTTGCACGCCATTAGAATCACCCATGGGCACCGCGGTTAAATTTTTCGCGTCGATTTGAATGACAGCAATATCCGATTCGTTGTCGAATCCGATGGGTTTTGCTCGAAAATGCCGCCCATCATTTAATGTCACTACCACTGTTTTCGCTAAATCAATGACATGTGCATTTGTTAGAATAAGACCTTTTTTTGCGTTGACAATAACACCGGAGCCGATGCCGGCAAAATGAGGATCTTTTGGAATGATAGGGTGCGAATCATTTTGTAATTGCTTTTCTAAAAATTTGTCATTGAGAAAAGGGATTTCGCCTTCCGTGCGAATGTTAACAACTGCGGGCATTGTTTTTTTCAGCATGTTTGCCATAGAAGGCTGTTGCGCTTGTATCAGCGACACTGGAATTTTTGCGCTGGCCGTTGTGATGACCACTAAAGTGAAAAAGGCGATTAAGATAGATTTTGTTTTCATGAAGTTGTTCCTCTTTCGTTATTCCGCGGTCTAAGACATCCAGATCAACGTCGCGATCCGTCCTGTTTCTGGGTTGCGTCGATAGGAGAAAAAACGATTCGCATCGCTATAGGTGCAATATTTACCGCCATAAATATGAGTAACACCTAGCATTTTGAGCTGTATGCGAGCAATTTGTACTAAGTCTAAAAACCAATGATCGGGTTTCGACGGGACAAACGCTTCTGCGCTTTCGATATGATTATGCATAAACACTCGTCTTACCGAGTCGTCGATTTCGAATTTATTTCGACAAATGGCAGGGCCAATCCAGGCCATGAGTTCTTTGGGTGATGCGGTGAAGTTTTTTAGTGTATTTCCAATAATACCATCCGCCAAACCTCGCCAGCCAGCATGCACTGCAGCGATTTCAGTGCCGGCATTATCGCATAATAAAATAGGCAAACAATCAGCTGTAAGCACCGAACAAATAACGTTTTTTTCTGTTGTGAAGCTCGCATCTGCGTCGCGGTTTTGATCAAAGGGTAAGTGAAGTACGCGGGTGCTATGTGTTTGCGTCAGCCAGTTCGGTTCGCTCGGTAAGTTTAGAGATTGCTGTAATAAAGTGCGGTTTTGTAGAACGGCGTTTAGATCATCGCCGACATGATCCGCTAAATTTAGGCTATCAAAAGGCGCTAGGCTTGTGCCGCCTATGCGTGTCGTTGTGGCAGCGTGTATATTTTTTGGCGCAGACCAATCGGGTCGAATAAACTCTAATGTCATATGATCACTTAATGTTCTTGTGTATCGGTGTGTAACATACTCGCCAAATTTTGGAAGTCAATGGGGGTATCGGCATTAAATGTCATGGATTCTTTTGTCGCAGGGTGGATCAAGGTCAATCGACGTGCGTGCAAGGCCGGATGCTTAAATTGTCGTAAAGTTTCAATTAATTTGGCCGAGGCACCTTTGGGTAATTTAATTCGACCGCCATATGTACTGTCTCCGACAATGGGATGTTGAATATGCGCCATATGTACGCGAATTTGATGCGTGCGTCCCGTTTCTAATTGAACTTTTAAATGCGTGTGCGCACGAAAACGTTCGATAATGCGATAATGTGTGATAGCGGATTTGCCGTTTTCAGCGATAGCCATGAGCGTGCGTTTTGTGGGATGTCGACCGATGGGTGCATTGACAGTTCCGCCACTGATCATGTTGCCCAACACAATCGCTTCGTATTCGCGTAAGACCTTATGTTCTTTAAGTTCTTTGACCAAAAACATATGCGCTTGCAGTGTTTTGGTAATAACGAGTAGACCGCTGGTTCCTTTATCCAATCGATGCACAATACCCGCGCGTGGCAATTCTGCCAAGGCAGGCGCGTGATGCAGAAGCGCGTTTAGCAAGGTATTGTTGCGATTACCCACGGCAGGATGCACAACCATTCCGATGGTCTTGTTAATGACTAAAATATCGTTATCTTCATAAACGATATTGAGCGGAATATTTTCCGGCTTATCGATCAGTGTTTCCTCTAATTTCGCGTCAATCACGACCGTTTCATTGCCCTGCACTTTGTCTTTTGGACGCCAGTGTTTTCCATCGATCGAAATTTGCCCATGATCCAGCCAGGTTTTGAGACGCGATCGAGAATAGTCCGGCAACAACAGGGCGAGTGCCTGATCAATGCGCTTATCTCTATATTCAGGCGGGATCTGAATTGTGTGGTTGATATTTGATGTCATGTGCTATTATAACGGTTCTTTCTGAAAAATCCTTATTTCCCTAATCTTTTATCGGTGTCTCTTGATAATCGGTCAAGGTAAGACTATAATTCTTACGTCTTACCAGAAGGAATGTGATTATGTCTGAAAAGTCATCTGCCATTATTACCGTTTCATCCAAGGGGCAGATTGCTATACCGAAGGAACTTCGTATAGCGGTCGGATTGGAAGCAGGGAGCAAAGTGTTAATTGAATATCACAAAAAACACCATACGCTTTCTTTATCTCCCGTGCAACAGTCGATGCAATCAATTTTTGATATTGGAAAACAAGATAAAAAGCAGCAAAGCAACATTAGCGACGATGACGCAATTTCGGGTCTCGTTGAGAAAGAAGATAATAGGACAAAACAGTCGTGATTTCAGTTGATACCAATATTTTAGCGCGCGTTATTTTAGATGATGATGAAAAACAAAGTAAAATTTCCAAAAAATTTCTATTAGAACATGCACAAAAAGGGGACTTATATATCTCATCTTATGTCGTTTTAGAATTGGCTTGGTTGTTGAAAAGTAAGGCATTTACTAAACAAAAGATTATAGAAATTTTGGATAAAATTATTCATCTTCAAGGTGCGGATATTGGTAATCGGCATATTTTGATAGCTGCACTGGATTTATATGCCAAACATAACGTGAGTTTTGCAGATTGTTTGATTACCATGGATGGCAAATTGGCAAAGGGCGCAGAGACAGCGACCTTTGACCGCGTCTTGTGCAAAGCCTCTTCATTGTGCGATATGCCAAGTGCGTGAGCTTTTTGCACACTATTTTTACAGAAGAAGGCTTGCGTCATGTCGAGTATCTTGATAGATTGCTGTCATCTATTTATCAATGGTGAGTGCTTATGAAATTACGATACGGTCTTGTTTTGTTATTATCAGTGGCTTTTATTGGCGGCTGTCAATCGACGAGCACGGATCCGGCAACGATGTTCCCAACAGCGAGTGAAGCACAATTATTTAAAAATGGGCAAAATGCCATGCTCGATGGCAAGTATGATCAATCCGTTCAATATTTTGAAACATTAGAAGCGCGTTATCCGTTTGGACAATATACAGAGCAAGCGCATCTCGATATGATTTATTCCTATTATAAAAACGATGATACGTCATCCGCGTTAGCGGCTGCGGATGAATATATTCATTTATACCCACGTGAGAAAAATGTCGATTACGCGTATTACATGCGCGGCATGATGGAATATGATCAAAACCATGGATCGATCGAACGTTATTTTGGTGTGGATTTTGCTGAACGTGATTTAGCGAGTTTACGGCAAGCGTTTAGTGATTTTAATCGGCTGATTCATTATTTTCCGAACAGTCAATACGCATCCGATGCAAGACAGCGTATGATTCACATTCGCAATATATTGGCGCGACATGAATTAAGCATCGCCCATTATTACGTTGATCATAAAGCGTATGTAGCCGCAGCGAATCGTGCGAATGATATTGTGAAACATTATCAAGGCAGCACTTCTGTACCAGATGCATTGAACGTGATGGTAAAATCTTATCGTGCGTTGAATTTAGATGCACAAGCAGAGGGTGCATTGAAAGTGCTGAAGACGAATTATAAATAGATCCTCAGCTATAAATAAATCCTCAGCTCAGAGGGTGAGCGCGAACCGACATGCCAGTGGCATGTCGCAGTCGCGCGAACGCCTGGCCATGGATGGCCATATCTTACAATCCTCAGCTCAGAGGTAAGCTGGTATTCATTGTTAGAATGGGATGAGTGAGGAAGAAAACAGATTGTTTAGAATCAGAGGAACGTTTTGCGTCCTCTGAGGTGAGACATACCTGTACCCCTGCGCTGAGACCGACTTAACACTATCGTCATTCCGGAATTGTTGCGCCGTTGCGCAACAATGTCCGGAATCCAGGA
>JBBTCW010000064.1:0-6522 GCA_038043025.1 Pseudomonadota bacterium | reverse complement strand
GCGGCCGAGATTGTTTCCTTAATTGATTTCGCCTGCGCGGGAAACCCGCGCGGACGGCGACCAGAGGGGAGCATTGCATTGCTCCCCTCTGGACTCCCCAGCGCCCTTGACTCCGCCGCAAGCGGCGGAGATTTCTCAATTTAAAAGAATATTGCATGCTATTGGTATGTTATCAGAGCAACCAGGACTGGGGAGATCAGGCAGAGTCGCCAATACGAGAGAATTAATTGTTTCTGGTTTGCCGTATATTATTCCTTACCGAGTTAAAAATAACGCGATAGAAATATTGAGAATGTTTCACTGTGCTATGCAATGGCCAGAGGATAATGAGCTGAGACCGACCTGTTCGCATGAGTTAGAAAAATTAGCAGAAACGATTGCATGAAACAGATGAATAACGTATCAAAGTTCGTTATAATCGCGCACGTGTTTAGGATGCTTTTCCTATAATTAGTTTTATTTATATTATACAACAGGATGATTTATATGAATTTTTTAATCTCTACTGCTTATGCGGCCGCCCCGGCGGCAGCGGCGCCTGCGACACCTGCTCAAGGGTCGGCGTTTGGTTCCATCATGTTATTGGTTGTTCTGGTGGCCTTTTTATTTTTTATGTGGCATCCGCAAAACAAGCGTATGAAACAACTCAAGCAAATGCATGCGGGGCTGAAAGCCGGCGATGAAATTATGACCAGCGGCGGCGTGGCTGGAAAGATTACCAGCATTGATGATAATTTTATGACAGTGATGATTGCGAAAGAGGTCGAAGTGCAACTGCAGAAAAATGCAATTTCTGCTGTGTTACCTAAAGGGACGTTAAAATTGTTATGAATAAATTTCCCCTGTGGAAAAATATTACGTTAGTTGTCGTTTTTATTATTGCAATCATTTATGCGTTGCCTAACGTATTTGGTCAGAATCCTGCCATTCAAATCTCGAGTTCAACGCCCGGCTTGGCGTTAACGAACAGTGATGTGGATAACGTGAGATCGTTATTAACCACCTCAACCGTTCCGTACAATTCTATTGAAATCGCCAACAAAAATATTTTAGTTCGCTTTGGCGATGCGGATACACAGTTACACGCGAAGGCGGTGCTCAGTGCGCTTGGGAATAATTATATTATCGCGTTAAATTTAGAATCGGCAACACCGGCATGGCTGTTAGCGATGGGTGCGAATCCGATGAAATTAGGATTGGATTTACAGGGCGGCGTAAATTTTTTATTGCAAGTCGATGTAGATTCTGTCGTACAAACGCGTGAAAAAGGTTACGTGCGTGATATCGGGGAGGCTTTGCGATCGGTTAAAGTGCGTTATACCAATATTTCGACATTGCATGATGGTGGCATTAGCGTGCGGTTTAATAGTTCAGCGGATATGAATCAGGGCGCGAGCGTATTAGGTCAGCAGTTTGCTGATTTTACGTGGATGTCTAATACGCGAGATGGCGTCTATCAAATGACAGGCACGATGTCGGCAGCGGCATTACAGAAAATTAAACAATATACGATTGAGCAAACGATGATGACGTTGCGTCGTCGCGTGAATGAATTGGGTGTCAGTGAAGCCGTCGTGCAGCAAGAGGGACAAGATCGCGTATCGGTCGATTTGCCGGGTGTGCAAGATGCGGCGCAAGCAAAAGATATTTTAGGAAAAACCGCAACTTTAGAATTTTATATGGTGGATATGGATCATGATGCGGCGAATGCCGTGGGCGGAATCGTGCCGGCGGGCGACACCTTGTATATGTATAATGGCATGCCGGCGTTATTAAAAAATCGTATCGTGTTGAGCGGCGATTCGATTACGAATGCGGCATCCACTTATGATAGTTCAACGGGTCAGCCGATCGTGTCTATTCGATTGGGTGGTGGTGGTGAATCATTGTTTGAAGAAATCACTTCTGAAAACATTGGCAAATCTATGGCGACGGTTTATACGGAAACCAAATCGACGCAGACAACGATAAAAGGTGAAAATAAAATTATCTACAAAAAAGAAAGTCGTGTTATTAACGTGGCAACGATTCAATCTGCATTAGGGACGAATTTCCAAATCAGTGGTTTGTCCAGTCCCGCTGAAGCAAAAAATTTAGCACTGTTATTAAAGGCAGGATCATTGCCGGCGAATATGGCTATTATTCAGGAGCGTACGGTGGGACCCAGTATGGGTAAACGCAATATTCATTTAGGCATGTTATCGATTGAAGTGGGCTTTATTTTTATTGTTATCTTCATGTTGCTCTATTATGAATTGTTCGGGTTGTCCGCCGATATTGGTTTGTTTGTGAACTTAGTGTTTTTAATCGCGTTGTTATCCTTGTTGGGGGGTACGTTAACGTTTCCGGGCATCGCGGGCATTGTGTTGACCGTCGGTATGGCGGTCGATTACAACGTTTTAATTTATGAGCGTATTCGTGAGGAGTTGCGCAATGGCATGTCGCCGCATGCGGCGATTCAAGCGGGTTATGATCGTGCGTTTACGACGATTTTGGATGCAAACTTGGTGTCATTAATTGTGGCATTGATTTTATTTGCTTTGGGTTCGGGTCCGGTCAAAGGGTTTGCGATTACGTTGACGGTTGGTTTGTTCACGTCAATTATATCCTCTGTCACTTATACCCGGATGTTTATCAATTGGATGTATGGTGGTCGGCATATCAAACGATTACGCATTGGTAAAGTGAAGGAAAAATAAGCGTGGAATTTTTTAAACCCAATACAAAGATTGATTTTTTAGGTGTTCGAAAATGGGCGGCAGTGTTTTCGATTATTGTGTTATTGGTGTCGTTTGCATCGTTTTTTTATCATGGCTTGAATTTAGGATTGGATTTTACCGGGGGCACGCAAATCGAGTTGTCTTTTAAACAACCGGTGAACATTAATCAAGTGCGTGATGAATTACAGCAGGCGAAATTTATTGATTACCAAGTGCAAAACTTTGGTGATTCACGTGACATTGTTTTGACGTTGGGCATTGATAATAGTGCGCGCATCAAAACGGATGACCCCAAAAAAGTGCAAGATATTTTAGTGGCGTCGGTGTTAAACGTTATTCCGAATGCAACATTAAATAGTGCGAGTTTTGTAGGCGGAAAAGTGAGTAGTGAATTGGCGTACAAAGGAACATTGGCAGTGGTTATCGCATTGTTAGCGACGATGATTTACATCGCGTTTCGTTTTGAATGGCGATTGGCAGTGGGTGCGGCAGTTGCATTGATTCATGATCCGGTTTTTATTTTAGGTATTTTTTCGTTTTTTCGAATTCAATTTGATTTAACCGCTTTAGCGGCGGTGTTAACGATTTTAGGTTATTCGCTGCATGATACGATCGTGGTGTTTGATCGTGTGCGTGAGAATTTTCGTAAAATGCGGCATGGCTCCGCCACTGATATTATGAATTCAGCCATTAACCAAACATTATCTCGAACGGTTATTTCATCCGGTTTAACGTTGGTTGTGGTGGCAATTTTATTTTGGTTGGGCGGCCCGACGATCCACGCGTTTTCAATGGCGTTGATTATGGGTATTGTGATTGGTACGTATTCGTCTATCTATGTGGCGGGTTCTCTGGCTGTTTCACTGGGATTAAGTCGCGCGAATCTATTAACGGCTGTTAAAAAAACGTATGATGATTTGCCTTAATAGAGATAGGAGCGCACATGACAAAAATCGCCAAACCACTGAGTCTGTTTGTTTTAGTGATGCTGATTACCGGTAGCGTTGATAGTATTCGGAATTTACCCGTCGTTGCTTTGTTTGGCAGTCAATTAATTTTCTTTTATATCTTTTCTGCGATTGTTTTTTTAATTCCGGTTGCATTGGTGTCCGCGGAATTATCATCGACGCATGTGGAACATGGTGGTATTTTTAAATGGGTATCGTTAGCGTTTGGCGAATCATTTGGGTTTTTTGCCATTTGGTTGCAGTGGATTAATACACTCATTTGGTTTCCCACCGTGTTGTCGTTTTTAGCGGGCACTTTGGCTTATTTAGTTAATCCATTGTTGGCGCATGATAAAATATATTTGATTCTGGTGATCTGTGGAACATTTTGGTTATTGACGCTCATCAATTTATGGGGATTAAAAATTTCTGGCTGGGTAGCAACGGTGGCGACAATTGTCGGTATGTATATTCCCATGTTTTTGGTGTTTGCTTTGGCAGTGCTTTGGATTATATTAGGCAAGCCATTACAGTTGCATCTTACGATGCATAATCTGTTACCTTCTTTTTCGCATTCGCAAAGTTGGATTGCGTTAACGGCTATTATTACCTCCTATTTGGGAATGGAATTAGCAACGGTGCACGTTAAATCAACGAGTGATCCACAAAAAATGTTCCCAATCGCATTGTCTTATTCGGTTATTTTTATTTTAGTGACGATGATTTTGGGTTCGCTCTCTATTGCATTTGTCTTGCCTAAAGATCAAATTAGTTTAGTGGCTGGTATTATGCAGGAGTTCACTGTTTTCTTTCAAATGTTTCATATGGATTGGATGACACCGGTCATTGTCGTCATGATTTTAATTGGTAGCGCCGGGGGGTTGATTAATTGGATTATTTCGCCGGCGAAAGGATTGTTGCAAACGGCAGAGTCAGGGTTTTTACCTCAATTTTTTCGAAAAACAAATTCACATGGTGTGGCCAGTCGCATTCTGATTATGCAGGCCATTTTAGTCACATTGACTTGTATGGTGTTTTTGTTGATGCCGAGTGTGAATGGTTCATATTGGCTGCTCATGGATTTGAGTACGCAATTGTATGTGTTAATGTATGTCATTATGTTTATTGCCGCGCTGGTTTTGCGGTATAAATTTTCTGATGAGCCTGCGTATTTTAAAATTCCTGGCGGCAAAGTGGGAATATGGGTGGTTTGTTTGCTCGGCTTAATGGGCGCTGGTATTGCATTGGCGATAGGCTTTATTCCACCGATGGGGATTAATGTTGGAACAGCGATGCATTATGAAGTGTTATTTTTGGGCGGACTGTTGGCGTTGATATTGCCGGCTATTTTGTGGATACTAATAAAAAAGAAAATATTTGTTAATAAACAATGAAAAAATCTCCTTGCATCACATTGTTGGTCTTATTGTTTTTTGTAACGAATGTTTTTGCTGTCGCTCCTCAGACGCATGTTGCCAGAAAACCGTGGGGTATTTTTGCGTATTATGGCCAGCTGATAAATAAACCGCTTAATCAAATTCTTTTTCTTCGATTTCCATTTCAAGAGAGCGGAGCAAAACTATACTCGTTAGAACCCTCTTATGATTTATCGCCGGATAACAAACTTAATGCGTATGCAAAATATATTAATGCGAGCGTTGGTTTTGCATTGAATGCGACTTATCAAAACGATCCGCAGGGCGATATTTATGAGCTGAATCCTTATATTAAATTGACGTGGTCTGATTTTCCGTGGAATCGATATCTTTTAACGCCATTGAGTTTTGGGGAAGGCGTGTCATATGCAACGCGCCTATCGGATAGTGAACTGCGCATTAAGGATAATAAAAAAGGTGTAGAACAGGCAAAAAATCCAAAAAGGTTCTTAAATTATTTAATGTTTGAAGCGGCATTTTCTTTGCCGGCATATCCTAATTTTCAAGTCGTTTATCATATTCACCACCGCTCAGGCTGTTTCGGGCTCTATGAAGCCAGCAACTCCGGTTCTACCGCGATTGGCGTGGGCGTGCGTTACCTATTTTAATGCGCAGCTCTGAGCTGATATAATCTAGGCGCAGCAAGGGTTATAGCAGCTCAGAGCTGGAAGGGTGAGCGTTATTTTTATTTTTGATCTATATTTATCCATGGATGGGTTGATGCCAGATGCCACCCTGTGATACATTGGCGGCGCATTAAGGGTCTGTCACAGATCATAAGCAACCTAAAACTAAACGAATAATAAATATAAGGGGATGGGTGAATGCCTAGACAAAAACCTACTCAGGCTCAGTGGGAAAAAGCTCAAAAGAGAAAGAAACAAATAGCAGAGAGAAAATTTCAGCAAGCAACCGCTGATGCCGTTGCCGCTGGAGCTGGAGAAGAGGAACCAATAGCCTCAGAAGTTGCTCCTGCGACACCCGTACGCACTAAAGTGGCGCGCGATGCGGCGCATGTTTCGCCGGGGGGAGGCTTGGCGGCAGGCGATGACGCCGTAGCGGATGAGCAGCCAAAACGAAATTCTCCAAAAAGAAGTGTTGATGGTCGTATCCTTAATAGAGATGGTGCAGCGGAAGAGGAAGATGCAGCAGACGAATCAGCAAAAACCCCACCTAAGAGACTGCGGCAATCACCACCCAAACCTCAAGGAACTCCCTTGGGTCTCTCTTCACCATTTCGTCGTGGAGTATCACTACATCCAGCGGCCAGAGGGTCAGCGGCCGGAGATATTGCCGATGATGTTGAGGAGGCACCCAGAGGCGGAGGACGAGAATTTTCGCCGTCATTCTTTGGAGCTGGTGGTTGAGCTATGATCCAAAGTTGTGTATGACTGGTTTTTGACCAGAGGAAATTAAGCG
>JBBTCW010000063.1:0-44441 GCA_038043025.1 Pseudomonadota bacterium | reverse complement strand
GCTTAATTTCCTCTGGTCAAAAACCAGTCATACACAACTTTGGATCATAGCTCATTTTTCGGAAGTGATTGCCAGATTAAGTCGAGACTAGTACAGATAATAAATATAAAAAAAGATGTTCTCTTAATATTTCCTTAAGGTTTATGTCATACAATGACGGCTACATAATGTTGTTTTTTAGATAAAAAATCGTGACTTTCGTCTATAAGTTGACGTAGCGCGATAATAATAGGGGGTATAGGATGAAGTTTTTTAAAAAGGCAAGAACATTTATTCAAGGTGCAACAATCGGGTCGGTGGATGAATATTTGGCGACACTATCCGAGGCAGGATTTGCGGCTCCTCTTTTTATCCCTGTTCTCCCGGTGCTGGCTATAGTAAATTTTTGCTCAACCGGTATGGATGCAGTCAGCGCAGCAGAAAAGGCAGGGAAAAAAAATGTAGATGCACCAGAAAAGCATTCGACATATTTTTTTATCGATCAAACGTTGAGCCCAATTGGAAAGAGTGAAGTGGTGGAGCTGGATTCTTTCTGTGAGCCGAGTCTGTCCAATCACGGGCAAGGTGACGAGATTCCAGCCAAGCAACCTGAGGATCGCATGTTGGCGGAAGCTGGTAGGCTAGAAACAGGTGTTGTCGCTTCCGGTGCTGCTCCTGCTCCTGTTCCTCCTCCTCCTCCTCCTGGTCTTGTTGCTGTTCTTACTACTGTTGTTGCTATTGCTGTTCTTGTTGTTTTTGGTTTTCCTGGTGTTGCTTTTGCTCTTGCTTTTGCTCTTGGTTTAGCTCTTGCTTTTGCTTTTGCTTTTGCTCCTGATTCTGATCCTAATGCTGCCGCTGCTCGTGAAGCTGCTGCCGTTGACGCTGCTCGTCGTGCTCCTGCTGTTGCAGATGATGCTGCTGTTGCTCCTGCTCCTGTTCTTGCTGCTGCTGCTGATGTTGCTGATGCTCCTGCTGCTGATGTTGCTGATGCTGATGCTGATGCTGATGCTGATGCTGATGCTGATGAACACGCGCCTTTATTATTAGGATTAGGGCATAGATGATTTTTCGGAAGTGATTGCCAGATGACAACGGCGAACAGAGGTATAAGTCGGTCTCACCTCAGAGGACGCAACACGTTCATCTGATTTTAAATAATTCATCATTACTTCTGGTAAATACCATTCTAACAATGAATACCAGCTTACCTCTGAGCTGAGATCAACTAATTACTCTAGCTCATGCGAACAGGCTGGTCTCACCTCAGAGGACGCAACACGTTCATCTGATTTTAAATAATTCATCATTACTTCTGGTAAATGCCATTCTAACAATGAATGCCTGCTTACCTCTGAGCTGAGGATAGTATAAAGAATTCCAACTTACCTCTGAGCTGAGTTATTAGAAAGGAATATCGTCATCAAATTCTTCGCTCATTGCGGGAGCTGGAGCAGTAGTTTGTGGTGCGGCGGCGGTCGTGGTTTCGCTCGGCGAAAACGATTGGCCGCTGCTGCCTTTGCTATCTAACATCTGCATTTCGTTGCCAACAATCTCTGTTGTATAACGATCTTGACCGCTTTTGTCTTGCCATTTGCGTGTGCGCAAAGCACCTTCGACAAATACTTTCGATCCTTTTTTTAGATACTCTCCGGCGATTTCGGCTAATCGATTAAAAAAAACAATGCGATGCCATTCTGTACGCTCTTTTTTTTCACCGCTTTCTTTATCTTTCCAACCATCACTGGTGGCGACTGAAATATTGGTGACCGCGCCGCCACTCGGCATATAACGCACCTCGGGATCAGCCCCTAAATTTCCGACAATAATAACCTTATTTACACCTCGACTTGACATGATATTTCTCCGTTTTTCAATTAAAATCGTTACAATTCTATACATACTCGTAGAGTCATGTAAAATCTTTTTTGAATCCAGCTCTGAGCTGCGGAAATGCAGTCACAGCCTCGCTTTCCGCAGCTCAGAGCTGCAAAGGAAATTTTATATGCAAAAAAACATCACCATAAAGGGTGCGCGTACACATAATTTGAAAAATATCGATCTGGAAATCCCACGTGATCAATTAGTGGTCATTACAGGATTGTCGGGATCGGGCAAGTCATCGCTTGCGTTTAATACGTTGTATGCCGAAGGCCAGCGTCGCTATGTTGAATCGCTCTCTGCCTATGCGCGGCAATTTTTATCGGTGATGGAAAAACCGGATGTTGATCATATTGAGGGATTATCGCCGGCGATTTCAATCGAACAAAAATCCGCTTCACATAATCCGCGATCAACCGTTGGAACGATCACTGAAATTTATGATTATCTGCGTTTGTTATTTGCACGCGTCGGACAGCCGCGGTGTCCTAAACATAATACGGTCTTAGAAGCACAAACCGTGACGCAAATGGTGGATGCCGTCATGGCGTTACAAAGTGAAACTAAAATAATGTTGGTTGCGCCCATTGTGCAAAATCGAAAAGGCGAATATGTGCAACTGTTTGATGATTTGCAGCGCCAAGGTTTTATTCGTGCGCGCGTAGACGGTAACGTCATCGATTTAGATCATGCGCCGTCGTTAGATTTACAAAAGAAACATAACATCGAGGTCGTCGTCGATCGATTGAAGATTCGTGATGGCATTCAATTGCGCTTGGCCGAATCCTTTGAAACCGCTTTGCGATTGGCGGATGGATTGGCGAAAGTGATCATATCAGAAGAAAAAAATACAACGGATGATTTATTATTTTCAGCAAAATATGCATGCCCGACATGCGGATACAGTTTGCCCGAATTAGAGCCCCGTCTGTTTTCATTTAATAATCCGGTAGGCGCTTGTCCGGATTGTGATGGCTTAGGAATGCAAGAATTGTTTGATGAAGCCCATATTGTGAGTGATCCGTCGTTAAGTTTATCCGGTGGCGCAGTGCGCGGCTGGGATCGACATAATATTTATTATTATCATATGTTGCTAGCGCTATCAAAACATTATGATTTTGATATTGACCAGCCATTTGAAAAGCTCCCGAAAAAAATTCAAAAAATTATTTTATACGGTAGCGGCAAAGAGCGTATTCAGTTTCGTTATGTGAATGATCATGGCACGGTGTTTGAAAGAACCTCGCGATTTGAAGGGGTGTTGCCGAATATGGAGCGTCGTTATCGCGAAACGGACTCCGAAGCTGTACGTGAAATGTTGTCGCGTTATTTAACGATTAAGCCGTGTGAAACCTGTCAAGGCGCGCGCCTGCGAGAAGAAGCGCGTTATGTGTTTATTCAAGATGTTAATTTGCCGACATTAACGAGTCTGTCAATCGAGCAGGCATTGCTGTTTTTGCAACAGGCAAAATTTTCAGGTCAACAACAAGAAATTGCCGCGCGTATTTTAAAAGAAGTCATTAATCGGCTGCAGTTTTTGGTCAATGTGGGATTAGATTATTTAACATTAGATCGTCGCTCACAAACATTATCGGGCGGTGAAAGTCAGCGCATTCATTTAGCCAGTCAAATTGGTGCAGGATTGATGGGCGTGATGTATGTTTTAGATGAGCCGACGATTGGTTTGCATCAACGCGATAATGAACGATTGTTAAAAACACTCATGCATTTGCGTGATTTAGGCAATACCGTTATTGTGATTGAACACGATGAGCAGGCGATTCGCGATGCGGATTACATTGTGGATATGGGGCCGGGCGCGGGCGTGCACGGTGGTCGGGTCGTGGCGCAAGGGACGGCGCTTACCATTCAACAATGCGAAGAATCGTTAACGGGTCAATATTTGTCGGGCAAGCAGAAAATTGCGATTC
The DNA here is from genome assembly GCA_038043025.1 of Pseudomonadota bacterium. GTDB lineage: Bacteria > Pseudomonadota > Gammaproteobacteria > UBA12402 > UBA12402 > O2-02-FULL-42-9. The sequence goes on along the minus strand of JBBTCW010000063.1, from coordinate 40,653 downwards.
CTAAAAAACGTATTGCCGTTGATAAGCAGCGTGTATTGCGTTTATGCGGGGCAACGTGTAATAATTTGAAAAATATTAATGTCGATATTCCGATTGGATTGATGACCTGTGTGACCGGCGTGTCGGGTTCGGGTAAATCCAGTTTAATCAATGACACACTTTATCCGATCGCCGCCACAAAATTAAATAAAGCAACGCATTTAACGCCCGGCGCATATACTGAAATTATTGGCTTAGATTATTTTGATAAAGTGGTGGATATCGATCAAAGTCCCATTGGTCGAACGCCGCGATCGAATCCAGCGACATATACCGGTATTTTTACGCCGGTGCGCGAGTTGTTTTCGAGTGTGCCAGAAGCGCGATCGCGTGGTTATTCGCCGGGTCGGTTTAGCTTCAATGTCAAGGGTGGTCGCTGTGAGGCCTGCCAGGGTGATGGGCTCATCAAAGTTGAAATGCATTTTTTATCGGATATTTATGTGACGTGCGACATATGTAAAGGCAAGCGGTATAATCGCGAAACCTTAAGCATAAAATATAAAGGCAAAAATATTCATGAAGTCTTAACCATGACCGTCGAAGAAGCGCATGCGTTTTTTGAGGCTATTCCAGTTCTTTCGAAAAAAACACAGACGTTAATGGAGGTAGGTTTGTCGTATATTCGTTTGGGGCAAAGCGCGATTACGTTGTCGGGCGGTGAAGCGCAGCGTGTAAAATTATCACGTGAATTATCGAAGCGTGATACCGGCAATACGTTATATATTTTGGATGAGCCGACGACGGGCTTGCATTTTCATGATATTAAACAGTTGTTGGATGTGTTGCATCATTTGCGCGAACGCGGCAATACGATAGTGATCATTGAACATAATTTAGATGTGATTAAAACGGCGGATTGGATTATTGATTTAGGCCCCGAAGGTGGCGACAAAGGCGGGACGCTGGTGGCGCAAGGCACGCCCGAGCAAGTTGCGCAATGTAAAAAGTCGTTTACGGGGCAGTTTTTGAAAGAGATACTGCCCTAAGCTCTCTCAATAAATACAATTTGCTCAGTAATTGCCGTAAACAATTCTTTTGACCATCCATCTAGTGCGGATTCGTCATGAATAAAATTTCTGATATCATTTTTCACAAGCACGATATCCAGTTGTTGAATTTTTTCAAGTAATAGACGTTTAACATCGGCTTGGCTAAGTGGTGCGGTATCGCGGTAGTAGTCAAATTGTCTTAAACGAGATTCTAAATGAGCGAGATGCAAAGGGACATTGTTTTGTATGAACCATAAAAAATCATACCAATCGCGCCCCTTGATGCGTGTTTGCCAATGGCGGCAAAGAACAGCTGATATTTTTCCGGCAAATAAATCGGGAAGACTATACGCTTTAACCCAAAAAGGAATCGGTCTGATTAATGGTTTGGTTTCCGTTTCAAAATTTCCCGGCGGATGGGTATCGACTTCCACTTTTATTTTCATTTGCTTTTGTCGATGGATGAGTTGTCTAATGGTCTCTGGCGCGCTTATTTGCAGTAAATATTTTTGCGTATTGGCTTTTAAAAATGCAGATTGAATGGGCGTATCGATATTTTTATTTTTCATGAGAATTTCTGTATCGAAACCAAACGAGTTTAATTCGCTTTGAATGGCATTTAAATAGGGGTGGAGATTAAAGGTATCACTCGGTTTTAAAAGTGAAAAATCCAAGTCTTCACTGAATCGATTTAAATGATATAATATGCGTAATGCTGTGCCACCATAAAAAGCAGCATGTTCAAAAAATTTCGCGCGCCAGAGTCCAATCAGGGCGATTTCTTGCATAATTTCTTTTAGCGCATTTTCGTAATCAACGTCGGTGACGCAGTGATAGGTATCGAGCATGGCAAGTATAACGTGATCCATTAAAGACCTCTTTTTAGCAAGTTAAAAAATAAATTAATGACGGGATGGCGATAGGCTTTACAAATTTTTTCTAAACGATTGAGATCGAATTTTTGCAAGCGATTGATGTCGATGCGCATGTTTTCTATTAAGTGGGTGGACATATCGTGAATTGTTTTTATATCGCGATGTTGCATAAGTGTGTCGACGAGTGCTTTTTCAGGAGAAGCGATTAAGAGTCGTATGTTGGGGCGAAAAGGCAGCCAGTCAACACCGACACGAAAGCGCCTGAGATTTAAATAGGTATAGCGAAATGATCCCAGCGGTGTGATGAAATGTTTATTGCGTTTGCACGTCATGGAGGTGACGGTCACCACGCGCTCAGGGATTAAACCGTGATATTGAAGCGCGTATTCTTGTGATATATAGGAGGGGCCATAGATTAAGTTGGCGAGTAGCTCCAGACAGATGGGTTCGTCACGATAATTTTCTCCAAGCACATAGAGACCCTTTTTAACGCGAACCAATGTGCCTGATTTGAGTAATAGGTTAATTTTTCGATGGGGCGCTTCATAGTCACGTAGGCATGACATGAGTTGAATGTAGTCCATGACGCCATGTAGCATATGTTTTTTGAGTTCAAGCATTAATTTACTCCAGTATCTTTCAAATTATGTAACATACTGGTTGAAAAAACAAGATTTTTATAATATATTTAGGGGGAGAACTTTCTGATTTGTCTCCGATAATCCTAGAAATTCCCCTGAAATTGAGGCAAAATGTACTATACTGTGCAGTAAAACAAAGAGCAAATTTTTATGACTGATCAAGAAGCTATTTCTTTTCAGGATCTCAAGCGGATACATAATTTGCCGGTGATTTTGCTCGTCGAAGATAGGCCGTTTGAGGGGCTTGGGTTAAATTCTTTCATTTATAACCCTTCAGGCGAAAAGACAGAATTTACGGCGGAATTATTGGATGGGTCGCCAGTGCCATCGGGCTTGAGCTGTTCTGAAGATGGTATTTTTGGTGGAACGCCCGTTAAGGGCACGGCCAAATCAGAGCCCTACACCGTATTGTTTATTGCGCAGAGCGATTCCACCTGGCCGCTCGTGTTTGATGCACAGATGGTGATTGTCACGGAGGCCGAAGCCAAGCGATTAGAAAGTGGCGAAATGGCTGCAGAGTTTATGGCGAGCCAACCCGATCGAGAGTTATGGGATAAAATAGCGCATCAGCAATTGTCCGAAGAAGAATTGCAAGCCAAGCGTAAAGAAATTTTTGAGCGACCGGTGACGCGCAGCGAATTAAACTGGTTGGCGGAACGATGGGCGACACTGACGATTTGGAATGTGGATGATGTGTCGTTGCCGGGGACGGGTAAGTTATTACAGATACCCAATGCAAGTGAGCGTTATCGCGTGTATGATTTTGGCGTGGCACTCGTTGCGGCGCCCAATGATTTGTTTGATGGAAAACGATCGTTTATTGATGCGATCAAAACCGCGCGTGCGATGGTGCATGAAGTACGAAATCGCGGATGGACGTTGATTGAGTTTACGGGGTCGACAAAACAAATCGAAGTTCCCGCGTGGATCGAAGTACAGAATTTAAATGTGGAAAAAGGCGCCTATCACATGGAAGTTCGTAATTTAGCTGGTCATGGAGAATATGAAATGTTCTACAATCAGTTTGATGAACAAAAGCGTCCTTTAACCGCAGGAACCGCAGGATAATAAGAAGAGGAGAATCATTATGGCATTAACTCCAGAACAAGAAGCTCGTGCAAGAGCTTGGGCTCATCAGCATCGTCAGGAACTGACAAATTGGACGCAGACGCGGGGTGTTCAGCAAGGTCAGGCCGAGTTTGATCGGCTTTTGGGTTCCTTGCAAGGTCAGATTAATGCTGCTCCTGCTGCTCCTGCTGCTCCTGCTGCTCCTGCTGCTCCTGCCGCTGGCGCTGTTCCTGCCGCTCCTGCCGCTCCTGCTGCTGCTGCTGCTGATGCTGCCGCTGCCGCTGGCGCTCCTGCTGCTCCTGCTCCTGCTCAAGCTCCTGCTCCTGCCGCTGGCGCTGGCGCTCCTGCTCATGCTAATGCTAATGCTGAAGACGTCCGAGCATTCTTGATAGATTATGTGGTGAAAGAAAATGTGGCGGAAGAACAAAAAAAGAAGATGCGAGCGCGTCGGACGGAGGGCGCTCAGCAAAATGCGATGGATATAGGAACGCAGCCGCTGCCATCTCTTCGCCCTGGAAAATATGTGCGTGGCCTCAATATTTCTGACGAACAATATAAGAAGTACCAGGAAGCGGCCGAAGGCCTTAAAGACACAGTGAAATCATTGCAGATGCCACTCATCTTACAAATCATGCTAGGGTTGGTTGTTGTCGTGGGCGCGATAGCGGAAGAGATAGCCAAAAGAAAGTATATCATTGACGATAGAGGAGATCACATAGCAATTACAAGCGTGGCGCCGGGTCGTGAAGTAGCCGCGAATGAAGATATGTTGCGTTTAGCTCTACAGAAAGGATGGACGAGTTATAGACCGGATGCGGAGATGTCCCCAGAGACGCGGCATGCAGAAGCAAGGCATATGTCATCATGGGATATTGAAAATTTATTAAAAGCCGCGAAAGGACTGCCGATAGAACTAGAGATGGGGCATCTACAAATGTCGGATGAGTTAAGAAAGCGTGTTACTCAGCAGAATACGGAAGCGCTGGCTAAGCGTGCGAGAATACGGCAAGGCGTGGTGGAGAGAGCTCCTGCTCCTGCTCCTGCTCCTGCTCCTGGTGGTGCTCCTGCTCCTGGTGGTGGTTAATAGGGTATTATAATTTTTAATTTTTAAGAGAAACAGATGCAACAAATTATTTTAATGGTTCACATTGTCATTGCGATTGCGCTGATTGGTTTAGTATTGATTCAGCGAGGGAAGGGAGCGGACATGGGTGCGGCGTTTGGCAGTGGCGCATCGCAAACGGTGTTTGGCAGTCGCGGATCAGGTGGATTTTTGTTTAAGTTCACTATTTTTTTAGCGGCATTATTTTTTGTGACGAGCATTGCATTAACCTATTTGGCGGCGCATCGATACCAGGCCAATCAGAGTCAAGATTTTCTGAGCAACGTTCAAAAAGTATCGCAGGATATAAATAAATCTAAATAAATCCTCAGCTCAGAGGTAAGCAGGTATTCATTATTAGAATGGCATTTACCAGAAGTCATAGTGAATTATTTCGAATCAGATGGATGTGTTGCGTCCTCTGAGCTGAGACCGACTTAACCTCTATCGTCATTCCGGAATTGTTGCGCCGTTGCGCAACAATGTCCGGAATCCAGAGAATCGAAGTGCGCAACTAAAGCGTTCCCTGGATCCCGGATAAATGCTTCGCATTTTCCGGGATGACGGCTCTTTTTTACGTCATTTCGACGACTCCGCGCAAGCGGAGGAGGAGAAATCTCGTGAATCGAAGTGTGATTCATGAGATTTCTCCTCCCTTCGGTCGTCGAAATGACAAAACAAAAAAATGCTCGTCAATCTACCGGACTGAAATCATTTCTTAATCCTTTCAAATGTTTTTTCTAATTCAGAAAAATGAATCTGAACGTTTTTATAAATACGTTGCGCGGTTTCTTCATCATAAATATGTGATGTAGCCTTGCGATCATTGAGCATCTGTAACCACGCGGTTTCATTATCAATCCATTTTGCGGCATAGGCTTTTTTTAAGGTCTCTTTTGGCGTGTTTGCCTCAATGCCTTCGTTCGCCAATAATCGTTTTAATGTTTTCCAATACAGCTCAAGGACAAATTCAAATCGTTGAATGGTGCCATCAATAATGAGCGCATTGTGATGGGGTTCTTGCAATGCCTCTCGTAAGCGAGAGAGTGCATTTTCTAAATTGACCAGTGATTGCGTTATTTTACCGTCGCTCATAAATCACCACTCCTTCTTGATTAATTTTTTCCTGAAATTTGTTACCTGCCGTATCATATCGTGCGATATCAATAGCTAAAACCTCTAGCTCTTGAACCAAAAAGTATAATTTTTTGAATGAGTGGTTGAACATTGTTCATATATTAGACTATACTGTGTTTTTATTATTTTGGGAAGTATTTTTATGAGCACATGGGCGCAAATCTTATGGGCGTTGATCGCCGCTTTTTTACTTTGGTTTTTATATCGCAGCGTCAGAGCGAATCCTGGATCGTTCTCGCGTAAAAATTTAAGCCGTAGCATTTTTACGTTTGGTGTATTGGCCTTGATTTTGATCGGGTTTGTTGCGCTCTTGGTGGTATTGCTGAAACATTAACGAATATATAGAAGCGCAACATAGCTTATGTAGATGATGATTAAGCTCGCGCCCATGGGGCGTGTTAACTTCTTTTGTTGTCGAATGCTGGTGAATGCAAAGAGATAAAATATACTGCTGATACCAAACATGGCGAGAAAATCCCTATAAAATACGTATTTATTTAATATCACCGAATGAAATAAAACGGGTATGGCGAGCACGGTTAATAGATTAAAAATGTTCGAGCCAATAATATTTCCCACGACCATGTCATCTTCTTGTTTTTTTGCGCCGATCAACGATGTCGCCAATTCGGGAAGGGTGGTGCCAAGCGAGACGACCGTGAGCCCAATGATGAACGAACTGATGCGAAAATAATTGGCAATATATGTTGCGCTCTGGACGGTTATTTCTGCGCCTATCGCTAATAAAATAATACCGAGAATAAGATAAGCAATGTCTTTTTGATAAGATGTTTTGGTGGTGATATCGCGTTCTTTGAGTATTGGTGTGTATTCGGGCGCGAGCGGTACTTGTTTTGCTTTCAAACCGATCCAGATGAACCAGGCGATGACAGCGACGGCGCCGAAGAGTAACAATAAGGCATCCGTGGGATCGAGACGATGTTTTAATAACATTAAACCCACTAATAGCATGACGATAAATAATAATGGAAATTCTTTTTTGAGAATACCCGAATGAATTTGCAAAGGTCGATAGAGAGAAGTTATGCCTAAGACAAAACCGATGTTTGCGATATTAGCGCCAATGGCATTGCCGATGGATAATTTAGCTTGACCAGAAAAAAGCGTCGAAAACGCAATCATCAATTCGGGTAGCGAGGTGCCGAGTGCAATAATGGTGAGTCCAATGAGTAATGTCGATACGCCGAGTTTTTTTGCAACACTCGCACCTGAGTCAATTAAAAAATTTGCGCCGGTGGCTAAGAGCGCAAAGCCGAGAATGAGTATGATGAATGCAATGATTAAGCTCATAACTGCTTCGGCACACAATTCGTTTCGCGAATAAAAAACATGCTTACCACAATCGCAACAAATAACACCAGAGGTAATAGCGTCAATGCGAGCTGGTACTGATGTACGCTGTATAATCGAACGCCATTATGGAGGGCGCCACTCCAGGTGAGGTCTAATATTTTTCCAATGAGGGGCTGAAAAATTGCACCGGTCGAGACAATCACCATATTGTTAAAGCCATTGGCTGCACCGGAATGATATACATAATTATTATCTTTGATTACCGCAAATACCAGCGATTGGCCAGAGGCGGATAAGCCGAGTATAAAAAGCAAAAGAAGCAGGATGTCGTAGTTTAAATTTGGTTTATAGATCACGATCATCGCGGATAATAATCCGATGATGGCGGCAACGATCAGTGGCCAACAGCGTCGTTCAAAATAATCAGAGATCCATCCAATGAAAGGGCTGCCAATGGCAACGCCTAACCAAATAAATATCATGGCATTCGCTGCGGCGAGAGGCGTTAATTGGTCGGCTTGTGTTAAAAAAGGAATGCCCCAAAGTGCTGCAAATGCAGTCATGGGTGCCCAGATGGCAAAAGAGTAAACGGCGATATACCAGGTTTGTGTGCTGCCTAAAACTGCGCGTAACGTCGTTGCGATTTTTGGTCGGTGCTGCGCTCGTTCTTCATAATGTTTGGGGCGGTCTCGGACAAAGAGTGCGACCAAAATGGTTAACACAACGCCGGTTACAAATAAAACAAACATGGCTTGTTGCCATCCGCCATGTTCAATCATGATTTCAAGCGGCGCCTCTCCACCTATTGCGCCGATGGAGGCTAATAGTTGAGCTAAACCAATAAAGAGAGCGAGATATCGAATAGGAATCCAGCGAATAATGAGATATAGCGCACCGACAAACGCAAAGCCAGAGCCAGCGCCAATGATTAATCGCGCGATGGATGCGGTGAATGCATTCGTCGATAATGAAAACAGAAGTGTGCCAAGGGTGCAAATGGCGATGACAATTGTTAATACGATTCTTGCACCATAACGGTCGAGCAAGAAGCCGCCGGGCATTTGCATAATCGTATAGGAATAATAAAAAAATCCTGATATCGTACCCAAGATGGTTGCGTTGACGTTAAAGGCGTGCATGAGCGCATCTGCCATTACGCCGGGCGCGACCTGCAGAAAAAATTCATAGGCATAAAACAACGATCCAATTAAAACTATAAAAACAGCGGTTTTAGTGAGTTTCGTTGTTGGTATGTTCATCGGTGATCCCTTGCATGTTATTTGTGGATGCCCATTCGACCCAAGCGGGGACGAGAGGAAAGTATAACCCAAAATACATGGGCTCCGCATGTAATTTATTTAAAACATTAGCGTAATGAATGAGTTGACTTTGGTATTTTTGTTTTTCTTTTGCGAGCCAATCATCAAGATTGTTGGTTTGGCATCGCGCGGTTTTGTAATCGATAATCCAGCGACGATTATTTTCGTCGAGAAATGTTCTATCAATAATAATGCGTTTGAGTTTTTGTTGATGGCTGGAGGATAGCGCGAATTCTGATTGTGCCGCTGTGTGTGGTTTTAATATCCATTGACCTCGTTTGTCCGCGAGTGTGTTTTGAATGGCCGTTTGGATTTGCGACAGCGCATCAGCCATGCGCGTTTCGGATATGCCCAGACGCAACAGTAAATTTTTCCAGGTGGGGTGCCATGCGGTGAATGCTTTTTGTTGCCATTTTTCCAGTCCGTCGAGACTGATTTGACGTAAAATTTGATGAATGGCTATGCCGATAGGTGCTTCATGGGGAGCTTGCCAAGCCTCTAAATGTGTATTGGTTTGTGGTATGTTTTGTGGCGCGGTTAATTCAAATATCTCGTCAAAATGTTGGGCAGTTAAACGCTTTATCACCGTTTTTGTTTTTAGGGTGTGTTCGCCTTGTGGCGTGGCCGGCAGGGTATTCAATGCTTTTTGAAACTCGGGTTCCGCAATAGACCAAATCATATTCAGAAAGCTATTTTGCGTGGGTTTTTGGAATTGTTTTTTTGTCTCGTCGTATCGTGCGGTACCCAAGAGATGCAATTCTCTTTTTGCACGTGTTGCCGCAACATAAAAAAGTCGGGCATCTTCCAAATTATTTTTGAGCTGCTCTTCTCGATGCAGATATTGATAAATATTGTCTGTCTGCGAATCGCTTGATTTTATAGGGGCAAAGATTAAATTGTTTTGCGTTCGTTGAGACCAACGCAATAACTGTGTTTCTTGCGCGGGTTTGGTGTGTTCTAACCCGGGAATAATAACGATGTCAAATTCGAGACCTTTTGCTTTGTGAATCGTCATGAGTTGTATTTTTGCCGTGGCTTCTGAATCGGGTGCGGAAAAAAGTCTGTCGATATGTTCTTTTAATTGCGATGTTTTTAAAATGTCACCCCCTTGGGATAATTTTTCAAGCCATTCAAAATAAGTGTGGGCATCTGTTAAGTCACTGGCGTGTTCAAGGACGATAGACCCGTTTAAGTCGATCCAGGTTTGATGGATCCAGTCGCGCAACGTATATCTAAAACGTGCTGCCAATTGTTTTTCAAGTTTTTCGCGAATAAATAGAATGCGTTTATGTCCATCGGGGCTTAAATTTTTGATGATCTTTGTATTGTGCATGCATTGCCAAATCGTGGATTGGGCGTGCGTGTTTGCGATGACATGTAGATCATGTAACGTTAGACCACACCAGGGTGAGCGTAATAATGATAGCCAGGCGATGCGATCGCTTAAATATAATAATGCACAGGTCAAGGAAAATAAATCTTGTATGATCGGTTTTGTGCTGAGCGAGTCGATTTCGATCGCTTGATATTGGATATGTTCATTTTTCAAATGTTGTATGATTTGAGTGAGATGTGTGCGCGCACGAACCAGTATGGCAATGGAACGGTCGGGGTTTTGTTGAATGATTTTTACGATGTGGTCCGCTTCATTTGGTTTTGTGTTATCCATGAAGGGATGAAGGTGAATCGAGGATGCTATGAGTTCTGCATCCTGGGCGGTCGATGGTGAAAACGCAATGGCGCCCAGGCGAATGTCTTCCGTTGTCGGAAAAATATTGGTAAATGTCTGATTAACCCAATTGACCAGTGCTTGGGTTGAACGGAAATTCATCGATAATTTAAGCGATTCAAGCGGTACATTGCCAATGCCTTCTTGTTGTGCGCGTAAAAATAAATCCACTTTGGCTTCGCGAAACCGATAAATGGATTGCATGGGATCGCCGACAATAAATAATGTTTTGTTATTGTTGGGTTCCCATTCGCGCGTTAATTTTTCGAGCAATTGAAACTGTGTGATCGATGTGTCTTGAAATTCATCCACCAATAAATGTTGTATTTCATAATCTAAAATAAGTGCAAGATCGGTGGGATGTTCTGCATCACCCAACGCGGTGAGAGCAGCCAATGCGATTTCGGCATAATCCGTTTGTCCCGTTTCGTGAAATATTAATTTAAGTTCAGCAACGGCAAGTGGCAATAAGTTGAGAAGTGCTGTCAATGTTTGCCATTGCAGAGGGGTATAGTGCGTCGGCGGAAGCTGTCGGATGTCGATCAATGCGGTTTTGAATGACTCATGATTTGACAGCGTCTGTAGCAGCGTTTGCATGGCCGCTTTCATGTCTTTGTGCTGCGCCGGAAATCCAATGGATTTGTCAATTTTTTTGCGCCATTCGTTGTTGTTGGTCAACAAGAGATTGCTTAAGTGTAGCCAGTGCGATATTTCAGGTGAATGTTCATCCTCAAAGGCGAGCAGTTCGCTATGCGCCGCGGCAAATGTTGACAGCGTTTTGATGTCGTCGCATAAATTCTGAGGAAACGTTTGATAACATTTTTCGAGCGCCTCTTGATGGATGGCGATTAATCCCGCTTCTAATGTTTGTTTGAGTGAAGTTTGATGGCGTGCCGGCATGATATGCGGCAACCACTGGTCGCGTTTGGCCAGCATCTGCATGAGCAGTTGGACAGCGACTGAAAAGTTGTTGTCTAAATGGCTTAATAAATGTTGCGTGTCATCGGATTGTTTTTTTAACGTGTTTTCTGCGGCTTGTTGATATAGAGCATTGGTATCATCGCTAATTTTTGTCGATAGACCCACTTGAGAGAGTAGCGGTATATGACGAACGAGCTTTTTGCAAAATGCATCGAACGTATAAATATTTAATCGATTCGGATTTTTGAGTAATTGCCAATTCATTTTTACATTATGTTCATAGGCAAGTTTGGCGAGTTGTTGTGTTTTTTTATTGGTTGTATTGGTTATATTGGTTGTATTGTGTTGCGCGAGCGCATTCAAAATGCGCGCGCGCATTTCGGCCGCCGCCTTATTCGTAAACGTAATGGCAACAATCGTTTCAGGTTTTTGTACATGACTGAGTAAATGTAAAAATCGTTGAGTGAGTAATTCAGTTTTTCCTGAGCCCGCGGGCGCTTGCACAATGAAGGATTGTTCGAGGCGTAAGGCGCGGTCACGCTGTGGTTGATCTGGTACATTGGTCATGTTGAAACACAAAGTTAATTTGCTAAAAATTGAACATTGTAAAGGAAAAGCGGGTGATCGCCAATAAAAATCATATCGACGATTTAGCATAGAGTGTGTATGCTGTTATTGAGGTGTTAGGGAATTTATGCGCAAACAAAATGGATTTACACTCATTGAGTTGACTCTTTTTATTACAATCATGTCTTTCTTGGGCGTGGGTATTTTGTCTGCCTTTTACGTTTCTTTGCATTCTGCGCCGGATATTCAAAATTCCGCTCGTGCGTCCGAATTAGCTCAACAGCGGATGGAATTAATTGTGGGCTCGAAAGAGGTGAGTGGATTTGCCAGTACCGTTGATCCCTGTGTGGCGTCACCCGGCTTGGCCGTTTGCGCCGCGCCCGCAGGGTTTACTGTTTCGTCTAATATTGTGGGCAATTGGGGCGGCAATGCAAATTATAAAGATATTACGGTGACGGTGAGCGGTGATGGTAGCGCAACGTTGGAGAGATTAGTGGCGAATTACTGATGTTGAAAAAGAAAGCATTTACATTAATTGAAATGATTATCGTGATCACTGTCTTATCGATTGTGGCGATGATTTCGGCGAATGTCATGTATCAAGCGTTTCAGGGTACATTTGCGCAATATGATTTGGGGACGGTTGATTCTCAAGCGCGTGTGATTTTGGTGAAAATGACGAGCGAAATTCGCACCATTCGATCCAATGCGACGAGCGATTTAATTTTGGGTGCGAATACCATTACGTTTACCGATGTGTTGGGTAACACGATCACTTATTCACTATCGGGAAATACCTTGATGCGTAATGCGCAACCGTTAGCGGATTCGGTGACGAGCTTGGCGTTTAGTTATTATAATGCCAGTCATAATGTGACCGCAACGAGTACGGAGGTGCGTTATATTACCGTAACGATCGGCATGACGGTGGAGGCGCAGAGTATTGTGTTGAAAACAACGATTTTCCCGAGGAATTTTTAAATGTTAAGAAAAGCACAACAAGGATTTTTGTTGATTAGCGCAGTGATTATTATTGTCGTGGTGGGATTGTTAGCGGCGACTGTTTCTTATGTGGTGATTACCAATTCGCGATCGATGGCCAATCAATTGGATGCGATGCGTGCGCATTATATTGCAGAATCGGGGTTGGAACGGGCGATCTATGCAGTGATTTCAAGTGAAATTACCTGTTCTGCCGTCACCGGACATGCATCATTAACCAACATTTCTTTTGGCGAAGGTGCTTTCACAGCAATGGCGACCTTAAATAACCCGACGGCGGCAACCTTAACAGCGGGTGTTAATGCAAGTGCGACGGTGATTCCATTGAGCAGTATAAATGGTTATGCATCCGTGGGGCGTGTGACGATTGATAGTGAAGCGATTAATTATAGTGGGACTTCTTCTGGCGTAGATGTTTGTGGTGCAGCACGTTGCTTAACCAATGCTAAACGTGGCGTGGCTAGCACGACAGCAGCATCGCATTTATCGGGTGCATCGGTGTTTCAAAGTCAATGCAGTATTACGTCAACGGGCGATGTGCCTGCGACATCGCCGGTTATCGCGGAGCGACAAGCCAGTGGTGTGGTGGTGTATAGATTTGGCAGCGGATGGATTGTGGGTGACACAACCGGCACAGAAACGATTTTAGGCTGGAATGGATCCGAGTGGTTACACGTGGGTCCTTATAGCGGGGTTGCTAATAATCAGTTGAATGACGTATTTGTTAATTCATTGACGGATAGTTGGGCAGTGGGCAATCGTAGCGACATTTCCAGCCCAGGATTAATTATTCATTGGAATGGGATAAATTGGGCGGATTTTTCGGCGAGTGGATTGCCCCATGAAAATTTAAATGCTGTAACCTGTGTGAATAGTAGCGATTGTTGGACGGTGGGAGATGCGGCGACGTTTGCGCATTATAATGGAACGAGTTGGAGTCATGTAGCGCCGGATGTCAGCGTGCCGAGTCAAAATATAAATGATGTTTCTTGTGTTGTATCTAACGACTGTTGGGCGGTTGGTCAGAAGGAGGGTGGCGCGCCACTGATGGTGCATTGGAATGGTTCTGCTTGGATTCGCCCATCCGCTAGTGGGTTGCCTAATATGGATTTAAAGAGTGTGGCATGCGTGGCGGCCAATGATTGTTGGGCAGTGGGTCAAAGTAAAACTTTCTTGTATTATAATGGAACGAGCTGGGCAAACATCATACCTTCGGCGAGCGTGCCTAATACGACGATGAATAGCATTGATTGTATTAATGCGAATAACTGCTGGGTGGTGGGTAATCCAATGGCTGGTGATGCAACATTTGTACAGTGGAATGGTTCCACGTGGGTGCGTGTATTCCCCGATGTGAGGATGGCTAATCAGGCACTGTATGATGTTTCGTGTTTGGATGCGAGTGACTGCTGGGCAGTGGGCAACGTCGCCGGCATCGTTCATTGGAATGGTAGTGTATGGTCGGATGCGGCACCGGGGATCGGTGTGCCGAGAGTGAATTTATATGGGGTGGCTTATATAACGGGTAGTGTGCCACCCGAGAAAGCAAGTTTAATGACAGATTAAAAAAGGGGATATCATGGATATTAAAGAATTATTAAATTACACCGTTGATCAGGGGGCATCGGATTTGCATTTATCCACCGGTTTACCGCCGATTATTCGTAAGAATGGTGATTTGCAGATCGTTAAGGGCGAGATAGCATTAAAAGAAAACCTCATTGTTGAAATGCTCAAACAACTATTAACCGATCGACAGTTTGAATTAGTGAAACAAAAATTCGAAGTCGACTTGTCGGTGTCATTGTCAAAAGTGGCACGGTTTCGCGTGAATATTTTTCATCAACTGCGCGGCATTAGCGTCGCATTTCGCACGATTCCTTATAAAATTCCCACACTGGAAGAATTGGGTATGCCCGCTTCTTTTGTCAATTTTTGTGATTTACCCAATGGTATTGTGCTCGTGACGGGTCCCACCGGGAGCGGCAAAAGTACGACATTAGCGGCGATGATTAATCGCGTGAATCAAACGCGCTCAGATCATATTTTAACGATGGAAGATCCGGTTGAATTTTTTCATGAGAGCAAAAAATGTTTGATTCAGCAACGTGAAATTTATCAGAATACAGCTTCATTTTCAGATGCATTGCGTTCCGCATTGCGTGAAGATCCCGATGTCATTTTGGTGGGTGAAATGCGAGATTTAGAAACGATTCGGTTGGCATTAACGGCGGCTGAAACAGGGCATTTGGTTTTTGCTACGTTGCATACCAGTTCGGCCGCAAAAAGCATTAATCGTATTATCGATGTGTTCCCGAGCGGCGAAAAAGATCTGATTCGTTCGATGTTATCGGAATCTTTGCGCGCGATTATCGCACAAACGTTGCTAAAAAGTAAAAAAGGAGGTCGTTTGGCTGCACATGAAGTATTGATTGCGAATTCAGCGGTGCGTAATTTGATTCGTGAAGATAAAATTCCGCAAATCTATTCTGTCATTCAAACCAGTGGCAAATTAGGTATGCATACGCTCGAGCAGAATTTGGACGAGCTCGTGCAGAAAGGATTAATTGATCCCATGATTTTGACTCGGCATCGGCAGGTGTTGCGTGGCGCAGAAATGGAGCAAGTGTAGCCCGGATGAAATGTGCGAAGCACATGCAATCTTTCGTCATCTTTAATATAAATTTTTCTGGATGCCGCGATCAAGTCGCGGGATGACAACAATATAAATTTTTCTGGATCCCGCGATCAAGTCGCGGGATGACAACTTGCTTACCTCGGACGCAAAGTGTTCATCTGAAATCATGGATAATTGATCTCTGTTTTTTTACGAAATTGAGTAAGCTTTTCAGTGAGTTAATGAGTCTAAGTGGTGGCTTTTTTGCTGACTTCCCTCTATATTAAAGATATATACAGGGTGTGTTTATAGGGATGTAGAAGTAAATGTGGAAGTTGTGGAAAAAATATACGCGCAAAAAATTACCAGGAATGATGAGTCTCACTTTTAGATCCGATGGAATCTTGATTGCGCATTTTTTACCCATCAAAAATGGTTTTGTGTTAAATCATGTAACGTTCCTTAAATGTTCGGATTCTGATCAGAAAAAAAATATTCTGCAGCGCTATGTGGATGAAAATGAATTAGCTGATTTGGATTGCGTCTGTGTGTTACAGCCGAGCGATTATCGTTTGTTACTGATTGATACGCCGGAGGTGGATAAAGCGGAATTGCAGAAGGCTTGCCGCTGGGTGGCGTTGGATTTTATTGATTTTCCTGTGGCAGATGCCGGCATTGATGTATTTGATGCGCCGACGCAATCGGGACGGACGGCTAAAACCTATGTTGTCGTTACGCGGCTATCTTTCTTAAAAACGATCGCGGATTTAATTCAAGCAGTGGGTTTAAAGTTAGTCGCTGTTGATATTTTAGAGCTGGCTATTACGCATGCGTTAAATGGCTTAAATGATAGCAGTAAAGGTATAGCCTCATTGTTTATGAGTTTGCAGGGTACTCATGTCATTGCGATTCATAATCAGATGCTCGCACTAGAGCGTTGTTTAGTATCGGATGCTGATGGTTTTGAGATTCCTTCAAGCGATGATATACGCGAGGTGCTGGATCATGCATTGTCATCAGAGGAGAGTGGTGAGCAGAAGAGAGATAAACAGATCGAGACAGCGGATGAAAACAATGATGATTATCCGGAAGTAGAGTCGACAAGTGAAGCAAAAGTCGACGAACCCCGGCCCGAGAGCTCGCGGCCAGAAACTGCTGCGATTCCCGCGAAACATGAACAGGATGCGCTTTCACTGGATTTAGAAAATATTGCATCCGACGAATCGACGACAGATTCGTTTTCGACATTGATTGCAGATCAAAAGCGTCGTCAGTCGTCAGAGGGAGGGCAGGATGAGTAACGATAACCCATCGAAAAAATTTCAGGGAGCGGAAGAGTTGACGATGTCAAAACGTCAATTGCTATCTCAATTTTCTGCACAAAATATTAAAGATATTGTATCAGAATTACAGCGTTCAATAGAATTTTGTCGTACGCAATTAGGTATTGCGGCTCCTGATAAATTGATTTTAGATCCCATTTTTTCGGAGCAACCCAAAATTTTGGCAGCACTCCAACAACAGATGCCCATGCCAGTGGATATGCTCGATGTTCAAAAGATTTTACAGGGAAAGGAAAATTTAGATTTAGAATATCAAATGGACTGTTTCGCATTATGGGGAGGTATTTTGGGTTTAAATGAAAAACCAGCAGGAGACGGCGATGAATCAGCGCATTAATTTAGTTCGGATCATCCCCACCGTCGAAAAGGTAAAGCTATGCTCGATGAGTATTTTAAAAATCAATGTGTTGTTTCTGATAATACTGCTATTGGTTTATGGTTATATGCTTATGCAAAAACGGGTGTTGAGTCAACGGTTGATCGTTTTGCAAGCCGAGCAATCGATGGTCGAAGCATCGATACTGGAAGATGGAAAAAAAAATGGAGCCCACAAAGTAGAGGCCGATAATTTGGCGCAGCAAATCAAAAATTTTGAAAAAGAAATGGAATTAAGACAGCGGGTGTTGTCTGTGTTGAATCAATCCGAGATATCTAATGGAAATGGATTTTCATCCTATTTCGACGAATTAGGGAAAGATATCATGTCGAATGTTTGGTTGAATCGGATTAGGCTACAAGAGGGAGGAGAATATGTCCAGCTGACCGGTTTAGCGTTTCGTGCCGACGATATTTTAAGCTTTATGAAAACACTCTACCAAGGCAAAGTATTTGGTTCAAAAAAATTAAAGTTGTCTGAAATGGTTAAAACACCCGATGATCCAGAAAAAACATCGCAGGAAAAAAAAGTGATTAAGTTTACATTGAATACAGAATAGTAGGGCAGAGGATAATGGTAAGCGGTAGTGCAACAAAGTTAAACAGTCAGACGATGATCGCCGTCAGTAAGCGTTATGGCAATGTTTTTCGTTTTCTCGCTCAGCGCATTGATGCGGGAACTCTGAGCGAAAGACGTGTTATCTTAATGGCATCGATATTTTTGATTTTATTCCTCGGATATTTATTATTTTTTTCGCCTCTTATGCAAGCAAAAAAACAGCTGACTGTTCAGTTGGATACGCAAACCAAGCAATTACAGTTGTTTCAAGGAAAATATAGAGGATTGTTGGCCGGCGAGGAGGGGTTAAAACAATTGCAGCGGCAAAAAGCACTGCAGACAGAATTAACAGCGTTGGATGCGCAGGTTACGAAAATAACAGGGGGTGTGGTGCCGGCCAATCAAATGGCAGAATTATTAAAAACGGTGTTAAAAAATGAAGGGCATTTAAAGTTTGTTAGTTTGAGAAATCTGCCGGCTAAAAATCTTGCATCGCCGAGTGGAGAAATATCTGCTGAAAATTACATGTTATTGCAGCAGGGCATTGAGTTTGTATTTCAGGGAAATTATGCGGATACGTTAAAATATTTACAAGCGCTTGAAAACACTAAAAAATGGCGAGTGTTATGGGACAGCATAGACTATGAAGTGAAGACTTATCCTGAGGCGCAAGTGACATTGCAGGTACACACATTGCTGAAATATACTCAGCCTCACTATGAGGAGATACCGAAAAACCAGGAGACACAGGCGATGTCATCGCCCGATTCGTCGGGAGGGGTTGTATGAAGACGCGCCTTTGTACCATCATTAGCATGCCGTTACTCTTCCTGGTTGCCACGAGCTTTGGGTGGCGTGATCCGACACAACCCGCGAGTATAAATTCTTTTTCAGAGACTTCTGCATCCATGGATGATCGATCCGATGTGACACTGAGCGCTATTCTATCTTCATTGGATAGAAATATTGCGGTGGTCAACGGACAGTATGTACAGACAGGGGATATCGTGGATAACATAACGGTGATGGCGATTACGTCTTCTGCGGTAGATTTTAAAGACGCCGAAGGTGAATTCACCGTTTCGCTCTATTCAGATGTGAAACAACCGATTGAGGAGAGCGTTTCGCCATGAAAATTTTACATCAGATGATCAACATCATTTATGTGCTATTGCTTTGCAGTATTTTTTTGCCGGTTTGTGCGTCGGTGACCGATAATAGTTCGTATGCAGGCGAACATACCATGCATGATGTTGAGACGATTCTTTCGAAATCTGAAAAACAGAATGAGCAATTAGAAAAACTTCATGCCACCAATGTGCCTCAGGATGTGTCTGATGCATTGTTACCGGCGTTATCTGTTCAAAAACCGATACAGGGAGAAAAATCAGAAGCGCGATTTAATATTGCTGTTAAAAATATATCGGCGCGTGACTTTTTTCTAGGGCTGGTGAAAGGGACAAAATATAACATGGTGGTGAGCCCTAAGATTGAGGGAGATATTTCATTGAATTTGAATAATGTGACCATTCCCGATGTGTTAGATGCCGTGCAACAAAATTATGGCTATCAATATGATAAAACATCTTATGGTTATCAAATTTATCCTCCGCAATTAGAAACGCGTACATTTACCGTCAATTATTTAGATATTGATCGTAAAGGAGAATCGAATGTGTTGGTGAGTTCAGGGCAGATGAGTCAAAAAGTGAGTGGCAGCGGTACAGCTGCCTCCTCTACAACCAATTCAGTTGCCCCCACGAGTAAAATTTCCACCACATCAGAATCTGATTTTTGGAAAACATTGACCGCGACATTAACCTTGCTGGTAGGTGATAAGGATGGACATCAAGTGATTGTGAACAGCGATGCGGGATTGGTTATTGTAAAAGCGTATCCCAATGAATTTGCATCGGTTGCGCATTATTTAGATTCCTTGCAAGCGAATATGTCACAACAGGTCATATTAGAAGCGAAGATTTTAGAAGTGCAACTCAAATCGGGTTATAAAGCCGGCATTGATTGGACGGTGTTGGGTGTATCACAAACAGGTCGATCGGCGTTGTCGACTGATTTGACGGCGATTACCCGTAAAATTTTTACATTAGATATGCATTTTGGTAATGCGTTTTCGACGATTATTGATTTGTTATCGACACAAGGGAATGTGCAAACCTTATCGAACCCGCGTATTTCTACCATGAATAATCAGATGGCGGTGATTAAGGTCGGTAGCGATGAATTCTTCGTGACGGATGTATCGAGCACGACCACGGGTTCTGGCAGTGATGCAACGACGTCGCAAAATCTGACATTGACGCCATTTTTTTCGGGTATTTCATTGGATGTGACGCCGCAGATTTCGACCAATGGAGATGTAACGTTGCATATTCATCCGGTGATCAGTGCCGTTACAGATCAAACAAAAACATTTACCGTGAGCGGTAAACCACAATCGTTGCCGCTTGCGCTCAGTAAAATTCGCGAATCCGATGATGTGGTGCACGCTAAAAACGGTCAGATTATTGTGATTGGCGGGTTGATGGAAAACAAGAGTAGTGAAGAAAAAGGTAACACGCCGTTTTTAAGTAACTTGCCGGTGATTGGTTCGTTGTTTAAACGTACCGATCAGAGCTTTGATAAAACAGAATTAGTGATCTTATTAAGGCCGGTGGTTGTGCAAAATAATACCTGGAGCGAACAGATTAATGATGCGGCTCAGAAGTTCAAGAGCATGGATCGTGCGTTTGAGTCGGTCGATGATCCGAAAATTTCTGGTGCCAAAGGTAGGCCGCGATGGTAGGGAGGCATTATGTATTTAGAACATTTTAAAATAAGTAAATTTCCGTTTTCGTTAACGCCGAATACAGAGTTCTTTTGCCATTTGCCGTGTTATCAAGAGGCGCTCGATGTGTTGTTGTTTGGCGTTAAAATGGGCGAAGGATTTATTAAAGTGATTGGCGAAGTGGGTTCTGGAAAAACGATACTATGCCGTAAATTTTTAGATGCACTCGATGTGCGTTATATGCCAATTTATATTTCGAGTCCCGATGTGACGCCGGGCGAGTTGCGAAAAGCATTTGCGAGAGAATTAGGGGTCGATTTGCCGGAAAGTGTGGAACAATTTCAATTGATTAAACTCATCGCCGATAGATTATTAGAACTACATCATGAGGGGAAGCGGGTGTTATTGGTGATCGATGAAGCGCAGGCATTATCGGATGACAGTTTAGAAGCCCTGCGATTATTAACCAATTTAGAAACAGACACCGATGAGTTGTTGCAGATTGTGTTGTTTGGTCAGCCCGAATTGAACGTGCGACTCAATCAACATCGGTTTAGACAGCTGAACCAACGCATTACATTTTCTTATTATTTAAAGCCATTGACGCGCGAAGATTTGCATTCCTATGTGTATCATCGGCTTGCAGTGGCAGGCTATGCACAAGGAAAATTATTAACGAACAAAGCGATTCGTTTGTTATTTCATGCGAGCGGCGGCATCCCTCGCGTCATTAATATTTTATGCCATAAAGCCATGTTGGCGAGTTATGGTTTTGGGGATTACATGGTGGGCCATAAATCCATGTCGCAAGCAGTGATGGACAGTCAGGAAATCACCGATGGATTATTAGTCAGTGCTAAAAAGAAAAATTCAATAGTATATATTTTAACGGGATTAGCGGTGTTTACAGTGGCTGGTTATTACTATTGGGCTTATTTATTTAGATTTTAATATGAAGATATGGCATGAGTTTACTTAACAATGTACTACAAGACTTAAATAAACGAAAGTCGTCCGGCGAGAATAACTCTCAACATGCGACGATCATTTCGCATTTTGATGAGAAAAAGCATACAGAGCGAATCAAGCGAAAGCGCTGGCGTAATATTTATTTGTTTTTATTATTGGCATTGGTGGTGTTTTTATTGGTTTGGGTGCCGCGTTTTAAATGGGTGCATTCTGTGATGTCCGTTTCACCCATGTCGTTCCAGAATAAACCGGATATGCCGGCTGCAGTAGATACAGCGGTGACTGGGCAATCTGCTGTGTTGATGAGTGTTGCAATAAACCATAAAGACGATACGACGACGGTCAATATGGCTTTAGACAAAAGTGTTCATTATCAATTAGAAACCGGTGACAATCATCAGACGTTAACATTAATGTTAGCGAAGACCCATCTGCAGAGTGAGCCATTGTTGCCTGTCAGGGATCCCATTATCAAATCATTCAGCGAAAAAGAAACACCGGATGGCGTTGCGCTGATTTTTAAGGTGATTCCAGAGACGGAAATGTATCGTCTGGAATTAAAAGAAGGGGAACAAGTTGCGTTGGTGATGCAGTTAAATAATCACAGCATTCCGGCGGAAGAAGAAAAAATAGAACAAATAAAAGCCGTCGTTAATCCGATTGAGGAAGATTATCAAAACGCGTTGAATTTAGTGACACAAAATCGTATCGATGCGGGCATTGATGCTTTAAAGCAAGTATTGATTAAAAAACCAGATTATCTTGAAGCCAGAACATCCTTATCAATTTTATTGTTGAATCAGCAGCGTTTTGATGAAGTGGATCAGGTTTTGCAAGATGGACTAGAACAGCATGCATCCTATACACCTTTTATTGAATTAAAAGCGCGATTATTGTTATCCATCGGTCAGGCCCAAGATGCGCTCGTATTGTTACGCAAACACTCTCCCTCGATTGATACCTATCCTAACTATTATGCGTTGATGGCGGCGGTGCAACAGCGCTTAGGGCAAGGTGATAAGGCAGCGGGCATGTATGGACAACTATTAGAAGTGGATAATACCAATGGACGTTGGTGGTTTGGGTTAGCCGTCGCGTTTGAAAGCATCAATAACCCGAATGCGGCGATTGATGCCTATAAGCATGCTATGTCAGCGGATGATTTAAATCCAAATTTACAGTCATATGCAATAGAGCGCATACGGCAATTAGGGGGTTAAAGAAGATCATGTTTAAGAAGATACTCTTGGGAGAGATGCTGGTTCAGAACAAATTAATTACGGAGACGCAATTAAAAAAAGCGTTGGCCGCGCAGGAAAAATCAGGCGCTAAATTAGGTCGAGCATTAATTGATTTGCATATATTGACAGAAGACAATATGTTGGATTTTTTGGCGAAACAATTAAAAATCCCCTTATTTAATTTAAAGAAATATGATTTGGATTTTGATTTAGCTAAACACTTACCGGAAGCGTATGCGCGTCGCTTTCGAGTGTTGATTTTAAAAGAACATAAAAACGGTTATTTGCTCGGTATGGTAGATCCCTTGGATATTAATGCGTTGGACGAATTAAAACGCATCTTAAAGAAACCCATTTTTTTATCGTTGGTGCGTGAATCTGATTTGTTGCATATTTTAGATATTGTCTATCGTCGCACGGATGATATCAGTAATTTCGCCGAGAAATTGACCGAAGAGTTGGCGGGCGGTATTTCGTTGACCGATCTTTCTTTGACTGCAGATCAAGTCGATGCGCCCGTGATTAAGTTGTTGCAATCGTTGTTTGAAGACGCTATTCAAATGCACGCATCCGATATTCATATTGAGCCAGGGGAAAAAGTGCTGCGCATTCGACAGCGTATTGATGGTGTTTTGCATGAACAAGAAATGAAAGAAAAAAATATTGCGCAAGCGATTGCCTTGCGTTTGAAATTGTTGGCGGGCTTAAACATTTCAGAACGACGTATGCCGCAAGATGGTCGCTTTAATATGAAAGTCCGAGATCGTTATATTGATGTGCGTTTGTCGACATTGCCCATGCAATATGGCGAATCGGTCGTGATGCGTTTATTGGATCAGTCGGGTGGAATGTTAAGTTTAGAACAATTGGGTTTACCCGATGATACGTTAAAAGAAGTGCGGCGTTTGGCGCATATGCCTAATGGAATTATTCTCGTGAGCGGTCCCACGGGAAGCGGCAAAACGACGACATTATATGGCATGTTGAATGAGCTGAATGCTCCTGATAAAAAAATTATTACGGCAGAAGATCCCGTGGAATATCGGTTGGGTCGTATTAATCAGGTGCAGGTGAATGAAAAACTGGATTTCTCATTTGCGCGCGTGTTGCGTTCTATGTTGCGTCAAGATCCTGACATCATCATGGTGGGTGAAATGCGCGATGTGGAAACAGCTGAAATTGCGATGCGTGCTGCATTAACAGGGCATTTGGTGTTATCGACATTGCACACGAATGATTCGGCTAGCTGTGCGTTGCGCTTGTTAGATATGAAGGTGGAAGGGTATTTAATTGCAGCGACGTTGCGTGGTGTGTTGGCGCAACGCTTGGTGCGTCGTGTATGTGATAGTTGTAAAGAGCCCTATACCTTGACCGAACAAGAGCGAAGTTGGTTGATCGGTATCGCCGGCGAAGAAGCCGTTCATCACGATTTTTGTTATGGCAAGGGATGTAGTTATTGCAATAAAACAGGATTTAAAGGGCGCGTGGGCATTTATGAATTATTGGAATTAAATGAACCGATGATGGAAGCCTTGCGTAAAAGCGATCCGTCTGCTTTTGCGCATCATGCCGCAGAGGCGTTGAAAGGGAAGCTGTTGTTAAATAAGTCATTAGCGTTAACGGTAAATTGCATCACCACCCCCAGTGAAGTGATGCGTATCATCGGCGGAATATAAAACGGGTTTTGTAGTTATGGCAACATTTGATTATCAAGGTCGAAATTCGCAACGTAAATTGGTCAGTGGCTCGATGGATGCATTTTCGGCGGATGGGGTGGCGGAAAAATTATTAACGGAACATATTACACCGACGTCTATTGTCGAGAGGAAGAAAACCACGTCATTGTTTGGTTTTTTGCAGGGGCGGCTTATTCGACCGCATGTGAATGCGGAAGAATTAGAAACTTTTTGCCGTCAAATGTACACCTTAACCAAAGCGGGCGTGCCGATCGTGGCGACCTTATCGAAATTAGCTGAAACGATGCATTCAAAAGCCATGGTGGATATGTTGCGTGGCGCTGTTGAAACCATTTCAGCCGGCCAGCCATTAAGTGTGGCATTAAAAAAATACCCCGCCATCTTTCGCCCAGTTTTTATCAGTATCATTGAGGCGGGTGAAAATAGCGGTCAATTAGAAGAATCATTTTTGCAGTTATCCGATTATTTTGCATTAGAGTTGAGAACCATCAAACAAATAAAATCAGCGACGCGTTATCCGCTGACCGTTATTATCGTGTTGTCACTTGCGTTTGCGGTGATTAATTTTATGGTGATTCCGGCATTTGTGAAACTGTTTGCACAGTTTAAGGCAAAATTACCCTTGCCGACCCGATTTTTAATAGGCATGTCCAGTGTGATGACACATTATTGGCCGTTACTCTTGTTGGGCATTGTGGTCATTGCCATCGCGATTCGTTTTATGTTGAAAACACCGGCAGGTAAACTTTCTTGGGATCGTTGGAAGTTAAAGTTGCCTATTTTTGGCCCTTTGCTTCATCGTATTATTTTGGCGCGCTTCGCACGAACCTTCGCGATGATTATACGCACCGGTGTGCCGTTGATTGAGGGGTTGCCGTTGGTGGCCAATGTAGTGGGTAATGAGTATATTAAAACACGTGTTTTAGCGATGACAATATCTATTGAGGCAGGCGAAACGCTGACGCGAACGGCTTTAGCCAGTCACTTATTTACGCCGCTGGTTATCCAAATGATTAGTGTGGGAGAAGAGACGGGCGCCGTGGATACCTTGTTGCGGCAGGTGGCAGAATTTTATGAACGCGAAGTGGATTATGATTTGAAACGTTTGGGTGATTTGATTGAACCGGTCATGTTAGTTTTGATGGCGATCTTTGTGTTGATTTTAGCATTGGGCGTGTTTTTGCCGATGTGGGATATGGCCAGCTTTGCACAGGCGAGATAATAGGGGCATTTGGGGAAATTATTATTGATGTATTTTGATGTTTTCTGCTATGCTGTATGAGTCCTATCAAAATATTGATCGGATTGGGTTTTTTAATAATGGAAGGAAGTTGTTATGATAAATGGACAAAAAATTTTCAAACAACGTGCTTTTACGTTGATTGAATTGGTGATTGTGCTTGTGATTTTGGGTATTTTGTCGTCAATTGTGATTCCAAAATATGTTGATTTGAGCACGAGTGCAAAAGCATCGGCTAAAAAAGCGATGTCAGGGGCGGTGAAGAGTGCTTTTGCGATCTCGCTTGCAGAGAACAGTGGATCTTACCCAACTGTGACGTCATTAGCGACGTATGTTCAAACTGGAACGGCGGCAACGACAGGTATTGTAGTTGATATTGATGGAAGCCCCTACACGGTGCCGACCTATACCAATGCGGCTTGTAGTGCGGCAACGGCTGATGTGGCCAATACGGTTCAGTGTGTGGGCGATATTCCCGCATAGTTGTATTATAAACAACATAATGAATCAAGGCGGATTGTTGTCCGCCTTGATTTTATGTGATACAGCGTTATAGTATGAATGCAAAAAATGGATTTACATTAATTGAACTCGCGATGGTGATCTTGGTCCTCGGTATTTTAGCGGCTGTTGTTATTCCAAAATTTGTTGATATGACTTCTGATGCTCGCCAAGCCGAAACCAATAGCGTTGCGAATGCGTTAGGTGCCGCTTCTCATAAAAACTACGCACTCAGTCGGACGGGCTCATTAACAGCCGTCAGTGTCTCAAATTGTACGAATGTTGCAAATGCGTTACCCGCTAGTTATCCGTTACAATCGGGCTATACGATAACCTCTGCATCGATTGCAACGCATGCATCGGTGGTTTGTACGTTAACTAATCCCGATGGTATAACGACGGCAACCTTTACAGGAATGGGGACATAGGGTATGCGTGACATGAGTGATAAACTGAACGCATTTACCCTCATTGAATTAGTCATTGTTATGGCTATATTGGGCATTATCGGTAGTGTTGTGCTTGTGCGTTGGCCGAGTGATACGGTAACCCTTGAAGCACAAGCACAGCAGATGGTAAATGATATTCGATATATTCAGTTTCTAGCGCATACGCGCAATAAATCTTATCGCATTAATTTTATTAGTAGTAGCCAATATACGTTTACTGAAACCGATGGGACGACGGCGGTTAATCATCCCGCCACAGAGAATAATGTCATCACGTTGGCCAGTGGGATTACACTCAGCAATAGTGGGTTGCCAGGGAATTTTATTGTGTTTAATCGCAAAGGGGTGCCCTATACGGATGCGGGCGTGACGACGGCATTAAGTGGCAATGCGACTATTACCTTAACGGGTAGCAGTGGTTCGAGAACCGTGACGATCAGTTCGGAGACCGGAAAAGTGTTAGTGTCGTAGATGACTACCTATCACATCATGTTTCCACTCGGCACAATGTTTTCAATTGGCAATATCGACAGGTTTCGTTTTTCGTTTTAGGATCAACTTTTGCGTCGCCCCTATAAAAATCATCGGCTAATTTTTCTAACGTTTGTTTCCATTCCACATGTTGTTTTTTCCAATCAATGGTTTTTGCACCGGGCAGTAAATCTTTTTGATGGCTGACAGTTTTGAACGTGATTTCATCTGCGCGCAATTGTGCAAATGAAATGGCATCGATCGGATAACTACTGTAAACGGCATATAGCGGTAATTGTGGATCATCGGGGCGATCGCCAAACCAGGTATTGATGTTGGTTTTGCCGGATTTATAATCGATAACGATATAGTGTTGATCAGCGGTGCAGTCGACACGATCCATGCGCAGACGTATGTTTAAGGAACCGATTTTCGCATGACCCCAGTTTTCTTGTGAAACAACCGTAAAAGCATGGCGAGCTTTTTCTAATTCAAACCATTTGATTAATAACGCGCATGAGCGTTTTTGTTCGAGTTCAATTAAATGCGCGGGGATATGACGATTTTTTAATTGTTTTTGTACGGCGAGCTGAGTGTTTTGTTCAATCAGTGTGGTTAAATTGTCGAGCGACATTAAATTTTTATGCGATTGAATGTGGCGCCATAATAATTCCAACGCAGTATGTAATATGGATCCGCGCTCTTTGGCATTAAAGTGAATGGAAGTTTCATCGATCGCTTCCGCATGTAATCGAATTTGTGCGAATGCGCGAAACGGGCAGGCCGCTTGTAATTTAAATATGCTCGTGCCGCCGGCTATTTTTTCTTGATCGTTAATAACGGGCGCTTGTTCGTCGATGATCGTTTCCAATAATGCGAATGCCGGCCGCGCCAGTAATTCGGTTAAATTTAATTGTTGTGCGGTGATGGCATTAAAGTCACGTATTAACGCGCTGGGCTGCAAAGGCTGATCGTCCAGCTGTGTTGAATAACTAAAAATAACGTGGCCGGCCTGTTGTTGAAGTCGCGATAGCATGAGTTCACAAAATTCTAATTCGCGTTCGGCAGAGGCATGCGGCATACGATATTGGCGTTGTATTGCAATCGGCAATAAGGGGTTAGGTCTTGCCGGTGGTGGCCAATGCCGATCATCTAATTCCATCACCCAGAGATGAGTAAACGAAATATTGGTAGATTCGAGCATACCGAGTATTTGTATTTGACCATCGATGGTTTGAGGTTGAAATAATGTATGGGCAGCGTGTCGTTTCAGTTGTGTTAAAGCCTCATGCAACGTCCACGTGTCGTGTAGCACGATGTCGAGCGTGACGAATTCGTCGAGCAATTTTTTCCAATGCTCAAACGTTTGATACTCCCGACTATTTAAAACTCGCTCGCCTGGCCATCCCATGGCAGTTAAAAGCCGTGAAAATAACAGCATGCAGTCTGAGGGTAAATAGGTTTTGCGGGGATGATTTAATAACAGTTGAAAGGCTTTTAAATGTCGCAAAAATTCATTCTCGTTGAGCAGGGATAAATTGATTAATTGGGTCAAGGTATAAGACGGATTTTTGAGTTTGCGAATGGCGGTTTCTAATGGTGCGCGATTTGTTATTTGCTGTTCGGCGTCGGCTAAAAAGGGTGAACGCAACAAATGGCTAATGGTTTCAACGGGAATGTCGCGATGAATCATCGAGAGTATGTTGAAGGCTGTATAAATCATCGGTTCATCAAACAATGCCGTGCCTGAGGAGAGATTAAATGTTTTATTCGATTGAAAAACATCGGTAAAGATGCGTTCGATGTCGGCGCGATGTTCACTTAATCGATGCACGATACAACCGATAGATGCGTCGGGTGTTTGCTCGATCCGTTGCTTTGCAAAGCGTGCCATCGTGACGATTTCCTCTTCTGTTGTTTTGAATGAAACTGCTTGAATTTGCGTTGATTCGCGTTCTAATTTATATAAATAAATTTTACAATTTTGATTTGCTAATATATCAAAAAGGTTGAGAAGGTCTGGCGTCAGTTCGATAAAACCGATCAAATGAATTTCGTCGGGCGGCATGATAATATTTTGTTTGAAACATTGGGCGATGTGGCGGGGTAAGGTGGCCGCATCTAAAAAACCGTTGCTCTCACAATGTTGTCTAAATTGTTTGGCGAAATGAACGAATTGTTCGCTGTCTGGATTTTCATTGAGTTCGGGTGTATTTAAATCAATTTCATATTGGTGTAATAGGTGCCAAGCTTGTTGCGCCAATCGGGCGGTCTCTGAAATATTTAAAAGCGCTTGAGCGGATTCAATTTGAATAATATTTTGCCATATTATGGTTTCTTGAAAACTGTTCAATAAAAGATCTTTTTTAGTTGAATCACGTAACAGTGCTGATTCATAACAATGTTCTAGCCAATTCATGATCGGTAAAACGTTTAAACTCTGCCAGGCGCCATTTTTTTGTTTTATCTGATGATCATGATGAAGATTGGCGATTTTGTTGGATAGGCGTTTATTGGCGGTCAGCAATAGACTACCAGGTTGCAAATGGTCTAATAATTGACCAACATGAGATAGTTTTATAATGCGCATAGCGCATCGTAGCAAAATAAAGATTTTCTTGACAATGATTTGCTGATATGAATTGTACACAGTTTTGTTGATTTTTCTTAAATCGTGATAATATGAAAAATATTTAAACAGAGAAAACGATTAACTCATTGATAAATAATATAAAAATGAGTATGTTGTGATTTAGATCGATCTTAAACAAACAGGATAACTTTTCATTTTTTGAACAATTTCGAATAATTACGCACAAAGTTATCCACAGATTTTTCAATTGCCTGGGTATTGAGTATTCCTCGATTATAATGAAGATATAGGCAAGACAATGGATTAAACATGGGATGAAACATGGGATGAAACATGGCAGGACCCGATAGCTTTATATTTTCGATTTTTTTAATCTTTGCCGGTGCGGCGGTGATGTCGACGGCCGCACTCTATACACGTCAATCCTTGTTAGTGGCCTATATCGTTTTGGGTGCGTTGCTCGGACCTTTTGGGTTTAAGTTTATTAACAATGCGGCCGCGATGCGAGAGATGGGTAATGTCGGGATTATTTTTTTATTGTTTTTATTAGGCTTATATTTAAGACCGCAAAGTTTATTTCATTTGTTGCAAAAAACAATCGGTGTCGCGCTTATTTCTTCTATCGCGTTTGCAGCGATAGGTTTCGGGATGGCTTTTTCATTTGGTTATGGTATGGCAGATAGCGTTATCATTGGAATAACGATGATGTTTTCCAGTACGATTATTTGTTTGAAATTGCTGCCGACGTTAGTCCTGCGTCATCGACATACCGGCGAAGTGATGATCAGCATTTTGTTGTTGCAAGATTTGATTGCTATTGTTGCGTTATTGTTGATACATGTGGTTGGCGAAAATGGGTCGATATCATGGCAACAGATCGCGCTTATTCTATCTTCATTGCCGTTTTTATTTATTTTCGCCTATCTCATGCAGCGATTTGTGTTAATCAAATTAATTTCACGTTTTGGTGAGATTCGTGAATATATTTTTTTACTCTCGGTTGCGTGGTGTTTGACGATGGCGCAGTTGGCGGGTTATATGGGATTATCCGAAGGAATCGGCGCATTTATTGCAGGCATTGCAATTGCGGCAAATCCGATTGCAGAATATATTGCGGAAAATTTAAAACCGTTGCGCGATTTCTTTTTAGTCATCTTTTTCTTTTGTATCGGCGTAACATTTAATTTTATAGATTTGCCGAAAATTTTGTTGCCGACGTTAATGCTGTCGATTATGATTCTAACGTTGAAACCGCTGGTGTTTCGGTTTTGTTTACGGCGGGTCAATGAAATGCGTAATATTGCAACCGAGGTGGCGGTGCGCTTAAGCCAAATGAGTGAGTTTTCATTATTGATCGCGTATTTGGCCGCGCAAAGTCATTTAATTACGGATGGCGCATCGTCGTTGATTCAAGCGACGACGATTATTACCTTTATTGTATCGTCTTATGTTGTGGTATTATTTTATGCCACGCCGCTTGCCGTGACGGCGAAGTTGCGGCGGGATTAGCGTCTCGCGGCGTCAATTATGCCATCCCGCGGCATGACAAAAGAGCAAAGCTGTCATCCCGCGACTTGATCGCGGGATCCAGAAAAATTATATTAAAGATTACAATAACGGAGTACCGTTATTGTATATAATCACTGGATACCGGCTTTCGCCGGTATGACGAATGTCTGGTTACCGCGGTTAAACCGCGGCATGACAGGGTTTTTTATGAAATTTAACATCGATCCAAAAACAGGCCGCCTGCAAGGCGTACAAAATTTTCAGTCGCCGCATCGTAAACCGCGGCCTCAAAATACAGCAGTTGATTTGTTGGTGATTCACAATATTAGTTTGCCGCCGGGGAAATTTGGCGGGGAGGATATTCATCATTTATTTATGGGAACATTGGATGTGAGCGCACATCCGTTTTATCAGACTATTCCAGAATTGGCAGTTTCTGCGCATGTATTGATTCGGCGAGAGGGTGAGGTGATCCAATATGTTTCGTTTTATGATATGGCTTGGCATGCGGGGGTCTCTCAGTTTCAGGGGCGATCAAAATGTAATGAGTTTAGTGTGGGAATTGAGCTGGAGGGAACGGATGAACTGCCTTATGAGCCGGTGCAATATGAGCAGTTGATTCAGTTGGCCGATTGTTTATCACATTTTTTTCCTGGGATGACGGTTGATCGCATGGTGGGGCATAGTGATGTTGCGCCAGGCCGTAAAACAGATCCGGGGAAACTGTTTGATTGGATTTTGTTTAGAACTCGGATTAAAAATGTTGTATGATTGGCGACAGAGTTTATGATTAAAAACCCTAATGGAGGATGTTATGTATTTTGTTGCCATTTTGATTGGGTTATCGATTGAACGTTGGACAAGCTTGGCGAGTCAGCTCAGATCTTATGCGTTGCTGGAGAAGTATATAGAAGTGATGACATCATGGCTTAAAACGAGGTCATGGCCGGTTTGGGTGGGCTTGTTAATTTTATTATTGCCGATAACGCTTGCGGTTGCGTTTTTTTATGTGGTATTTACTTCTGCTTTTTCGGGTTTGCTCGGTTTGGTTTTTGCTGTTTTTGTTTTATTTTATTGTTTGGGTTCGTTTCCGAGTGCAGCGCATAGTGAGGGGGTGGAAAATATTGTGGTGCAAGCCCACCGGAATATATTTTCAGTGTTATTTTGGTTTATGGTTTGTGGTCCCGCTGGCGCAGTGTTGTATCGCGTCAATAGTTTGCTGGTGCCCAACTATTCGCTTGCAGAGCTGTTTCAATTGATCTTAGAATGGGTACCGGCACGATTAGAGGCTGTCAGTTATGCGATCGTGAGTCATTTTAAAAGTGTGATGGCGTGTGTGATGAAATATTTATTTAGCGGGTTGAATGATAATGAACAGCTATTAATAGAGTCGGCGGCTGCATCCATTGATGCGAATGTTGATCATGTGATACATGATACATTGAAATTAATCGATCGTTCGTTGTTAGCATGGTTGACATTGATTGTTATTATCGTTTTATTCTAATGCGAGCGTTGCTGTTTGGACTTTTATTTTCTTTTTCGCTTTATGCATCTGCGGCCTATGTGGCAGTGGATAGTGGCGGGCAGCGCATTGAACTTAAAACACCCGCCAGAAAGATTGTGACCCTGGCGCCCAATCTCACTGAAATTGCATTTGCAGCGGGAGCCGGGAAATATATTATTGGCGTTTCCGCGTTTAGTGATTTTCCTCTTGCGGCAAAGAAATTACCCATTCTGTCGAGTTATCACGATATTGATATTGAGTCTCTTTTAAAATTACAGCCGGATTTAATTATCGTGTGGCAGGCGGGGAATATGGTTATTGGCTTGGATCGATTAAAACAGTTTCATATTCCAATTTATGTGGCTAAATTTGATAAAATTTTGGATGTGACGAAAGTGATGTTGGATATGGGGCGCTTGGCGGGAACGGGATCAGTTGCTCAAAAACAAGCGAAAATATTTAATGACAACTATCAACGCTTATATAAAAAATATGCGCGCCGCAAACCGGTTTCAGTGTTTTATCAAATTTCAGAATATCCATTGATGACATTAAATCGTCATACGTCTGTGGGACAAGTTATTCAACTCTGCGGTGGGCGTAATATTTTCGATCAAACCATGGGGTTAGCTCCGGCGGTCAGTGTATCGAGCGTGTTGCAAGCCGATCCTCAATTAATTTTATTAAGCAATCAAACACAAGAGCCGTCGGATTGGGTGAAACAATGGACGCAGTATTCCGAATTAACGGCGGTGAAGCATCATCACATTTATGTGGTCAATGCTGATTGGGTTGAACGCTATGGACCCAGAATGATAAAAGGGATTCAGGCAATATGTCAGGATATTCAAGAAGCGCGTCAATCAAAGTGATAGGTAAATGTCAAATGATACATCTGAACCGTATAATGATTAGGCAAAGTATGTACGACGGTGTTGGCGTCTTTTAAATCTAAATTCACGTTGCCGGTCATTAATATGTGGTAGCTAACAGAAACAGTGAGTTGTGTGTCGGCATGATAATCGATGCCAATGATACCTTGCGCGGCGGGTGTAATTTGGTTTCCCTTGAGGCTATAATTAGACCTTGTTTTAACGCTTTCTATGACTTGTGTGGCGCCGACACCCATACCGGCAAAGGGCACCAGCGTGTCAAAATATTGTCGTAGCTCATATACGCCAGTGAGCATGGTTGTAAAAAATGTGACGCCGCCACTTAAGCCGGCTGGGCTGACGTCATTGACGTTGAATCGATCCGAATCCGCGTCTATGTATAAGCCAGAAATTTCTGCATGCCAGTTAGGATTAAAATAATAGCCAAATGCCAAACCACCATTAATCGGGAAATTTTCGGTGTGTTTATAAACGAAGTTTCCATCGTTATCGCGTTTAGCAATTCTTGAAATGTTGCTCGTGCCTAATATAAAGCTGAAATACTTTGAATAATAGGTTGGTGCGCTGGGCGTGTCGGTTGTTGTGACAGCCATTGTGTTAAGACTGAAACAGATCAAGAGGGTTGCGATCAGTGTGCGAACTATCCGTGTCATGTTTTTTCCTTAAGATAAAAAATCATTATAAAGGGATGCAGGATGATTTACAATATTGTGTGAGCCGCTTTCTGTAATCGATCGTGAATCGCTGTCCATTCAGGCGAATTTGGCACGTCTTCAATGATAATATAATCGTAGTGTAATGCATCGGCCGTATGCATTTGATGATAAAGTGCTTGTGCGTATGCGGTTGCGTGCTCAGGCATGTGAATCCAACGGCAATTGTCGGTGTTTTTGGGCTGTGGTTGTTGTGCGAATACGACGCATGTCTTATGACGAATGGTTTCGAGGAGTTTCTCGGGCGCCACAAGAAGGGTGGGCGTTTTTGGCGCATAATGTGAGGAGAGCATGCCAGGGACTCGTGGAGCGAATGCATGTTGCGACGGTTGTATGTCTTGATTTAATAGTGCGCTGATTTGTTCTGCTGTAATCATGCCGGGTCGTAAAATGCGCGGTGTATTCGAACTTAAATCAACGATCGTTGATTCAATGCCAACGATGCAAGCGCCACCGTCGATGATCGGCAGTGTGTTTCCAAAGGTGGTATGCACATGTTGGGCGGTGGTGGGGCTGATAGAGCCAAATCGATTCGCGGAAGGCGCCGCTAAACCGCCGTTAAATTTTTTCAGAATTTCTTGTGTGATAGGATGACGGGGAGAGCGTAAGGCGATGGTGTCTTGTCCGCCCGTTACAGTTGAATCAATTTGCGGTGCTTTTTTCAGTACGATTGTTAATGGCCCTGGCCAAAAAACGTTGGTCAGTTGATAAGCGGCATCCGGAATATCAGTCGCCCAATATTTAATCTGATCGGTGTTCGCTATATGTACGATCAAGGGGTGATTTTTGGGTCGTTTTTTGAGCTCGAAAATTTTCAGAACGGCATCAGGATTACTCGCATCTGCAGCGAGTCCATAGACGGTTTCAGTGGGAATGGCGACCACGTTGCCAGACTTAAGAAGTTGTACAGCTTCGTCGATGTTTATAGAGAAATTTGCTATTGTGTTCATCTTGTTTTTTTCAATGGTTTTAAATGAGCGTGCATTATATGGTAGTATGGGAGAGAAAGTAAGAGCTTCAACATCTGTTGGACATTTAGAGGAAATTTAGCATGGCTTCACGTATTTTATCGGGGATGCGCACGACGGGTGAACTGCATTTGGGGCATTATCACGGTGTTCTGAAGAATTGGTTAGAATTACAGCAACAATATGATTGTTTTTTCTTTGCTGCAGACTGGCACGCGCTGACGACGGATTATGAGCATCCTTATCATATTCCGCAATATACCTTTGATATGATCGTTGACTGGCTAGCAGTGGGGATCGATCCAAAGCGAGCCAATATTTTTATTCAGTCGCAAGTGCCCCTGCATGCCGAGTTGCATCTGCTGCTTTCCATGATTACACCGCTTGGCTGGTTGGAGCGTGTGCCAACCTATAAGGATCAACAGCAGCAGCTGAAAGATAGGGATCTATCGACCTATGGATTTTTGGGTTACCCAGTATTACAAGCCGCTGATATTTTGATGTATAAAGCCAGTAGGGTACCCGTAGGAGCCGATCAAGTGCCGCATGTTGAGTTGGTCCGTGAGATTGCCAGGCGCTTCAATTATCTTTATGGTCGCGTTGACCGAACGCAGAAACGTTCGCCAGAAGAGCATATTCATATCATTTTGCCAGAACCCGAGGTTATGTTGACGAAATGTCCGATTTTTCCTGGCTTGGATGGTCGAAAAATGTCCAAATCATATCATAATACGATTGGATTGCGTGAAGATTCTAAATCAGTTGAAAAAAAATTGCTTATCATGCCGACTGATCCAGCTCGAGTTAAGCGCGCGGATCCTGGCGATCCTGAAAAATGTCCGGTTTGGCCGTTGCATAAAGTTTACTCAGATGATAGTGTTAAAGAGTGGGTACAAAAAGGTTGTCGTAGTGCCGGAATTGGGTGCATAGAATGTAAACGGGCTTTGATTGACAAGGTATTGCAGGAGCAAGCGCCGATTTGTGAACGCGTTTTAGAATTTGAACAAAACCCCGCGCTTGTGCATAGTATTATAGAGAAGGGATGTGAAGCAGCTCGGGCAGTGGCCGAAAAGACAATGTGTGAAGTGCGTGAGGCGATGGGCATAACAGGATATGTAAAGTGACGGAAGAAGCGATTGATACACAAGAGATGATCATTGATCAGGAAGCCGGTGGTATTTTTGTCAATGGACAGTTATTTGAAAAATTACCGGATGATTTATATATTCCACCCGAAGCGCTCAAGATTTTTTTAGAAGCGTTTGAAGGGCCGTTGGATCTGTTGCTTTATTTGATCCGAAAACATAACTTTGATGTATTAAATTTGCCGGTTGCAGATATTACACGGCAATACATGCAATATATTGAATTGATG
Organism: Pseudomonadota bacterium; assembly: GCA_038043025.1. GTDB lineage: Bacteria > Pseudomonadota > Gammaproteobacteria > UBA12402 > UBA12402 > O2-02-FULL-42-9. Next base: position 4,145 of record JBBTCW010000063.1, on the reverse strand, counting down.
CAAGTCTTGAATTTGGAATTGGCGGCTGAATATTTATTGATGGCAGCGATGTTAGCTGAAATTAAATCCCGCCTATTGCTGCCCAGACCGCTTGAAGAGACGGACGAAGAAGATCCGCGTGCGGAATTAGTGAGACGATTGCAAGAATATCAGCGTTACAAAACAGCATCAGAAAATATTGATGTCTTGCCGCGACGTGGCCGTGATACCTTTGTGGCGAAAGCAGAAACGCCGCCGATGTCGGTTGAAAAGCCATTGCCCGCGGTGGAGTTGAAAGAATTAATGATGGCATTTGCGGACGTGTTAGAGCGCGCAAAGTTAAATACATCGCATCACGTAGAACGTGAAACATTATCCATTCGTGAGCGCATGTCGATTATTGTTAGTGCGTTGGGCGGAAGTAAATTTGTGCCTTTTTCAATATTTTTTAATATCAGTGAAGGGCGTATGGGAGTCGTAGTGACATTTATTGCAATTTTGGAGTTAATACGGGGTTCGGTGATTGAAATTGTGCAATCACATCCGTTTGCTCCGATTCATTTGAGGGCGGTGGTGCATGAGTGATAACAAACAGCTGTGTCGTATCTTAGAAGGTTCTTTATTTGCAGCGGATCGACCGTTGTCGATTAATGATTTGGCGAATTTATTTGAACAGAATCAATGTCCCGAAAAACAAGCGATTCGTCAGGCATTAACGACATTAATGGAGGACTATGCCGATCGAGGTATAGAATTAAAAGAATTAGCCAGCGGGTTTCAGTTTCAAGTGAAAGCGGAATTTTCTGAGTGGATTCAAAAGCTCTGGGAAGAAAAGCCCGCGCGTTATTCGCGAGCCTTTTTAGAGACGTTGGCATTGATTGCGTATCGCCAACCGATTACGCGCGCAGAAATCAGTGACGTGCGTGGCGTGGTGGTGAGCACGAACATTACTCGTACGTTAATGGAACGAGATTGGATTCATGTGATTGGATTTAGAGATGTGCCGGGCAAGCCGGGGTTATATGGCACAACCAAAAAATTCTTAGATGATTTTGGGTTAAAGAGTTTAAGCGAATTGCCGTCGTTGCCTGAAATTCAAGCGCTGGATCAACTCGAAGATAGTTTGAGAAAGCAGTTAACCTTGGAAGATTTGCAAGAAGCCGCGGCCAATGTGGAAGTGGAAGCGGCTGAGTTAGTGTCAGAGGAGTTGGATAGCTCGGCAGATATTGAAGAATCGGCATGAAAACTGAAAAACTACAAAAAGTATTAGCCAATTTAGGCTTAGGTTCGCGCCGTGAAATTGAAAAATGGATTGACGAGGGGCGTGTGCGGCTCAATGATCGGCCTGCAAAATTAGGCGATCGCGCATCGTTAGGCGATAAAATTCATGTCGATGATAAGTTGATTAAGCAACATTCAACGCATGTAACGCCGACTAAAATATTATTGTATCACAAACCCGAAGGTGAAATTTGTTCGCGCAGCGATCCTGAAGGACGTCGCACAGTTTTTGAAGCGTTGCCGGTGATTAAAAAAGGTCGCTGGATTATGATTGGGCGACTGGATATCAATAGTTCAGGATTGTTATTGTTTACGAATGATGGTGAGTTGGCTAATCATCTCATGCATCCGGCTTCACAGATCGAACGTGAATATCAAGTACGCGTATTAGGCGACGTAACCTCTGAAATGATTAAACGGTTAACCAAAGGGGTGCGATTAGAAGAAGGCATGGCGCATTTTAAATCGATCAAATTAGCCGGTGGTCGTGGCGCGAATCGTTGGTATAAAGTGATTTTGACCGAAGGCAAAAACCGTGAGGTGCGACGGTTATTTGAGTCGCAAGGATTAAAAATCAGTCGATTGATGCGCGTACGATTCGGATCGATTTTATTGCCGCGTGATTTGCATCCGGGTAGATATCGTTATGACGCGAGTTTCGGAACTCGTGTTTATACGGCGCCAGGACTGAGCAAAAAATAACCACACGAATTTTAGTTTTGCTGGAGGATTTTGGTCGAGTTGTGTATTTTATGATGAAATTTGTGTAAAATGATGGTCTGAGATGGAATTCTCGTTTGATCAAAATTAGGGAAAATAATATACTTAAGAGGTAAGAAACAATGAAAATGAAAATGAAAATGATCAGTACACTGAGTGTTATTTCCGGGATTCTTTTATCGGGTAGTGTCTTGGCGGCGAACGCAACGGATACCGGTACCTATGTGCCGGTTACCTATGTGACTCAAGGTGAAAAACCTGATGGTTCTGTGCCGCAGACGGTTAATTTAAATTACCTATTAAGCAGCTTTGATGGTACCAGCAGTAAACAGTCTGCGCAGATAAGTTATAATAAACCAACAACGCTGCAAACACAGATAAATGGAGATAAAAGGTTAATAGGTGTGGAGCTTAATTCTGTGAAGGAAGGCAGCACGATTTATCAGGTCGTTAACGAGTGTAATGCAGCAGATAATGATAATGATAACTGGCCTGCGCAGGGTATTAAGCTTGTGCGTGAAACGTTAAGCGATGGTAGCATCTTTTACAGCTGCAGAGTTTATAACCTAAAACCGTAAAATACTCATTAGCTTTTTGGAATACTCGGGGAGATAACCATCTCCCCGTTTTAAGTATATCTACTGTATGTCGTCCCACGACAGAGACGCGCGTTCATAGCACGGCATGACCAAAAGGTCTTAATAAAACACATGAATCCCTCCCCAAACACCGGCAATCAAACCAAATAACGATGTCGCCGATAAAACAACGCCCACAAGAATGGCATAATATTTATTGAGTTTAAAGGGTTTGGGTAGAGCAGTGAGCGCTAATAAAAATAAAAAGCCTAAAACGATCGGCAGCAATATCGCATTGAGCACGTCAACGGCAACACTGAGGTTAACTAAATTAATTCCCGATAAAACCAGCATCCCGCCAGCCAATAATGTAAGAAAATAAATAATATAAAACCATGGGGCTTCGCGCGGTTTATGTTCGAGTGAATGTTTATAACCAGTGATTTCGCCAAGTGCCCAAGCGGCGGTTAATGATACGACAATCGCCGCAACGAGTGATGCACCCGTCATGCCGAGTGCAAATAAAATTTCGCCCGCTATTTTTCCTAAAGAAGGTGTTAAGGCTTCACTGATTTGATGAACGGTGGTTAATGATTCGCCGGGATGTGTTTTGCCAATCGTGGATGCGGTGGTAATAACGATGGCGATCATTATCGTTTGGGTGACGACCGCGCCAATTGCAGTATCCCAGCGCGCTAATGAGAGCGCTTCTTTTGTTAATTGTTTGTCGACGATCGCTGACTGTTGATAGAAGATCATCCAAGGCATAATAACGGCGCCTATATTTGCAGCCATCAAATATAAATAATCTGGGTTGGTGAAGGGCGCGCTTGTTAGTCCTTTTATGATGGCTGGCCACGAAGGATGTACCATATACGCAACGACTAAAAAAACGAGTTCAAATAAACCAATGGCCATCGCACAGCGTTCAACGGAGTGATAGGTGCCGGTGACAATAATAGTCGTTAAAAATAGCGTGGTTAATAATACAATAATCCAGCCAGGGATATTAAATAACATGCCAACGCCAACTAAACCCACAAACTGAGTGATGATAGCGCCGACACAACAGACCAATAATGTCGTGACTGAAAACCACGCCCAAAATTTTCCAAAATGTTTTTTGATCAATTCGCCATGACCTAAGCGAGTGACCAAGCCTAATCGTACGGTGAGTTCTTGGGTAATATACAGAATAGGAATTAAGAGCAGTAGCAGGTTGATCATGCGATATTGCCAGATGGCGCCGGTTTGCGCAGCCGTAATCACGCTACTGGCATCAGTATCAGCCAACATCACAACCATGCCGGGACCAAAGACCGCTAAAAACAGTTTTAATCGTCGATAAAATGATCGTTGTTTGATAATATGACTCATGTTATTTTTTTGTAAAAGATGAAGTCTATCAGGTTATTGACGTTGTTGGAAATGCAATTTTATAATTGTCCGGATGACTATAGATGCAGTTCAGCGAAATGATTATCAGGATCTTATAATCCTCAGCTCAGAGGTAAGCTGGTATTCTTTATCTCATCCTCAGCTCAGAGGTGGGCTGGTGAAAACTCGCCCATAATAGCGATTTAGGCG